>CALRNP020000073.1:0-22344 GCA_943369575.1 Azorhizobium sp. AG788 | reverse complement strand
ACGCAGGTCCGCCAGTGCAAGTCTGGAAATGTAAGACCAAGCCTCACGGCGTAGATGGCCGGGACAAGCCCGGCCATGACGACCGACGAAGGCCTACGGCCGCTCACCGCTCGCGCGCCCTGCCCCCTCTCCCCTTGTGGGAGAGGGTTGGGGAGAGGGGTGAAACGGCCAGCCCAACAGCGCCCGGTCGTCGCCCCCAGCCCCTCTAGACCTCACGCCCCCGCGGCCGGCGCCTCCGGCTCCACATAGCGCGGGAAGATCCCCACCGGCGCGGGAATGACCGTGCCCGAGGCCAGCCGATGGCCGCCCCCAAGAGTGTGGAAGCCGCGCTCATCGGCGGAAATCAGCAGCAGGTCCAGCATCTTGGCGGCGCTGTCCGGCATCACCGGCTGGATCAGGATCGCCAGTTGCCGGATCACCTCGGCGGTGGTCCACAGCACCGTCTCCATCCGCGCCGGATCGGTCTTGCGCAGCGCCCAGGGGGCGGCGGCGGCGAAATAGCGGTTGGCATCCGCCACCACCGCCCAGACGGCGGCCAGATACTGGTGGATCGCCTGGTTGTCCATGGCCTCGCGGGCCTTGGCCAGGATGGCGTCGGTGGCGGCCAGGATCGCCTCATCCTCCGGCGACAGCGGGCCGGGGGTGGGAATGACGCCGTCGAGATTCTTCGAGATCATGGATAGCGAGCGCTGGGCCAGATTGCCCAGGTCGTTGGCCAGATCCGCATTCATGCGGGCGACGATGGATTCGTGGCTATAGGAGCCGTCACTGCCGAACGAGACTTCGCGCAGGAAGAAATAGCGCACCGCATCCACGCCATAGGCGGCGACCAGTTCGAACGGATCGACCACATTGCCCACGGACTTGGACATCTTCTCCCCGCGATTGAACAGGAAGCCGTGTCCGAACACCCGTTTCGGCGCCTCCAGCCCCGCCGACCACAGGAAAGCGGGCCAATAGACCGCGTGGAAGCGGGTGATGTCCTTGCCGATCACATGGACATCCGCCGGCCAGAAGGTCTTGAACAACTCGTTCTCGGTGTCGGGATAGCCCAAAGCGGTGATGTAATTGGTCAGCGCATCCACCCACACATACATGATGTGGGCCGGATCGCCGGGCACCGGAATGCCCCAGTCGAAGGTGGTGCGGGACAGCGACAGATCCTGCAAGCCGCCAGACACGAAGCTCACCACCTCGTTGCGGCGGGCGTCGGGGGCGATAAAGCCGGGGTTGGCGGCGTAGAAGTCCAGCAGCCGCTGCTGATAGGCGGACAGGCGGAAGAAATAGCTCTCCTCCTCCACCCATTCCACCGGCGTACCCTGGGGGCCGAGGCGCACATTCTGCTCGGTCAGCGTGGTCTCGCTCTCGGCGTAATAGGCCTCGTCCCGCACCGAATACCAGCCGGAATAGGTGTCCTTGTAGATGTCGCCATTGGCCGCCATCCGCTCCCAGATCGCCTGGCAGGCGCGGGTGTGGCGCTCCTCGGTGGTGCGGATGAAGTCGTCGTTCGACAGGCCGAAGGCAGGCCCCATGGCCTGGAACCGCGGCACGTTGCGGTCCAGCAGCTCGCGCGGCGTCAGGCCCGCCTTCTGGGCGGTCTGGAGCATCTTGATGCCGTGTTCGTCGGTGCCGGTGAGGAAATGCACCTGGTGCCCGTCGAGCCGCTTGAACCGCGCCAGGCAATCGGTGGCGATCGCCTCATAGGCATGGCCCATGTGCGGCACGCCATTGGGATAGGCGATGGCGGTGGTGATATAGAAGGGCGGCTTTGAAGGCATCTCGGATCCGGGCGAAAGGGAGCGTCGGGAACCGGCTCTTGCCCTCGATCAGGCGCGCGCGGCCTCCGCCAGCTCGGTGAAAATGCGAAAAACCAACGCCTTGCGGTCCAGGTTGAAGGTGTCCGTCTCGGCGCCGCTGCGCCGTACCTTCTCCCACACCTCGCCCAGGCGGACAAGGCGGGCGCGCGAGCCCTCGCCGCTGGTGGCGGCTTCCGCGATCCAGTCGCTCACCGCCTCCAGGAACAGATCCAGCCCGTCGCCGCGATCGCCTTGCAGGCGCGCGCCCAAGGCGTGCAGCTCTTCCATGCGCGGGCTGGGCAATTGCTCCAGCGCCCGCAAAGTGGCGCCGCGCACCTCCATGCCCTCCCCGCGCGCCAGCACGATGGCCCGGCGCACGCTGCCGCCGCTGGCGGCGGCCGCCGCCGGCAGCGCGCTTTCGTCCAGTTCCAGCGCCGGGCGCAGATGATCCAGCGCCGCCAGAACCTCGGCCCCGCCCAGCGGCTTCAGCCGCACAGCGCGGGTGCGCGAGCGGATGGTGGGCAGCACCCGCCCCGGCGCATGGCTGATGAGCAGGAACAGCGCCCGCGGCGGCGGCTCCTCCAGGGTCTTCAAGAGCGCATTGGCGCCGAAGCTGTTGAGATCGTCCACCGCATCGACGATGCACACCCGCCAGCCGCCGGCACTGGCGGTGGCGCCGAAGAAGCCGCGCACCTTGCGCACCATCTCGGCCGGGATCATGGTGGGGATCTTCTCCTCCCCCGCTTCCGGCACCCGGCGCAGCACGAACAGGTCCGGATGCGACAGCGCCGCCACCTGCCGCCACACCGGATGGGTCTCCGGCACGTCGAAGGCATGGCGATCGGCCGGCACGGTGCCGCCCGCCAGCACGAAGCGGGCGATGCGATAGGCCAGCGTCGCCTTGCCGATGCCCTCGGCGCCGCCGATCAGCAGCGCATGCGGCAGCCGCCCCGAGCGCCATTCGGCGATCAGGTCCGCTTCCACTTCCGCATGGCCGAACAGGCGATCCTGGCGCCGGGGATGCGGCGCGCCGGGGAGAATATCGCCTTCGAGGCTATCACTCATGCCTGTTCCTCAGGGGACCGGACCGGCCGGGCCGAACGCGCGGGACATAGCACACTCCGGCAGCCGATGGCCGGATCAGGCGGCGATGGCCACCGGAAACCGCTGCGCCACCACGGCGGCGATGCGCGCCGCCACCTCATCCGGCGTGCCGAGCGCATCCACCACCACGCAGCGGGCCGGATCGGCCGCCGCCAGCGCCAGGAACGCCTCGCGCACCTTTGTGTGGAAGGCGAGCCCCTCCTGCTCGAAGCGGTCGGCCACGGCGCCGCGCGCGGCGGCACGGGCGAGGCCCACCTCGGGCGGCACATCCAGGATCAAGGTGAGGTCGGGCCGGGTCTCGCCCACCGCGACCTGCTCCAGGCCGGCCAGCAGCACCGGGTCCACGTCGCCAAGCACGCCCTGATAGACCTTGGTGGAATCGATGAAACGATCGCAGACCACCCACAGCCCCGTCTCCAGCGACGGGCGGATCAGGCTGTCCACATGATCGGCGCGGGCGGCGGCGAACAGCAGCGCTTCCGCCGCCGCGCCGAACGGCTTGGCCGCCCCGGAGAGAATGACATGCCGCACCGCTTCCGCCCCGGCGGAGCCGCCGGGCTCGCGGCTCACCACCACGCTTCGGCCATGGGCTTCCAGGCCGGCCTTGAGGCGAGCGGCCTGGGTGGATTTTCCAGTGCCCTCGCCGCCTTCCAGGGTGATGAAGCGCCCGCGCGCCGTGCTCATTTGTGCAGCTTCGCCATCACCTGGGCGGTCAAATCGCGGACGGCGTCGCCCGCCAGCGTGCCGGCGCCATCCACCGCCCGCTGCCACAGGGTACCCACCGCCACGTCGCCGGTGGTGTAGACCGGCACTTCCAGCACCTTGAGCGCACCGCGGCTCAGCTCCAGCTTGCCGACCTCGGTGCCCTTGGCGATGGGCGCGCGCAGCGGCGTCTTGTAGCTGACCTTCGCCACCAATTTGTCCTGGCTGTTGCGCGGCAGCAGCAAGGACAGCGGCGCCTGCGCCGTCAGGCCCACCGAGCCGGCCTCGCCGCCCCACACGCTGGCGCGGCCGATTTCCGCATCGGCGGCGAACAGCAGCCGGTACTGGAAGGAATGGAAGCCCCATTCCAGCAGCTTGCGCGCCTCTTCCAAGCGTTCCTTCTCGGACTTGGCGCCCATGACCACCACCACCAGCCGCTGGTCGCCCTGCACAGCCGAGCCCACCAGATGGTAGCCCGCTTCGCGCACCCAGGAGGCATGCAGCCCGTCGGCACCGACGCCGGCGTCGAGCAAGGCGTTGCGGTTGCGCTGCTTGATCTTATTCCAGTCGATGTTGGGAATGGCGAAGATCTTATAGAGCTCGGGATCGCTCTTGATGATGGAGCGCGCCAGCACCGCCATGTCGCGGGCGGAGGTGATCTGGCCGGGATCGGCAAAGCCGGTGGCGTTGCGGAACTGGGTGGCGGTGAGGCCCAGCTCGCTCGCCTTGTCGTTCATCTTGTTGACGAATTCACTCTCGGTGCCGGACACACCTTCCGCCAGCGCGATGGCCGCGTCATTGCCGGACACCACCAGGGCGCCGGTCAGCAGGTCGCCGACGCGCACCTGGCTTTTCAGCGCCGCGAACATGGCCGCCCCGCCGGAGGGGCCGCCGCCGCGCCGCCAGGCATTCTCGCTGATGGGGAATGGGGTATCGATGGTGATCTTGCCGGCGCGGATCTGGTCGAACACCACCGCCGCGGTCATGATCTTGACGATGCCGCCCGGCGCCACGCGGCCATCGGCATTCTTCTCATAGAGAATGGTGCCGCTGTTGAAATCCACCAGCGTTGCTTCGGGCACCGGGGTCTGGAACGCGGTCTGCGCCCGGCCAGGCGCCGCCGTCGCCAGCATCATGACCGCACTGACGGCCGCCGCCCCGGCCCATGGGCGAAGGCCAGACGGCGCGCGGAGCGCCTTCAGGAATCCAAACGCCGCCGACACAGGCGTCCGGCGGCGTATTGTCGTGCCGTGGGCGCTCCCGGAGCGGGCGCGCGCCTCTTGCTGATACAGGTTCATGCCACTGCCCCGGAGGGCCCCCTACAGTGGATCAGCGTCCCGAGGCCGGGACGCCGGTGAAGCTCATGCCGCTGACCGGCGGCGGTCCCACCGACCAGCCGGTGCTCACCACATTGGACGACGTGGGGGCGGCCGCAGTGATGGCTGCGCTCGCCGTGGTGTGGACCGGGGTCGTCGTAACGGGCTTGGCGGACGCCACCTTCACCGGGGCGGGCGCCGGCTTGGGCGCGGGCGCCGCGGCGACGTGGGTCGGCTCGGGCTTGGAAGGCGCATAGACCGGGGCCGCGGCGACCACGGTGCGCGGCGCGGCCGGCGCCGGCGCGATATCGGCTTCGGCGACCCGCTCTTCTGTGCCTTCCCCATGACCCAGGTCGAACGGGCGCTGGAGCGGGACGGGAATCTCACCGCCGCCGGAGGTCGGCATGACCGCCGGAAGCTGGGGAACGAACGGCGCGGCGGAGGCCACCTGCACCGCGGAATTCAGTGGCGCCTCGGCGGGCGTGCCGTCCTGGCGCAGGGTCGCCATCAGCTTGCGATCATCGGAGCCGTCCAGCGGCGCCAGGCTGACGAACTCCACCCGCACCTTGGCGACGCCATTGCTGGAGAAGCCCAGCAGGTCCGCGGTGCGGTGGGAAACGTCGATGACGCGGTTCTGGTGATAGGGACCGCGATCATTGATGCGCACGATGATCGAGCGCTCGTTCCTCAGATTGGTGACCCGCACATAGCTGGGCATCGGCAAGGTGGGATGGGCCGCGGAAATCGAGGTGCGATCGAACACTTCCCCATTCGCCGTGCGGCGGCCGTGGAAGTCGTCCCCATACCAGGAGGCGATGCCTTCCGCCTTGTAGTTGGGATTTTCCTGCGGAACATAGGTCCGACCGGCGATCACATAGGGCTTGCCCACACGGTAGGCGCCGCCGCCCTTGGGAATCGGCTGACCATCCGCCACCACCTTGGGGCTGGCGGAGACGCCGTATTTGGGATCGATCTGGCCGGCCAATTTCCCGGCAGAGCCGCAGGCTGCCAGGGTCAGGCACATGGCAGCAACGCCAATGCTGCCGCGGGAGGCGCGTACCAGGGACATGATCTGCTGATCTCGCGTCATTCTCGTCCTGTGTCACCGAAGCCCGCGCAGCATGCGCGTCGGGCCTCTCGTGAGGCAAGCAGACTTTGGCACGTCTGCGTCCAGATGGACAGAAGAGGGGCGGCAATCGCGGCGGAAATGCGGCAAGCCTGTGAATATGGTAAACAGGCTGTAATGTTCCGTAACGTGGATCACGTTCCAGCACGCCTCACCCGCCGCTCTCATAAGCGATCCGCCGCCGCGAGACGAGCGGTTGCGCCGATCTTTGGCGCCGCACGGGGGTGAGTCGCACTGCGTCCTTAACCAAATGCAAACATCGCGGCATCGCAAGCGCCATATGGCCGGCCTTGCATTCCGCCGCCGACTGTTGCCACAGCGCCCCACCCGCCCCTGCCGCGCTCCGCCGGACGGTCCGGCGCCATCCGAGCCCGACGCGCGGGGCGACATATCCCGCGCTTTCGCCCGCGCCCCGCTCGACGAAGCCGCCGCACATCAGCTAGGAAAGACCCTAGCGGCGCGACGCGGCTACGTGGCTGAGCCGTGACGCGGAAGGGTGGCCGAGTGGTTTAAGGCAGCGGTCTTGAAAACCGCCGTGGGTGCAAGCCCACCGTGGGTTCGAATCCCACCCCTTCCGCCAGTACTAAGTCATTGATTTCATTGAATTTAACGCCATTTGAAATTGCCTCTGTTGTCACACTCTGTTGTCACAGGTGGGGCGATGGCGACGACGCATATATTTCGGCGCGGCGGGGTGTGGTGGTATGCCCGCGGAATGCCGCGCCAGTTTCATGCAAGGTTCGGTGCTTCCCATGTTCGTCGATCGCTGCGGACGGCGGACCATCGCCTCGCGCGGCGTCGCGCGGCACGCATGACGGTAGCGATGGACGATTGGGAAGAAGCCGTACGGCAGGCGATGGAGGACGATCCGCAGCAGCCGGATCGCGCCCTTCTGTTGCGCATGTTCGACGAGGCCATGGAACTGGCCGAGAGCGAGGCATCCGTTGCCCGCATCCGGCAGCAGGTCTCCGACCTTAAGACAGCCACTGCTGAATTCGTCGCCGCTCGCGAAATGGGTGAGCGGATCCGAGAGGCTGCGAAACGCGCAGCTCCCCTCGCAGAGAAAATCAAGAAGCAAACCGCTCAGCTTCGCGATATGAAGGCCCAACCCATACCGTCCGGCGACCTTGCAGAATTCCGCCGGCAGATGGCAGTAGATATGGCCGCGCTAAAATCCATAGTGCTGAATGCTCATAAGGAGCGCTGGTCCGCTGATCTGCTGTCGGAACTGCTTCCAGCCTACCTCGAGGCGAAGGCTAAGACTCTCAAAAACTCCAAGCACCTCTCCACCCTTGGACCACGCATCGAGCTCTTCATTCAGACCGTCGGCGACAAGCCCGTCCGCGACTACGAGCGTGCGGACGTCGAGACCTTCCGCGATCTTCTCGACCAGACCCCCAGCCGCTGGGAAGCGCGCTTTAGAACAAAGGTCATTTCCGAAGCCATTGCCGCCAATGCCAAGCGGCTGCACCCTCATCCCGTGATGGAAGCGAAGACCATCGACGACGGCTACCTGTCGCACATCAAGAATTTCTTCTCGTGGCTTGAGACAACTCGGAAGATCGAGAAGAACCCCGGCACTGGCGTAGTGTCCAACCGTACCGATCCGCAGCAGCGTCCGGACGAGGGCCGCATGCCCTTTACGCCTGCGGCCCTTTCGAAATACCTCGCTTACGTGGCAGAATCACGGTCCAGGGTGTCGCCGGATTATTGGCTTCCAATGCTTGCGCTCTACACCGGCGCCCGCCTGAACGAGTTGTGCCAGATCGAGCCTCAGCGCATCGTCGAGCGCGAAGGCATATGGTTTGTCGACCTGCTCACAATTTACGACCGGAACGAAGTCGACCGCTTACCCGAGGCCGAAAGGCTGAAATTGAAATCGGCCGCGGCCAGGCGGGAGATCCCACTGCACGATCACGTCATCGCCGCAGGGTTCCTCGATTTCGTGTTTGCCCGTCGAGAGCGCGTAGGGCGGCTGTTTCCGAAGTTGAAGGCCGATGAATTCGGCTATTACTCGGGTGCCATATCGAAGCGGCTGAACCTCGATATCGAGCGAGCGGGCGCAAAATCGGCTCGCGTCTCGTTCTATAGCCTGCGCCACAATTTCAGGGATGCGCTCACGAACGCAAGTGTTCCCGATCGTACCGCGGACCGTGTCATGGGGCATGTGATTCAGGGGGCGCAGGCACACTACGGCTCTCCGCACCTCGAGGTCGCAGAAATCGAGGCCATCCGGCGTATCTCATTCCCGGGAGTCGAGATTGAGCCATATCTATCACGCCCCACGGTGGCGTCGGTTTAGCCGGCACGGACGCACGATGAAGGCGTTCGACGCAGCCACGGCAGTCCCTCGAGGTCGTCGGCGTACTGCCCGGCGATTCAAGATGCACTCCACGGACCAGTGATCCACTTGCCGAGTGGGATTGACCCGTGCGCCGCCGAACCGCAGCCTTGAAACCAGTACCCCCTCGGTCAACGCGCTGGCAGGCGCTCGCGAGGGGGTGTGTGAACGAGGTCAAGGATGAACACCGGCATCGCACGCGTCAAACCTGCCCGTCGCTCTGACGGGTGACCGCCCGGCTCGGATCCACTCCGAGCCAGTCGACACCCTCCTTTGATCCCAACCGTCAACAAATTTTGCCTCCGCCGGACGGTCCCGTCCGAGCCTTCGAGACTCGCTGGGCCGAAGAGCGCTGGCTGCGCGAGGTGATGGCAGATTGCCCTTCCCCCAAGCGTAGCAAGCCCACACCCGAGAACCAGGTGTTCATTGAGCGAGCCGTCACGCGGCGGGAACTGATTCACCGGCGGCTCGCCGAGGGCTTCGCATTCCATGGCGGCACTATTGGCGGACGGTGGCGCGATGCTTTCCGGGAGACCGGACTGCGATCCGACACCAGCCACGTCCTACGCCGCATCGTGCAACTCACCCCACGCCAGAGCGCCATGCAGGTAGGGCGGTCGAAAGGTGTCATGTTCAGCACCGACGCCAAGATTCTTGGGTTGGATGAACCATGGCTCGTGCTGAACAGCGACGTTCGCGGCGCCTTCCGGATCGATTTGGACCACGTCTTCCCCTCATGGGAAGCCCTGCGATATGAATTCGAGCAGCTTCGGCTCCCGTGCCTGCCGCACGTCGTCGTCGGCTTTGAAGACGAGGATGGGAGGATCGAGCGGCCTCACGCCCTGTTCCTCCTTCCGTACAATGAAGGCGTATGGTTCTCCGACGACGCCCGCTGCCGAAAGGACATCCAGTCCTACTGGCGCGGCGTCCACGCGGGCATCACCAAGGCGCTGCTTCCGCTCGGGGCTGATCCCGGCGCCCTTTCCAACCCCATGCGCGTCAAAAACCCATTGAGCCCGTTCTGGTCGATCGCGCTATGGAACGAAACCACCTTTCCCAACCTGACTGAATGGTCGGACTGGGTGGACACCAGAAGCGACCGGCGGAAGATGGTCCGGGAGGCTGCCGCGATGCTGGCCGGGACCGACCGCAAAGCGAGCAACATTCTTTTCGCGACGTTCCAGGCCTGGACGTACGAAACTCTGAAAGCACTCCACCTGGCCGAGGACACCGACTACTTGCGGGCGATCCGCACCGGCGACAGGGACGCGCTGGCCAAGCTGCTCTTCTATGCGCTGGTTCCCCGCGCCAGCGAGAGCGCGGCGCATCCAAAACAAGCCCAAGCGATTCTGTACCGGGTCGTCGACTACGCCGCCGCACGTTGGGATCCCGCTCGCTGCAAGCCGGACCAGACGAAGGACCGCGGGGCCTGCGCGAACGAGGTCGCCGCCGTTCGAGACGTCAGTGCCCGGCAGGCGGTAGGGGCGCATTACACCCATAGCCTCCGACATTCCCGATCAGCGAACGTGGTCCAAGAGGCGATCGAGGCGATGCAGGTGGCCGGAGAAGTCGTCAGTGTAGCAGGCGTCGCACGGCGCACGGGTTTGGACCGGAAGACAGTCCGCACGAACTGGCCTGCCGGCACGACGAGGTGACGTAGGCGCTCACGGGTCGAAATCCCCAATGATTGGGGATTTGAGAACCTTCCTCCGTTATCCATGGGGCATATCCTTTGCAGGATGGTCCCGCGAATGGCCAAACGCCTACCAAGCAATGAAACGGCAACGCCCGACGTCGTTGTCCGTTTCGACTACAACCACATCCCGACCGAACACCGAAAAGCTCTGAAGGCTGATGCAACGGCCATCCGCAAGAGCCTGATCCAAGCGGCGGGCGCGCTCATGGACATAGGCGAGCGCTTGGATCGGTGGCGCGATGTTCTCCCACATGGAGCCTGGCTGCCTTGGGTGCTGACCGAGACAGGTATGTCCGATCAGTGGGCTCGGGATGCGATCAACGTTTTCCGGCGGTTCCGGGACAAGTGGACCTTGCTGGAAGATCTGGATATTGCGCTTCCGCAGACAGCCCTCGTCCGTCTTTCTACCGCACCAGAGGCGGCTATCGAGGATGTCATTGACCGCGTGAGAGAGGGCGAGAGGCTCACCGTGGCGGACGTCGACGCGGTCGTGAAAGGTCATCGGAAGAGGATACGGGCGGAAGACGATGCTACGGCCGCGGCCAGAGCAGTGCCGGCAGCGCCGACGGCCGAGGACATGCTCCGGGCGATGGCCGACCAAGTCCAGGACGAGCTGATACCGCGTGTCGTCGAGCGCATGCTGATCGTGCTTCACGTCCTCGAGGACGCCGAGGCGCAATTGGCCTCGGGCGGAAAATACAGCCTAGCCAAGCTTCAAAGCGAATTACGCGTTCGCGCCCAATGGCTCACCGACGCCCTGGAACAAGTCACGCAACGGCGAGCAACCATTGCCACCAGGTCAGTTCATGTGACGCTGCTCGAGCGAACGGGATATGCCCCCGGCCCATGGGCGGACGTCACCGACTTCCTCCGCGAGTTCGCCCATTCAAGCTCATGGGAGGCAACCAAAGCAGCGGATGTGCCGGCACTGCTCGCTCGAGGCAAGGCCGCGCTGCACGGCGTGCTGTCTCCGGAAGAACGCGAGGAGGCCGCAGCGGCCCGAGCCGGAATGCGGCTCGCTTTCGGTACTCCCTGAATCCCGGCTGAAGCCTGATGCCCCCCACCCACTATCCGGGCGCGCTCGTCATAAAGGGGGTGGGGATTATGGTGTATAGTAAAAAAGAAGCCCCCGGCTACGGCCCCGCAATCAAATTGGATGTTGCCCGCTATGGGCAGGGCGCTCATCATCCCGGCATAGCGTGCCCCGGCCTCTTCCTAGGCCATCGCTGCCTTCGCACCGCATTCCCCACCTTTCATACGCCACGACGAGTACCGGTCGCTAGGCAGAGAACGCTAAGCCCCCTCCAAGCGATACATGGCCTGGAGGACATCGGCCACCGGCACCCGCATCTTCGGAGCGGACTTGAATGTCGCGCGGATGGCGGCGGCGTCCATAGGCCCGGCAGCCTGCATCGTGCCCCCTAACACGGCGATGGTCTGTTCCACTCCCAGTGGACGGGACAGCAGGACAACTTCTCGTCGAAGGGCGACCTCGCCCCTTGGCGCAAGCGATCGTACCCACGGGACGGCCGAGGCAACAGCAAGCAGATGCCCCTATCAGCTTGTCGCTCTCCCGCCGGCGATCGACCGTAGGTGAGCCAGCCGTCGTGATTTCCGGTCTGCGACCGTTATCCCGATGCTGGCCAGGGGAGGCGACGCCTCCCCGTGGACCCCACCCGCCTTCGGCCCCACCGGGAAAGCGCATGAAGAGGCAAGCCATGAACGAGCGACAGCCATCGGGCCTCCCATCGGTCTACGTCAGGCTGCGGTCTGACATTGCCGCCGCCCTCCAAGCCGCCGCGATCGCTGCCGACGTCAGCGCAGCGGGCTGGGCTCGCGCGGCGATCGTCGCCGCGCTTCCCACCCGTAGTGATATCGGTTCACTGCCCCGATCCCCCAGACGGCGACCGACGACGATACCCGCCGAGGACGTCGCCGAAGTCTCCCGGCTCGTTGGCGCGATCGGACGCGCCACCGGCGCACTTATCCAACTCACCAAGGCGCTCCGGGAACACGGCCATGGAGTTGCGCATGGGGATGCCGAAATGGCTCTCGCGGACCTCCGCTCCGTCCAATCCGATCTGGTGACCATTGCCACCCGCATGCGGGCAACGACCTGACATGCTTGCCGGCGCGACCAGAGGCGCAGGAGGCCCAGCCCTGGCGCGGCACCTGCTGTCCAGGAAGGCCGGACAGCAGGTTGACGTGATGGAGCCTCGTGGGCTCGCCTCCAACCACCTGCCTGCGCAGATCATGGAGCTCGTCGTCGCAGCCTGCCATGGCAAGACGGATCGCCCCGTTCATCACGTCCATATCGATCCGCCCCCGGACTGCGAGGACCCTCGGGCCGTGATCGACGCATATATCGCGGCGTACGAAACGGAATTCGGTCTCGCGGACGGCCCGCGCTGCGGTGTCCTCCATACGAAGGCCGGGCGCACCCATGCCCATGTCGTCTGGTCTCTGGTCCGCGAGAGCGGGCGTCTCGTCGATCTCGGGCATGAGCGTGCCCGCCGCGAGAAAGTGTCACGTATCGTCGAATACGAATGCGGGGTGCCGTTCGTCCAGGGCGCTCACAACCGCGCCGTGGCCGCAGCCCTTCGACGCGATGGTCGCGCCGACGTCGCGGACGCTATCACTTCCGCTGGGCTGCTCGAGGGTCGCCGCCCCCGCGCAGCCGCGACGCCTGAAGAACGGGCTCAAGCCGAACGAACATCCGTCCCCATCGCCGACATCCGTTCGGCTGCCCTCACCGCCTGGCAATCGTCCGACGACGGCTCCGCCTTCGCTGCGGTGCTACGGGACGAAGGCTTTCACCTTGCTCAAGGCAAACGCGGCATCGTTCTCGTCGACCGTGCCGGTGGTGCCTATAGCCTCACCCGAATCCTCTCTGCCGCCATCCGCGCGGCAAGCCACGCAGATGGCGAGAAGATTTCCGCCGCCACCGTGAAGCGACGGCTGGCAGGTGTTCCATTGCCGACAACTGAGGAGGTGAAGAATGACCGGCACGCAGCAACCGAAGACTCCAGGCGAGGCCATCTTCCGGGAAGCCCGGGGCGCGAGGCAGACCTCGGAACAACTCCTCCCCCTCCTCTCGCTCCTGGAGGAACCCGAGGGGGCGGGGTCTCTAACTCAGATTCTGGAACTCTTGAGCACAATCGTCGCGATCCTCGGGCAGCACAGCCAAAGCCTGGAGGACATCAAGGCCCGCGTAGGACCCTATGGTCCGAATCCGACCGGGCCGCGCTAGCTGCCCTGCGCCGGGCAGACATCACCGGTATCCGTGCCCACGCCGAAACCATCCGCCTGCGCCCAGTCCGCCGCGCCGCCCGCGATCGCGCCGCCGCCCATGCGTTGTGCCGGATCGACATCGTCGATCTGTCCCGCAAGGCCCATCGCATCCTCGCGCCGGCTACCGCCGGTGGCTTTTTCCCACATCCTGATTCCAAAGCGCGGGGGAATTCAGCGATGGCGATCAGAGGGTTCAGGCCGACTTCAGGCCGGAAGCGAGACTTCAAGGCGAAACTGCTTGCGGACGCCGTTCCAGGCTTCGACGCCGATCTCTGGTCTGACGATCTGCACATGGTGAAGGCGGGTGGCCCGTCAACCCGGCCCCGCATTCTGACCCGCGATCATGGTTGGGTGGAAATCGATCGCAGGGCAGGCATCGTACGAACCTGGGGGCAGCCTGGCCGAGCCGACGCTCTCGCGAAAGAGCTTGCCGCCGCCGGCGGCTGGGATGTCGAGCGTCTCCGCCTTTCCGGCGAGGCGCGGCGGGTCGGTGTTACGACCCCACATCCGAATTCCGTTCCACCGAACGTCACTGAAAACCTGGTCGACTGGTGGCGTGAGCGCGGTTACGACGTGGTCTCCACACCTGATGGCGCATGGATCGATGCAGGCGGAGCTCATCTTCATGACACCGGCAACCACATGGAGCTTCACGGGCCTCTAACTTCCGAGGCTGCTAGAGCCCTCGTGCTGAAGGCAAACGAGGCGTGGGACGGAGCCGCGGCGTTATCCGGCCCCTGGTCCCGTCGCGATCAGGACACGCTTTGGCTCGAAGCGCAGCGCGCTGGCGTCGAGCTTCACGGATGCCACCCTTCCGATGCTGCCCGTCGCGCTTGGGACGACGAGGTTCGCGCAGGCAAAGACCATGACACCATGGTCAGCTTGGTCCGCTCCGGGAGCCGCGAAGCTGAAACCCTGCGCGCCGCCGCGACCGGCGATATCGCCGCACTTGGGCGACTGGGCCCCGAGCTTAGGGCATTCGTGTCGTCCTTCCTCGACGACGATCAGCGCCAGGAACTCGCCCAAGCCGATCCGGTGGATCTCATTCTGGAACTCCGTAGATTCCGATCGCTCGGCGCCGACGAGATCGCCGCGATGCGTCGTAAGCCCGACCACCAGCAGCCCAGCAAGGCCGAGCCACACGATTTCGAGCGGACACCTCGAGAGGCGAACAAACCGAAGGACGACGGCTCGGATCTGGCGATGTGACGATGCGCGGCTCCGATACCCATCGTCTCCGTCGATATGTGGTCCGCCGCGCCGGCGGCGATCCGCATCATGAATATGTTCGTTACGATAGCGATGTTGGCGGTTGGCTTCTGTGCGACGAGCGGACCGCACGCACTCACGATCGGTGGCGGCGCATCCGGCATCGCGGGCAGCCGTGGTGCCCAGTGCTCGGTACCGACGTCATCATCGCCGGGGATACTGCGTTGCAGGCGTTCTTCGAAACGATCACCGCAGGTGAGTGGCGGCGTTTGGAACTCGAAGTCCGTCGCCATCCCACCCGCTGCCTGCGCGAATGGCGCGAGCGGGGGAACCGGCTCATCCGGGCTGCACAGGCTGCCGCCGAAGGACGACGTGTTCCGGGCAGGCTTTCCGGGTGGCCTGCACTCCGCGGCACAGGCACCCGCTCATTGCTGCCAGAGCGCTGAACGCGCCATTTCATACGCGTCATTGTCCACACTTACGACGAGCCCAGCGTGCTTCGGGTAAATGCCGATCGAAGCCATTTCAATCGGCATCGCGGATCCCAATTATGAAGTGATTGAGGGGCATGACCTGATCGTCCACTCGCCTCATGATCATTCGCGCGTCAGGGCAGTATTGAAAGCCGGCCCAGTCCCAAGCGGTGCTGGGCCCCTGCACTACGACGTAGCTTCCCTTCGCAAGGCGTGCCGCGGCGATCCCATCGGCAAAATCAAGACCTAAATCGAAGTCCATTACGCAACAGTTGCGCCTTCGCTTGATGATCGTTCTGACTAGGCCAACGGCAAGGCTACTGAAGGGACGCAATGCCGGCTGAATGCTGTTGAGCAATCCTAAGCCACCCTTGAATTCATCGGATTCCAAGGCCGCAATCAGCAGATCGTCGGAACTACTGATGACATTGACCGTCCGGCCGCCGAAGCATATCCCGCTCGCTCCGACCGTCAGCCCCTGAAAGATCGGCTTGCTCGCGACCGAGGCTCTCGATCGATCGTTAGCGGTGACCTGCAATGCGAAGGTCAAATCCTCCGTCGCTGCCTGAGCCTGATTGCGTCCACGAAACTCGCACAAGATTCGATGGGTGCCGAGGCCGGGATAGTCGTGCACATAGAAGCTATCTAGCGTCACTTTGACCCGTCGGTCGATCAGGCCTCGATCGGCCGACACTCCACTAAGAGGTAGGATTGCGTACGGATCCGAGGCACTCGGAACCTCGGGGATGAATCCCACGACCATTCCCGATTCCCTCCAGGGTCGCATGGGCATACGGAACCCCATGCCGGCCGCCCCGGTCGGTACAAGTTCACTCAACGCCTCGATGTCATTGATTTCTTCGAGATACTGACGGATTTCTTCAATGGGCCATTGAGAGATGGGGCGCGGATCGGTCATCTTAATCTCATGCTCTCGTACGAGAACGGCTACGGGCGGCAGCGCGAGCAGCGAAAGCGACCTCGAGCTCCTGGCGGAGGTCGACGGATCTCACAGAGCTTGCGAGCTCGAGCGATACAGCCAAGCCGTAGTGTGCCGGCTCCACAGCGCCATCATCATGAAGAGCGACTGCCTGGACGCCAATGAAGAGTTCGTTGCTTTCCGCCTGCCGCGGTAGCGTGCTTCCCTCGAGGACACAGTGGATCACAGTCCCCCGACGCATCGAATCGGCGTTAGGCTGAAGGGCGTTCTTCAGGCTTTTCCAGTAGGTTCGTCCACCGCTCTGGTCTACGAGGTCCAACGCGATCTCCCGATAGGATGCGGTGGACCGGACGGGAGTGTTCCAGGCAAGCGTCACGATCAGCCGACGCAGTTCCCGCGTCCGCAGCATGCTGGCGGGCACGGGGATCCGGTACTCGTGGAGTTCACCGGGCGATATTTCGTCGTCAGCTACCAGCGTCGCCCGCGTCCCAGCCTCGGAAAGGGTTCGCGAATGATCGCTGAATCCGAAACCTAGAAATCCGGAAATACCCTTTCGGCGCCTGACGTGATCATAGGTCCCCGAAGGAGGGAATGCATCGTCGAGTACCTGACCAGTATTGCCCCAGGACGCGCCATGGATCGCGAGTGCCCGAAGGATGGCTGCCCGCCCGCCTCGGGCGTTCCAATCGAGCTTCGAAGCGGCATAGGATTCGCTTAGCAGCTCTGCCAGACGAATGGCCGATCTCGTGGTGAGTGCCGCGGCATTGCTTGTGCCGGACAAACGACTCACCGCCTTGAGCGAACCGCTGTAGGGATCTGGCACGGCCGTGAGCTGTCCCACGATTCCCGTATCCTGGACGTAGGCGAAGGCGCCGTCGTCATCGTGTGCCGTCGAAACAATCTGGCGACCGCCTGCGTCGACCACATCCGGCTTCACGCCGCTGCGAATCCCGGGTCCGACCGCGGAGCAGAAGTTAGTCATACGCAGGTCACCGAACGCATCGAAATGGCCCACGGGAAATGGACCCGAAAGATCCTCGTGGACCGCGCCGACGGTAAGCACGTTGACTGCCTCGGCAGGACTCAGCAGGCCTCGGTTTCCCATGCTACCGCGAAGGCCAACCAGGACCTTCGCCCGGCGCTCGAGTTCATCTATCTCGTTGAACTCGTCGGCTGTATCGTGACCATCCAGCCGGACCACGCTTTCGATGTTGCCGGCGCTCACGACGAACAGTAACCGGTACTTGTGCGCCAGATGATCCAGCAGGCGCGCCCAGGATGACGCTTTCCGTACGAAGGGGGCTTCCGCATCACAGAGAGAGTGATTGATAACTACCACCGACGGAGCCGCAGCAGGCTGGCCGTCAATGCCCGCGACAAGGGCCTCTACCGCGCGCTGGATCAGAGGAAGCGGCAGCTTGTCCGCTGGTGTCGTCTCCGTACCGCTACCGTTGGGCGCCAGCACCGGCACGACTTGCAGCGGCGACGAAAGAGGAGCACGAAAGGGATCGTTGAGATCGCCGTGCACGACCAACGAGGCCATCGCCGTTCCGTGAAAGCGCTGGACAATGGGAACCATGTCACCGGTGACATCCACGTCCATGATCCGAATTCGGTCCTTAAGATGGACGTGGCTCGCAATTGGATAGCCGTCCAGCATGGCACCTAGTATCTCGCCGCTGGGAATTGGTATCTGATCGGCGGATTGTTCGGCCATCACGCCATGCTGCGGAACGGGCTTCCGTGCGATCGACTGCGGCCGAATGTGATGGATGGACTGTGCTGTCGCTATCGGACCGCGTTGCTTAACGATCCGGTCCGCCGCTTCATACGGCAAGCGAACCAGCAGAGCATGATATTCGATCTCCTCTATCACGGCCCGGTCCAGCACGTCTCCGCCAGAGGACTCCACGGTCGCCCGCACTTGGGCTTCGGCCGCCTGCCGGCGCACGCGGTTGCGCGAAAACCATAGGTTGACCTCCATAGGAACCATCTGCGGGCCAACCGTGTCGAAGCGCGCCACATAGTCGGCAACACTTGGATCCACACGGTCCTCAGCCGACCAGACGCGGATGGCCTTCAGGTACCCGAAAAGGTCCCACCAGACGCCGCCTTCTTCCCCTAATTTCTTGTTGGGACGAGGTTCTTTGGCTTCGAAACGGCGCCAGAAGGCGAGCATCGACCTGAGGGACGCCTCACTCGGAAGGGTGAGGTAAACACGGGACATCGGTTCGTCGTCGTCGTCGCCCGCAAGCTCGGCGAGCCACTCGAAACCAAGCGATCGGGCCGCATCGGCGAACGCTTTGATCGATATCAGCGTCTCCAACACCAAGACACGATCCGGCATCACTTCCGCCGGATCGGTCGATACCTCTGCGGCACGATCTAGGTTGCGCCGCAGAGTTTCGAAGCGGGAGCCGAAGGTTTGAGACTGTTCGTCCACCCCCCGCTTCCGCGGCACAATGGCCGCGATTTTTCTATTACTCGGAATTCTGGCGCGTACGGCGTTTTCGCGACGCAGAACGATCAGCGGACGTCTTGACGGCATTGTTCCCCAGCTCTCTCAGGCGGGCGTCCATCCTGCGTCGCTGGATAACCGCGGACACAGCCTCCCATGGCGCCAACTCGCCCTTACCGAGCACGAGCTTTCTCCTAACGTCAAGCGCGAACGCCTCAAGTTCCGAGTAATTTTCACCCTTCATCATTTCGATGTATTCTGCTTCCGAAATGAACTTCTGGTCACCGACGAACTCCGCAAGGCGAGCGTAGAAAACTCGAAGTTCCGCCGGCCCCGGTGGTTCCACCAAGAGCTTGAGTTCGAAGCGCCGCCACATCGCACGATCCAGCATCTCGGGATGATTTGTTGCACACACGACGATCGATGAAGCAGGCAGCGATTCCATCTGCACGAGCAAGGAACTCACCACCCGCTTCATCTCGCCGGTCTCCTGCGCATCGCCACGTTCCTTGCCGACTGCGTCGAACTCGTCGAAGAAGAGCACGCAAGGGGTACGGTCGGCGTAATCAATCACCTTCCGCAGACGTGTCGCCGTTTCACCCAGATAGCTACCGATAAGGGCTTCGTATCGAACGGTAAGGAACAACCGCCCGAGCTCGGTCGCGATCGCCTCTGCCAAGCTAGTTTTGCCATTACCCGGTGGCCCGACGAGAAGGATTGTGTGACGAGGTTCGAGCGAGTTGGATCGGAGGAGACCAGTGTTCGCCTGTTCGTCGATTAGCTCATCGAGTTGCTCGCGCAGCGCGGGGGCGAGGACGAGATCGGAAAGACGACGACGCGGTTTGATGTCGTGAACAAGCTCAAGAATGTCGTTCGGTACTAAGTGCTTACTCCGCGCGGCTGCCCGAAAATCTGCCGGAGGCTTCACATCGTTTCCACCGTCGGCAGACAAGGCGACGTCCTGACGCTTGCTCCGCGTGGACGCAAGGAGCGCGTTCATGGTCCGTTCGACTGCCTTACGGTCCGCCGCCACCTTTTGCCTCCGCTTGTCCGTAACACCGGCCGCTACTCATCTTTGAACGCGAGTGCCGTGGGCAAGGATCGTCGTTGTTCAATCCAGCGTCCAGACGTTTCCGTGGCTCGTCGTTAACGTATTAAAGCAGGAGGCGACCTCGGACGGCAAATCCTGAACGCGGCGGACATCCCCACCATTGAAACGTATATACAATTTTGCACGCCTGACGAGGTTGATTGCGAATCGACGCACCGCGCAGATTCATACAGGGTGTGCGTTCGGCTCCTGACTGAGGAACCCACCGCTCCATCGATCCTGATGGATACCCACTGCCCGCAATCGTCATCACCCAACCATCAACGCTGGTCCCGGTGAGCGACTTCGGTCCAGACCGTCACTGTGAAACGGCAAAGGACCTTCGCTGCATTCATTCGATCGGCACCGCCCATTGAGCACTATACGCCCCGGCAGCAGGCAGCCGCGACACCGAAGCCCCAACCCCAGTCCCAGGAACAGACCTACGGCGCCAGTCGGTGCCGCCGCAAGAGCGATAACCAGTCCGGTAACCAACCCCATTGCACGCATCACTGCCCCCTCACCCGAAAGGCAGATCATAGCCGCCGGGAGGAAGCAGATTGTTGACGGCAACGTCCTCCATTGCTACATCCTGTTGTGACAACGGAGCGTTTTAGGGCGTTAAAATTCGTCGATAATTCAATGACTTGCGTGGATTTTGGGAGCAGGTCCCACCCCTTCCGCCATTTCTCTCCGATTCTGCGCCAGGGCGCGATAATCTGCGCGATGCCTACGCGGACGCCGCCGCGTATCGCATGGTGTTCCGCAGGCGTTGGATACAACATGACTGCGGCGGCGAGGAGCATCAGGCCATTGCCAATTGACTGAGGTGGGTTGTCAGAGCAACGCTTTGCCCCGCTGCATTGACTGTCTCGAAATAATCGTACCATCCGGACGCGGCGATACCGGCAACCAAGGCATCAAATCCGTCCGGGCGCCGCAGGCATCGGCCCTCGTAGCGGAACAGCATTCGATGGTTCAAAGTGCCCGGCAGAATATACGGCGGCGTTAGAGTACTATAGCGTAGACATAGTGCTCATCTTCACCGGGCCTGCCCCGCCGATGGGCCGTGGAACGGACCTTTGCCTGGCGCGGAATATGTCACCGCCTCGCCAAGGATTGGGAAACCTCCATCGCATCCTCAACCGCTTGGGCGCTCATCGTATCCATCCATACGCTCATCCCTCAAAGCGCAAGGTATCGCTTGGCGCGAGAAATGGTCTAATCAGACCGTCGGCGTGTAGACGCGCATTTCACAGGTCCTCAGCAATTTCTCTTGTGACCTTGCGTGAGCGGATGGTCGTCGTCGAGGACGATTATACTGCCGCAGGATCTTGCGGCGCGATACGGCAGTAGCCGGAGATCAATTCCTGCATGATGACACTTGCCGGTTGAATGGTTTTCAGCAGGCCGACATTCTGGCCAACAACGAGACTGCCATTCTCGGTGTCACCTTCAACCGCCGCCTTGTGCAACACGCCATGCCCCATCTGGCGGATACGCTCGCCCGATTGCTCAGGGGGCAATTCACGCTCGACGCGCAGCATTTCATGCGTCAGCTGGTTGTGAAGCCCGCGCACCCCGTCGCCCGCGTCAATGCCGGTGACAACCGTATCACCTTCCACAGCGGCGATGATGGCATTCTTGTAGTTGATATGGATCGGGCATTCCTCCGCCAGCAGAAAACGGCTGCCGACCTCCACACCCAGGGCGCCGAGCATGAAGGATGCGGCGACACCGCGCGCATCAGCCACGCCGCTGGAATTGATCACCGGAATGGAAACGGCATCGACCACTTGCGGGATAAGCGAGAAGGTGCCGGTAAAGCCGTAGATATGGCCGCCGCCATCATAGCCCTTGACCGATACGAAATCGGTTCCTGCCGCTTCGAAGACCTTGGCATCCGAGACGGACGCAGCCTTGCCTATGGTGGCGATGCCATGGTTCCTGAGCGCCTCAACGTAAGGTGGAAGGGCTGGAAAATGATCCCGGCCGGCTTCGATCTCGACGACCTTGACGCCCTCGCGCAGCGCAATTTCCATCAGCTTGTCGGCATCCGGCAGGCCGATGATGATGTTGAGCCCGAAGGGGGCCGCCGTCAGGGACCGAGCGGCGCGGATTTCGGCCTCGAAGACGTCAGGCGGGCAGAAGCCGAGACCCATGATGCCCAGCCCGCCGGCATTGGAAACGGCTGCCGCCAGCTTGCTGTCCGAGGCCCAGGCCATTGGCCCTTGCAGGATCGGATAGCGAATGCCGAGTTTATCGCAAATAATATTGCTCATGATCTCTTCTTGCCTTACCTGACGACGACGGCGCTGCTTATCGAACACGGTAAATACATGCGGCATGTCTGTGCGCTGCGACCAGGGTCATGTGAAGCATCGCATTCGGATCGATGCCGCGGACTAGAAGTCGATCCCGCCGATCATCTCGAAGATAGCGGCCTTGTTGATGCGGGTTGCCCCCTGCCTGCCGGTCACCTGGCACAGGGACTGGCATCCGCTATGTCCCTGTCCCGGCAGATAGACGAATTCCGGTCGCTCCAGCATCGCCGTCAGAACGATGTCGAGGTCGATCGCCGGGGCGCGAATATGGGCAACGGAGGGATAGCGCTGCCCCGTCTCGGGGCTGGTCCAGATGCGATCGTAGGTCACCTGCGCTCCGACATTCATCTGCACGCCATCGTCACGCAGATAGGTCAGGGCGTTCCAGCGCAACGCCGGCTCCATGACGTCCCAGAAGGAAATGGCCGAGCGATCGCCTTCCCCGAAGGTCAGCCCCAACCAGGTCCAGTGCGACTGG
>CALRNP020000072.1:0-22373 GCA_943369575.1 Azorhizobium sp. AG788 | reverse complement strand
CTGCTGGCCACCGGAGAGGCGGGCGGGATAGGCATCGGCCTTGTCCGCCAGCCCCACCTGGGCCAGATGCTTCTGCGCCCCCGCCCGCGCCTCGGCCTTGCGCCGGTGCAGCACCGAGATCGGGCCTTCCATGACGTTTTCCAGCGCCGTCATGTGCGGGAACAGGTTGAACTGCTGGAACACCATGCCCACCCGCGCCCGCAGCGCGTTGAGTTCGGCTTCCCGGTAGCGGGTGCTGCCGTCCGGCTTCTGGGTGCCGATGGGCGCGCCATCCAGGAAGATGCGGCCCTTGCTGGGCATTTCCAGCACATTGAGGCAGCGCAAGAGCGTGCTCTTGCCGGAGCCGCTGGAGCCCAGGATGGCGATGCGCTCGCCCCGGCGCACCTCCAGGTCGATGCCCTTGAGCACCTCATTGGGGCCGAAGCTCTTGTGCAGGTTTTCCACCCGCAGGACCACGTCGCCGGTCATGTGGGAAGCCGTTCAAGCTTGAGAGCGATCGAGGCGCGTGGCGTTGCCAAGACGCCGCACGGAGCCGTCATGGCCGGGCTTGTCCCGGCCATCCACGCCTTGCGGCTGGGCGCGGCCTTCTTTCCGGCGGTGTGCAAGCGGCGCGGCGTGGATGCCCGGGACAAGCCCGGGCATGACGAGGTCCGAGCATTCACCAACGAAGAGTCCGTAGTTGGAAAGTCTGCCATCTCAGGCTCCGCTCGCGGCAAACCGGCGCTCGAGCGCATAGGAGGCCAGCGTGAAGGGATAGATCAGCACGAAATAGATCAGCGCCACCACCGTGAAGGTCTCCAGCGGCAGATAGTTCTGGCTGCTGAACAGGCGGGCCGTGTACATCAGCTCGTGCACGGTGACGATGGACGCCACCGAGGTGTTCTTGGCCAGTTCCACCGCGCGGTTGGTGAAGGCCGGCACCATGCGCCGCACCGCCAGCGGCAGCACCACCCGCCACAGCAGCCGCGCCCGGCCCATGCCCAGGGCCCGTCCGGCCTCCCATTGGCCTTGAGGCACCGCGCGGATGCCGCCGCGATAGATCTCCGCGCAATAGGCCGCCGCATTGAGGCTCAGCGCCAGAGCGGCAGCGGCGAAGGCGGGCAGTTGCAGGCCGGTGACCACCGGCAGCGCGTAATAGAACCAGATCAGCTGCACCAGGACGGGGGTGTTGCGGAACACCTCGACGAAGGCGCGGGCGGGCCAGGCGATCCAGCGGTTTTGTGCGATGCGGGCGAGGCCCATGAACAAGCCGCCGCCGAGCCCTGCCGCCAGTGCGATCGCCCACAGCGCCAAGGTGAGGCCGCAGGCCTTGAGCAGTAGATCGATATTGGCGAAGACTTCGCCGAACTGAAGGTCCGGAAGGTTCATCGTGCGCCCGCCTTGCGCCCGCGCGCTTCCAGCCATTCCGCCACCTGGCTGGCGGAGAACAGGATAATGAAGAAGATGCCCGCCACCACCGTATAGACCTCCAGCGGCCGGTAGGTGGTGGTGACGATGACCATGGCGCTGTAGATGGTCTCATGGAAGGCCAGCGCCGCGGCCAGCGTGGTGGTCTTCACCAGTTCGAAGCTGCGCTCCACGAACGGCGCCGCCATGCGCCGGGCCGCCTGGGGCAGGATGATCCGGCGCATCAGCCGCGTGCGGCTGAGACCCAGCGCCCGCCCGGCCTCCCATTGCCCGCGCTCCACGCTTTTGATGCCGCCGCGGAACACCTCGGCGAAGAAAGCGCTGGACTGGATGCCGAGCGCCGCCAGCGCCGCCGCGAAGGGGGGCAAGGTGAGGCCGAAGGCCATGGGCAAGCCGTAGAAGAACCAGAAGAAATGCACCAGCGGCGGGGTGTTACGATAGAATTCGATGAAGCCCAGCGCCGGCCAGGAGAGCACCCGCCGCCCCGATAGGCGCATGGCCGCGAGCACGCCGCCGAAGGCGACCCCCACGGCGATGCCGCTCAGCGACAGGATCAGCGTGTTGCCGAGCCCATCCAGCAGGATGTCGGCATTGCGCGAGACGGCGGAGAAATCCCAGACATAGGCCATGGTCGGGTCTGTCTCGTTCCTGTGGAGGCCACGAACGGCTTCCTCCGGCTAAGGGGCGTGCCGTGGCCATATGGCCTTTGAAATTCAGACGAAGCTGCCCGATCCCGTCATGGCCGGGCTTGTCCCGGCCATCCATGCTGTCCCGACGGCGCCAGCTTGGAAGTCAGGCGCCAAGCGGAGCCGCGTGGATGCCCGGGACAAGCCCGGGCATGACGACCCACCAAGACTGCGCGCCGCTCTGCTGCTCGGACAGGGCGACGCCCTTACGCGCTCACACGCTCCGCCCCTCACTGATCACAGGCTCAAGTGCGCGCCCACTGCTCGCGCAAGAGGGCCGGGGCCTGTTTGGGGTCGATGCCGCGATAGGTGAGGAAGTCCTCATAGATGACCTGGATCTGCCCGCTCTCATAAAGCGAATTGACCGCCACCCCGACCCAGTCGCGCCAGGACTTGTCCACGTCGCGACGCACGCCGGCGCTGGTGGAGGCGGCCTTGATGGGTTCGGGCAGCAGCACGGTGCCGCGCTTCACCCGGCTGCGCAGCATCACCAGAGCGGGGTGGAACAGCGACACCGCATCCACCCGCCCAGACATATAGGCCGCGCCCACTTCATCGATATTGGGGAAACGCTCGATCTTGGCCTTCGACAGGCGCACGCTCAGGTCGCGGTCGGGCGAGGTCCCGAGCACCACGCCGATGCGCACTTCCGGCTTGTCGAGATCGGCCCAGGTCTTGGCGGCGAGGCCGTCGCGGGCCAGGAGGCCGAGGGCGTAATAGAACATGGGCTGGACCGGGAAATCGATGGCCAGCGCCCGCTGCGGGGTGGCGTCCATGGCGAACAGCACGTCGAACTGCCCGGCCTGGAGGCCGGCCACCGCCGTGCCCCAGGTGGTTTCCACCGCCACCGGCTTCACGCCCAATTCCTTGGCCAGCGCCACGCCGGCGCCCCAGCCAATGCCCTTCCACTCGTCCGAGCGCTGGTCCTTGTAGAACCAGGGCTCGCCGGGCGGGGTGCCGATGCGCAATTCGCCGCGATTGCGCACCTGTTGCAGGGTGTCCGCACTCTGCTGGGCCTGTGCCGCGGTGGCGATCAGCGAGGCGCCGGCCCCGGTCAGCATGATCGCACCCAGCGCCTTGCGCCGTTCCATCTTCGTGTCGGTCATCGGGAGTCTCCAGCGGCTGGAAAAGCGTAACAGTGGATGTCATGCGATGCAATAATTCGCGTGTAATCGCAGTGAAATCGATTCCGCATCCGCCCCGGCGCCAAGTGACGCTTGGTCAGTGGACGGGGAGCGCAGAGAATAGGCGCGCCTCAGGGGGCCGGGCTGCCGCGCAACTGATAGACCGCATTCACCCGTGCCTCGATTTCCGGGGTGAGCACCACGTCCAGCGTGGCCAAATTCTCCTCCAATTGGGCGAGGCTGGTGGCGCCGATGATGTTGGCGGTGACGAACGGCCGGCTGGTCACCCAGGCCTGGGCCAATTGCACCAGGGTCAGGCCGAAATCGGCGGCGATGGCGGCGTAATCCTCGATGGCCTCGGCGGTGCCGGGCTTCTCGTAGCGGGCGCCGCGATTGAACAGCGCCATGCGCGAGCCGGCGGGGCGGGCGCCATGGCGATACTTGCCGGCCAGGAAGCCCTGGGCCAGCGGCGAATAGGCCAAGAGGCCTACGTCGTCGCGGGCGGAAAACTCCGCCAGTCCGTTCTCATAGGTGCGGTTGACGAGATTATAGGCGTTCTGGATCGAGACGATGCGCGGCCCGCGGCCCTGTTCGCTGTCGGCCAGGAAGCGGTGGGCGCCCCAGGCGGTCTCGTTCGACAGGCCGATGTGGCGGATCTTGCCGGCGGCCACCATGTCGGCCAGCACGCCCAGGGTCTCGGCGATCGGCACCTCGGAGCCATCGCCGCCGCCGCGGGCGCGGGCGGTGTCGCCATGGCCGAACAGCGGCACCGAGCGATCCGGCCAATGCAGTTGATAGAGGTCGATATAGTCGGTCTGAAGCCGCTTCAGCGAGCCCTCCAGCGCCTCGACGATATTGGCGCGGTCCAGCTTGGTGCCGGTGCCGGCGGCGCGGATATAATTGGTGTCGCTGCGGCCCAGCACCTTGGAGGCCAGCACCACCTTGTCGCGATTGCCCCGGCTGCTGAGCCATTGACCAATGATGCGCTCGGTGGCGCCCTGGGTCTCGGCCTTGGGCGGGATGGGATACATTTCGGCGGCATCGATGAAATTGATGCCGCGATCCAGCGCCAGGTCCAACTGGGCATGGCCTTCGGCCTCGGTGTTCTGCTGCCCAAAGGTCATGGTGCCGAGGGCGATGGACGACACCTGAATGTCGGTCCGCCCGAGCCTGCGATACTCCAGCATGGACGAAAGTCTCCGTGGCGACGGCCGGCGGGGCCGGGTTCAGGTTGCCGGCGAAAAGATGAGGGTGTTCTTAGCATGTCTGAATCGAATGTGAAATTCTATATTGTTCAGTATGTACTTGTATAATTAGCCGCCCGGGCGGCGACGATGCGCACCCGATCCGATCGGGCCGGCGCTCAGGGCCGTGACGGCAGCATGGCCCAGAGCACCAGCTTCAGCTTCTGCGGCAGTGTCAGGGCGTCGGCGGCGGCGCGCTCGAATGCAGCGAACGACTGGTCGAGCTTCGCTTGCTGCCGCTGGCGCTCGTCGGGCGTGACAAAGGCGTGGCCGATGACGTTGTGGGCGAGGTGTTTCAGCGTCCGGTAGCTGAGGCCGTAATCGCGGGCGGCACGGTAATATTCATTGGTGAGATCGATGCGCGAGACGCCCGCATCGTCGGTGGCCAGCACCACCGGCACCCCGGCGGAGAGATAGGTAGTGATGGGGTGTTCCTTGCCCCGCACGCCGAGGATCACGTCGGAGGAGGTGAGAGCGATCTCCACCGCTACGCCCCGCCGCCGCATCTCCGCCAAGAGGCTATCCATGCCGCGCTCGAAGCCGATGGCGGTGCCATGGCCGATGCGCCGGGCACCGGCCACTTCCACCGCCTCGCGGATATGGAAGTCGAGGTCCGGTGGCGGGGTCAGCCCCAGCCAGAGTTCCCCCGCATGTAGCGCCACCGGCACGTCGGTGCCGGCCAGGAAGGCGATCCACTGCATGTGGGTGCGGTAATCCCGCAATGCGACGCGGTAGTCTTCCGGCCCCACATAGTTGAGGCCGGCAACGATATTCGGCACCGCCCGCACCAAAGCTGCGGCATGGGCGGTCTGGGCGAAGACTTCGGCGCGGCTGGCGTTGCGGTTCACTTGGGCAATGAAGCGGAAGGTGACGTTGCAACCCGGCTTGGCGGCATCGGCGCCGCAGCCGCGCAAGGCCTCGATCCGCGCGACCAGCTGTTTCATCCGCTCGGCCGACTTGGCCACCGCCTCGGTGAGGCCATTGCGCTCCAGCGCCGCCAGCATGTCCTTCGGGGCGGCGTCGGCATCAGCTTCGGTGGCAATGGTCTGCGCCAGGCGCCGCCGGTCGTCGCCTTCCAGCAGGGTGACCATGAACTCGGCATAATGGGCAGAGTCGGCCTGATACTGCTTCAACTGGTCGAAGGTCATGTCGGCGATGGCGGCGGCGGTGCTGTCCCAATCCGAGCCGCCGGTGGCGGCATTGAACTTGCCGAAGGTGGCGAAGAACTGGTCATGGCCGGAAGGCACCGCCAGTGTCGGCACGAACCAGCGGGTGGAGAGGGCGTTGATCAGCAGGTCGTAGGTGGTCTGGCCCCGCCCGCCCGCCACCGCCTCGGCGATGGGCACCACAGCCGGATCGGCGCCGCACGGCTGCGCGGGCGTTGCGCCCTGCGGCCGGGGCAGGATGGTCCAATCCGCCCGACGCAGGCACAGCCCGTCACGCACGGCCCAGGCGACATAGCGTTCCGCATAGACGGCGCCGGAGAGGTGGGTGTGCAGGTCGCCGCCCTTGGGCATGCGATGCAGGAAGGCGCGCAGGCGCGGGAGGTCGGCCCGCAGGGCTGCCATCTGGCCGGCGGTCAGGGTCTGCGGCAGGTCGCGGGTGACCGTGAACACGCGCGCGCCCAGCGCAACGACCACGAGGACAAGGACGGCGATCCAGATGCGACGGCGCACGCGCAAGCCTCCGAAGGGGGGAATCATCCTCCACCCTAGCTGAGGCTTGCGCCGGCGCGAAACGCTGTCGTTTCCGCCGGAAGCGGGGGACTCAGGAAAATTCGAGCCGGATCTGATCTCCCACCATGCGGAAGGCCGCCTGCGCCCCGGCGATGGCCTGCGCCTCCTGCTCGGCATCGAGCGGCACCGCATCTAGGGCGGCGGTGAAGCTGCGCCAATGCAAGCCGCGACCCGTGGGGTGGCCGGCCAGGTGCCGGGCGCCGAAGCTCTCCGACAGATCCAGCTTGCCCGCGGCCTTCAGTAGAAAGGCCGCGCCCAGGTTCGAGCCTTCCACCACATAGAGCCAGCCCAGCGCCGGTGCCAAATCCTGCGGCGCGCTGGAATGGGCGTCCAGGGCAGGCAAGGGGGTGTCGAGGTCGGCGGCATCCTGTTCTACCAGGTCCAGCCGCCGACGGCCGGCCAGATCCGGCAGCAGCGCGCCGAGGGCGGGATTGCGAAACAGCGGATCGACCGCATGATGAATGCGATATTGCAAGCGGACGAACCGGCCATAATTGGCGCGGGAGGCAAACGGGGCGGCGGCCATGATGTTATGGTCGATGGCCTCATGGGCCGCATGCGTCGCCGCCTTCATGCGCTTGGAACGGCTCTGCTCCGCTCCAGGCAGTGTTTCCGCTATGGCGGGTGGCGAGATGTCCAATAGAGTCATTGTAAACCACGTCCCCATGATTAAAATAGTTCTATTCTGTAAGAGCTTGTGGGGGACAGTAGCATGGCTCCGCCCACGCTCAATTGGGGTAGGCTCTGTTTATAATCTTCCAAAACAGGACCGAGGCTCGCCCGTGCGTTGGGGCGCCGGACCATCCGCCGGTGGCGCGGGCGCGGCGGTCGTCTGGCTGCGGCGGCTTGGCGGTACGCAGACCTTGCGTCCGCGCCCGCGCATGGCCACTGTCGCGCCATGGATCTGAATGAACGCCAACATGAGATTCTGGCTGTCGCCCGCGCTTCCGGCCGGGTGATGGTGGAGGATCTGGCCGCCCGCTTCCAGGTGACGCCCCAGACCATCCGCAAGGATCTCAACGATCTCTGCGACCGGCAATTGCTGGCGCGCATCCATGGCGGGGCGGTGGTCACCTCCAGCGTCGAAAACGTCTCCTATGAGGCCCGCCGGATGATTGCCGATGCGGAAAAGCGTGCCATCGGGCGCGCTGCCGCGACCCTCGTTCCGGACAATTCCTCGCTGTTCATCAATATCGGCACCACCACCGAGGAAGTGGCGAAAGCGCTGGCCGACCGGCGCGACCTGCTGGTCATCACCAACAATCTGCATGTGGCGATGCAGCTTTATCCGAACCCCGCCGTGCGGGTGATCGTAGCCGGCGGGCAGGTGCGCCACAGCGACGGCGCGGTGATCGGCGCCTCGGCCATCGATTTGATCCAGCAATTCAAGGTGGATCTGGCCATCATCGGCGCCTCGGCCATTGACGAGGACGGCACGCTGCTGGATTTCGATTATCAGGAAGTGCGGGTCAGCCAGGCCATCATCGCCCATGCGCGGCGGGTGGTGCTGGTGTCGGACCATCTCAAGGTCGGCCGCTCGGCGCCGGTGCGCATCGCCCATATCAAGCAGGTGAACGTGTTCGTCACCGACAAGATGGTCTCTCCCGCCCTTGCCACCGTCTGCGCCATGGAGGGGGTGGAGGTGATCGAGACCGGGGCCGAGCCCGGCGCTTGAATGCAAACGGCCCCACCGTCGCGGGAGTCGACGCTGGGGCCGTGAGCGCGCCGGCCGAAGACGGCGCGCTTGTGGGTTTGGCGGTGGATCGCCGTCAGATGAAGACGCGGATCATGCCCGCGGCCACCAGAGCGCCCAGCAGCGGGCCCACCACCGGGATCCAGGAATAGCCCCAGTCGGCATCGCCCTTGCCGGCGATGGGCAGCACCGCATGGGCGATGCGGGGGCCAAGATCGCGGGCCGGGTTGATGGCATAGCCGGTGGTGCCGCCCAGCGACAGGCCGATGCTCCACACCAGCATGCCCACCATGTAGGGGCCGAGGGTGGGGGGAATGCCGCCGGCCATCACCGCCTTGGAGAAGATCGCCGCCACGATGAAGATCAGCGCCACGGTGCCGATGATCTCGCTGATCAGATTGGCCGGGACGTTGCGAATGGCTGGTCCGGTGCAGAACACCGCCAGCTTCAGGCCCTTATCCTCGGTCTTGGCCCAGTGCGGCAGATATTGCAGCCACACCAGCACCGCGCCGAGGAAGGCGCCGATGAACTGGGCCGGCACGTAAGTCGGGATCTTGGAATAATCGCCGGAGACCACCGCAAAGCCCAGCGTCACCGCCGGATTGAGATGGGCATCGGGGCTGCCGGTGGCGATGGCGGTGAACACGCCGGCCATCACCCCAAACGCCCAGCCGGCAGTGATGACGATCCAGCCGGAATTCTGCGCCTTCGAACTGTGCAGCAGGACACCGGCCACCACGCCGTTGCCCAGAAGAATCAGCACCATGGTGCCGAGAAGCTCACCCATAAATGGCGTGTGCATGGGACGTCTCCAAAGGTCGTTTCTTATTGGCGTGTTGTGTCGTCCCCGGTTCCGGCGCCGCTCTGCGGTCGCCGGAACCGGGCATTGCGTCGCGCGAGGCTCAGTTGGCCCAATCCAGCGAGCGCTCCACGGCCTTATTCCAGGAGCCGTAGAGATGGGCGCGCTGGGCCTCGTCCATATGCGGGTGCCAGCGGCGGTCGACGCCCCAATTCTGGGTGATGTCGTCGGTGGAGGTCCAATAGCCCACTGCCAGACCGGCGGCATAGGCGGCGCCCAGAGCGGTGGTCTCGATCACCCGGGGACGCACCACCGGCACATTGATCATGTCGGCCTGGAACTGCATCAGCAGCTCATTGACCACCATGCCGCCGTCGGTGCGCAGTTCGCGGATGGCGACCTTGGAATCCTTCACCATGGCTTCCAGAACCTCGCGGGTCTGGTAGGCGGTGGCCTCCAGCGCGGCGCGGGCGATGTGGCCCTTGTTGGCGAAGCGGGTGAGGCCGCAGATGACGCCGCGCGCATTCTCCTGCCAGCGCGGGGCATAAAGGCCGGAGAAAGCGGGGACGAAATAGACGTCGCCATTGTCGGTCACCGAGCGGGCGAGCGGCTCGATGTCGGCGGAATTCTGGATGATGCCGAGATTATCGCGCAGCCACTGCACCAGTGCGCCGGTGATGGCGATGGAGCCTTCCAGCGCATAGATGGCCTTGGCGGTCCCCAGCTTGTAGCCCACCGTGGTGATGAGCCCGCAGGTGGAGGGGAAGGGCTTCTCGCCGGTGTTCATCAGCATGAAATTGCCGGTGCCATAGGTGTTCTTGGCCTCGCCCGGATGCAGGCAGGCCTGCCCGAACAGCGCCGCCTGCTGGTCACCCAGAATGCCCGAGAGAACGACGCCCTCCAGCGGCCCCTTGCCGGTGCCATAGACCTCCGAGGAGGAGACGATGCGCGGCAGGCAGGCGGCGGGAATGCCGAACAGTTTCAGGATGTCGGCATCCCACTCCAGCGTCTCCAGGTCCATCAGCTGGGTGCGCGAAGCGTTGGTGACATCGGTGATGTGGATGCCGCCATCGGGGCCGCCGGTGAGGTTCCACAGCAGCCAGGTATCGATATTGCCGAACAGCGCATCGCCGGAAGCCGCCTTCTCGCGGGCGCCGGGCACGTTGTCGAGGATCCAGTGCAGCTTGAGGCCGGAGAAATAGGTCGCCAGCGGCAGGCCGGTCTTGGCCCGCAGGCGGTCCTGCCCGCCCTCGGCGGCATAGCGGGCCACCAACTGATCGGTGCGGGTGTCCTGCCACACCAGCGCATTATAGAGCGGCTCGCCGGTCTTGCGGTCCCACAAAAGCGCGGTCTCGCGCTGGTTGGTGACGCCAACGGCGGCCAGATCGGCGGTGGTGAGGCCCTTCTTTTCCAGGGCTTCGAAGATCACGGTGCGGGTGTTGAGCCAGATCTCAACAGCATTGTGCTCCACCCAGCCGGGCCGGGGATAGATCTGCTCGTGCTCGCGCTGGGCGACGCTGACGATCTGGCCCTTGCGATCGAAGACGATGAAGCGCGAACTCGTCGTGCCCTGGTCGATGGCGCCCACATATTTGCTCATGGTGTCCTCCCAGTTGGTCTTTGCCATTTGGTCTTTGCTGACGGCCGGCGTCGGGGCCGGTCGGGTTTTCGGCGGAGCGCGGGCTGGCTGCCCGTGTCAGATGCCTTGCAGGAAGGCGTCGATCTCGGCGGTGGCCTCTGCCGGCAGCTTCAGGCCGAGCTTGGTGCGCCGCCACAGCACGTCGCGGGCCGTGCGCGCCCATTCGACGGTCTTGAGATAGGTGAGTTCCAGCGCCGTGAGGCCGGCACCGAAATCGCGGCCCATGTCTTCCACGCAGGCGGCATTGCCCAGCAGCGCGTACACCCGCGTGCCATAGGTGTGCACGAGGCGCGCCGCACGGTCCTTGCCCAGGAACGGCTTGGCCTTCACCAAAGCGGCGATATAGGCTTCCACGTCGCCGCCGGGGATGTCGCCGCCGGGCAAGCTGCCCTGGTCGGTCCAGCCGGGCTTGAGGCCGGGGATGTACGGCCCGAGATCGCGCATCACATGCTCGGCCAGCTTGCGATAGGTGGTCAGCTTGCCGCCGAACACCGACAACAGAGGCGCGCCGCCGTCGGGCGCGTCGATGTCGAACACATAGTCGCGGGTGACGGCGGAGGCGTTGATGGAGCCGTCGTCGAACAAAGGCCGCACGCCGGAATAGTCCCACACGATGTCGGCGCGGGAAATCTCGCGCTGGAACCAGCCGTTGATGGAGCTGATCAGATAATCCACCTCGTCATCCGAGATGGAGACGTCGCGCGGCGCGCCCTCATAGGGCACATCGGTGGTGCCGATGAGCGTGAGATCATCCTGATAGGGGATGGCGAACACGATGCGCTTGTCGTGGTTCTGCAGGATATAAGCGTGGTTGCCCTCATAGAGCCGCGGCACCACGATATGGCTGCCCTTCACCAGACGCACGCCCTTGGCGGTGTTGAGGCCGAGGCGATGGTTGAGCACATCCGCCACCCAGGGCCCGGCGGCATTGACCAGGATGCGCGCGCGCACCTCGCGAGTGGCCCCAGTGGCATCGGTGAGGGTGGCGACCCACAGATCGCCCTCGCGGCGGGCGCCTTCCAGCCGGGTGCCCACCTCGATCACCGCGCCGCGGGCCTTGGCATCCAGCGCGTTGAGCACCACCAGGCGGGAATCATCCACCGCGCAGTCGGAATATTCAAAGCCCACCTTGGTGACCGGCTTGAGCGGTGCACCGCGCCGGTCGGTGGCGAGATTCAGCCGCTCGCAGCCGGGCAGGCGCTTGCGGGGGGCCAGATGATCGTAGAAGAACAGGCCGAGCCGCACCAGCCAGGCCGGGCGCACCGAGACATCGTGCGGCAGCACGAAGCGCAGCGGGCGGATGATGTGGGGCGCCATGGCCAGCAGCCGCTCGCGCTCCAGCAGCGCCTCGCGCACCAGGCGGAACTCGTAATATTCCAGATAGCGCAGGCCGCCATGGATCAGCTTGGTGGACCAGGAGGAGGTGTGGGCGGCCAGGTCGTCCTGCTCCACCAGCATGACGGAGAGGCCGCGGCCCACGGCGTCACGGGCAATCCCGGCGCCATTGATGCCGCCACCCACCACCAGAATATCGAACGGGCTGGTCTGCACGCCGCCCTCCTGTGCCGCTGCTGCGCCTATGTGCCGTGAACGCCCATGACACTAATCATGTTTCATAATCTCTTCATAGTGCGTTCAAAACGAAAATATGAGGAAAATGCATAGCTGCCAATCTTCCCGGCGCAAGGGCAAAAATCGTTGCATTGCAGCATTCTCGACAGGATGAAGGCGGTGTGCGCAGGCGGAAGTCTTGTTTTCGTTTTCGCTTTCGCGGATGCTGCGCCGCATCGCCGATGGGCGAGGGCGCGCGCCAGTTCGAGCCTGCTTGTGGATTCACCCGTAGTCGTCCTAATTCACCGTTCCCGAGTGTTCAATTGACACAAAGGTCCTGCTTAGGGTGAATGGTGAGCTTCAATGCTAGGTGTCGCGGCGACATCGACGTGCAGGCCGATGCACGTGGCGCTGGCTCGAAGATGAAGCTGTTGCGCGACAGACCTGTCGCAAGGGTAGGCCGGCAGGCCATAACTAAGCGTCCGAGCGAACTCAGAGCTGGATAAAGGCTAGGGGCAACGTCAGAGTAACGTCGTTAGATATCGAGAGTGATGGATGACAGCGCGATTGCAACGCATGGCAAGCAGTGACCGCTATCCGGCTGGCTGACGCCGGCAGGATAGCCAACCTCTCCAACGACGAGGCGGACAGTGCATGCTCCACACTGCCCAGTGCGACAACCACTCGCAGGGTTCAATCCATCCGCTTCCAATAGATCGAGCAGCGACCCGTTCTCAGGACGCCACTCGAGGGTCCGCTTGGAACCGCTGAGCATCACGCGCTGTGGAAGCAAGCTTGAAGAGGTCCGCGCCGAGGGGCCGAACGCTTCCGTGTGAAGATGGTCCGCGGGAAATCCAGCTTGTTCAAGCCCTTCGCTGATCTGCGCAACCATCGCCGTCGGCCCACACAGATGGATATGCGAGCCGGCTGGCGACACGGAAAGTACATCCGACGATGAGATCCGTCCGGCCCTCACGTCGAGACCACAGCAGTTGGAAACCGTCTTCGATCCAGTCTGAAAGATGTGAAGGGTTAGGTTTGGCAGGTACGCGGCAATCGAGCGGATCTCGTGGGCGAAGGCCAAATCAGTTGTTGACCTCACGCCATAGAGCAGGTGAACCGGAATAGTCTCTCTGGCCGCTTGCAACTCGTGGAGCATCGCGATGAGAGGCGTCACGCCGATGCCGCCAGCGACAAGCACGATCGCGCCCGTGGGTGTGCTCGGGCGATGCAAGACGAAGTCCCCCTTCGGCGCACGAACGTCGACCCTCAGGGCTGGTAGGCCCTTGAGGCTATGCAGTGCCCCCGACATAAGGCCCGGCGCGCCCGACTGATCGCCGCCCCGCTTCACTGAGATCCGATAGCCCTGCGCATCGAGCGGACCGGACAGGGAATAGCACCGAATGATCGACGTGCGGTCGGGCCGCGGCAGGCGAAGAACGATATGCTGGCCGCCACGGAAAGCGGGCAACGCAATGCCGTCAATGGGGCGGAGGTGGAACGACAGGATACCCTCGGCCTCCATGTCTCCGGCTGACACTTCGAACGGCCGCCAGCCGCTCCAGGCAAGCGGTGGCGGGGGCGTCAGCGATACGATTTCGCACATGGACGAGCGCAGGCCGGTGGCCCCACTCACCGGATCGGCATCCCGGTCGGATATCAGGCGATTGTAATTGGCGCCCAGTGGGTTCAAAGCGTCGAATGCAGACAATTCAAGTGCATCATTGGCTTGCCACCAACCATATTGGGCGCAGACAACGCGCGGATCTAGGCTCCCATCCAGCTTTGCGCGCATGCGCGCCGCGCCATGGGCGGTTCGGATCTCGACCCAGTCATTTTCGCTGATCCCGCGCTCTCCGGCGGCATCGGGGTGCAAGCTCACTTCGGGATCGGGGAGGCGGCGGCGCAGAGAAGGGACATGCCGGTGCTGCCCATGGCAATAGTGAGCGACTTTCGCCGAGGTGAGGATCAACGGGAAGGCTTCGGCTCCGGCGCGATAAGGCGAGAGCGCAGGCTCAATGAAGACCGGCAGAGGCGCGTCACCCGCGTCGTGCAGCGTCTCCGAAAAGATCTCGATCAAACCGCTTGGTGTCTTAAACCCATCGTTCTTGTAGCGATCATACATCGGCGATCCATTCAGCGTGATGCCGGCCGGTTGGTCTCGTAGCTGCTGCAAATCGATGCCCAGGGGGGACAGAATTTCGCTCAGCCCTTTCTCGATGTCCCCGCCCCAGAACAGGTGTCCAAGGCCGAGGCGCTTCGCCAGTTCGAACACAACGAAGGCATCGGAGCGAGACTCTCCCTCGCATGGTATGGCTGCCTGCCGGAGCTGGATGTGGTTGTGTGCCTTCTGGCTCCCCTCAAAGCCGACCCGAAGCGCTTCGCGCTCCCATGGGGTATTGATCGGCAATACGATGTCGGCGAATGCGGCCGTGGGGGTGAGCACGACATCCGCATGGAGATAAAAGTTCAGCTTCTGCAAGGCTGCGGCACCGCGCTGCGCATCGGCGTGATTGACGATGAAATTGCGGCCGAAGTTGACGATGCCACGGATGGGATAAGGCGTTTCGTCGAGAATGCCGTCGTAAAGGGCGTCAGAGCCAATCCAACCGCGTTTGGCCGGACCGACCGAAGATCGTGATAGCCCGATGCACTTGGCCCGCTGTTCCGCCGACAAGAGCTCCTGGCCCGAAACGTCGCGGCTTGCCGGTTTGGAGAACTCCACATTACCACCTGGCGCATCGAAGCTGCCGGTCAGTGCCATGAGGATGGCGATGGCGCGGTCGGTCTGCGTGGCATTGGTATGCTGTCCAACGCCGGACCAGGCATAGTAGCAGACCGGCCCGGACTCGGAGATGAGCCTTGCGGTCTCTGTGACTTGCGCGCGCGGAACCCAGGCAATTCTCTCCACCCGCTCAGGGGGATATTCGTCGCAAAGCTGCCGATAAAGCGTGAGCACCGACCGGCAGTGGAGCGCCACGCCGCCAGATCCCAAGACCTCCGCATCCGTATAGACCTTAGGACGGCAATCGGCGGCGAAAGTCCGGCGGCGGAGCGAATAGGCGATCAATTGGCCCGTCGACGCATCCCGGGCGATGAAATCGCCGCCCTCTGATCCCGGAGGTGGGGCGGCGAGATCCCGCGCGCGCAACAGGCGTCCGGTATCGCTGCGTACGAGCAGAGCGGCGTTGGTCCAATCTCGGACGAATGCCTGATCGTACCAGCCGTGCCGGAGCATTTCCCCCGCGATGCCGAGGGCGAGCGCCCCGTCCGCTCCCGGACGGACACGCAGCCACTGATCGGCGCGGCCGGCGAAGCCCGCGCGGCGCGGGTCCACGACGACGAGCCGTGCCCCTCGGCTCTTGGCCGCCGCCGTCGCGGTTGCGTGGTCCAGCCATGTCGCACTCGGATTATGCCCCCACAGCACGACGCATCCGGTGCGTTCGAAGTCCGGTGAGGCAATAGACCTACCGAACGTGAATGCGTGCGCAAAATCCTTATGCCAATTGCAGATTTCAGTGCCGTTGGCCACGTTTGGCGTCCCGAAGGCATTGGCCAGCCGCTCGATCCAGCGCAGATCATCCGCGATCGGCGTCCCGCTGGGCGTCGTCCAGCCGAAGGCCACCGCTTCAGCGCCGTGGCGTTCACGGATGCGCCCCAGTTCGCGGGCGCTGTGTTCAAGGGCCTCGTCCCATCCGATCCGTTCCCAGCCCGGATCCCGATCTCCCCGTGGGCGCGTCCGTCGCACCGGATGGAGCAGGCGCTGCGTGTTGTAAACGAGCTCGGGTGCGGCTCTGCCCTTCACACATAGGGCCTGCCCCGTGGGATGGGAGGGGTCAGGCTCCTGGCCGATGAAGCGTCCGTCCCGCGTGACCATGATCGCGCCGCATCTGGACTTGCACAGCGCACAGAAGCCGGGGGTTCGGACTTCAGAGTTCGGCCGCGGTGCCGTTCGCAAACTGCCCATGTGTCATCCCCGGCCGTCCTCGCTGGACGGTGCAAAATCCTCCGGGTATCCTGCTCGCACAAGCAGAAGATTTCGGCCATCATGATGCCGAAACGGCATCATGATGGGAGAGCAATGTGACGGACAGACGCTATCGGATTCACGCGGCATCGCTCGTCTATTTTGACGCGGTTCGCCGGGCCGGGAGCATCCGTGAAGCGGCCCGGCGCCTGAATGTGGCTTCCTCTGCCCTCAACCGGCAGGTGCTTGCGTTGGAAGCCGAGCTGCAAACGCCATTGTTCAAACGCTTACCCGGCGGTCTCAAGCTGACATCGGCCGGTGAGATCCTGGCGCATCACGTAACCGGCGTCCTGCGTGATGCCGAACGGCTCCAGTCCGAGCTTGATGCGCTCAAGGGCCTGGATGCCGGTCATGTGGAACTGGTGACCTTGGAGGGGCTTTGCCACCATATCGTGCCGAATGCGATCGCGGCCATGAGTGTGCGCCACCCGCGAGTCAGCATCGGGGTGAGTATTTTGGGGTCCGCGGAGATACCCCGCGCCATCGCGTCGGGAGATGCGGATCTTGGCATGGCATTCGAAGTGCCGACCCAGGCAGAGCTCTATCGGGTCCAGGCAGCATCGTTCCGTCTGGGGGCGGTGGTCCGGGCGGGCACGCCATTGGCGGCCGCTCAACATATCACGCTGGCGGAGCTGCGAGACGAGACGCTCATTGTTCCCAAGGACAATTTCGCCAATCGGGTGCAGTTGAACCCCGCTTTGATGCACGCCGAGATGACCCGCGCGCGACGCTATGAGGCTGGGTCCATTGATCTGATGAAGCAACTGGTCCTGAGAGGACTTGGGGTCGCGCTAATGACGCGGGTCGGACTTGAGGCGGAGATCGCTTCCGGACAACTCGTTCACATCCCCCTCCGTCACGGCCGGGGCTATCTTCCGAGCGCACTGGGTCTATACGCCCGAAGCGGGACGGCGCTTTCACTGGCGGCGGAGGTCTTTGCCCAGCATCTAGCGACGTCGATGCTGGAGGCAGCAACCGGCGACTAGGAGCATCCGATCGCCGGTTGCACTGAAACCATCGCGGATACTGGCAGAGCGCCAAGTGTCCGCGCTCATATCAGACTTCAGCGGGAAGCCTCGGCGCCAGTTCTGCCGACCCAAGTTCGTTCAGAAATGCGATCCGCTCCGCCGCTCCCGCCGCCTCCAGCGTAACGGCCCGCTCCACGTAGGCGAGCAGGCGGTCATAGGCTTGGCTGGCAATGCCCGCAGGCAGTGGCTCCCCGTCATATGCATCCACAAACCGTTCGGCCAGATCGGCAAGGAGGCGCGCCATCGCCGCGCTCTCTTGGTCCCGCAGCCGAATGGTTTGTAGCCGTTTCTGGAATTCGAGATAGGTGTGGGCACCACCGTTCTGCTTTCGCATCCAACCCAAAAGATCATTCATGGAACGCACTGCTCCCTCATAGAACGGCCTGTCTGATTGCTGCCCGCATCACTGCAACACCCAGGGCGAAATCCTGGAGATCCATCGATTCGGATGGGTTGTGCGACCCGTGCCGGTTCCGCACGAAGACCATGGCACTGGGGATGCCAGCGTTGGCAAAGACCGCCGTGTCATGGCCGGCACCACTGGAGAGTTCCTCGTCAGCCAGCCCGAGCTCCCGGGCAGCGGATTTCAGGCGGTCGATCCAGCCGCGATCCAGCGCTGCACCGGCGGTAGCGCATCGGCTATCCAGCCGGAACGCAACGCCGCGCTCTTCGGCGAGAACGTCACATTCCCGGCGGAACAGATCGTAGAAGGCCGCCAGGGTCTTGCCGTCATGGCTGCGGAAATCCAACGAAAACCGCACGAGGCCCGGGATGCGGGCAATGGCCTGCTCCTGAGCGTCGGTGCCGAAGATGCCCGACGTGACGACGAGGTCCTGGCCGTTGTCCAGAAATCTGCGCCAGTGCTGATCGAGCCGGCAGATCAGTTCGGCTGCGGCGAATAACGCATCGTGCCTGAGCCCGCGCGGCACCGCGCCAGAGTGCCCTGCCTGCCCCAGGCATTCGATGGTGCGGTGACGCACATTGCCACGAATGCCCTGCACGATACCGATCGGCAGGTTGCGGGTCTCCAAGACCGGCCCCTGCTCGATGTGCAGTTCAAGCCACGCGGCAATGGACGTCAGGTCAATGAGCGGCTTGCAGCGCATCACCCGGTCCACATCGACCCCCACATCGCTCATGCAGTCGCCGAGGGATCGGCCCGTGTCGCTCGCCGGAAGCGCAAGGTGTGCCGCCGGCAACTGTCCCAACAGACTGCTCGATCCGATGTAGGATCTGCCGAAGCGGGCGCTCTCCTCGCCGCGCAAGCCGTACACCTTAATAGTCCTGCGCGGTCTGAACCCGTCCTCGCGAAAACGGGCCAGGATGGCGATGCCCGCGACAACGCCCGCGGCACCATCGAAATTGCCGCCCTGCGGGACGGAATCGAGGTGCGAGCCACAGGCAATGCAGGGAAGGTCGGGCTCGGTACCCTCCAGGCTGATGACGAGATTGCCGCCCGCATCACGCTCCGCCCGCAAGTCCATCTGGCTGGCATCGGTCGCAACGATGTTGAGTGCCTCGCTCTCGCGTTCGCTATAGGCAAGGCGTGTGATGCCGATGCCGTCCGTCGTCGCACGCCTAAGCGCGTCGAATAGCCGGCGGGCGATCTGAATGTCGCGACTGCGGTCCCGGGCGCAGGGGGCGTCCTCAAGGGCGAGGGTCATGATACGGGTTCCAGCCAGGCCACATCGGGCCCGTCGGTCTCCGCGGTGATCACGCCGCCGATGAGATCCGTGATCCGGGGAATGTCACGCCGCAGGCAGAAGGCTTCGAGGCCATCGATGATCGTTCGCATCACGGCAGGCTGGAGAAAGGTCGCCGTGCCGACCTGAACGGCGCTGGCGCCCGCCAGCATGTATTCTATGGCGTCCTCAGCAGTGGCGATGCCGCCGCAGGCGATCACGGGGATATCGACCAACTTGGCGCATTGGAACACCTGGCGCAGGACGATCGGCTTAATCGCAGGGCCCGAAAGACCGCCCATGATGTTGCCGAGACACGGCTTGAACGTCGTGATGTCGATGGCCATCGAGAGGAACGTATTGGCGACGACGACGGCGTCCGCACCCGCAGCCTCTGCCGCTCCCGCAACTTCGGCGACCGCGCCGGTATTCGGAGTCAGCTTGACCCAGAGGGGAAGATCCGTGGCAGACCGAAGCGCGCGGGTCACCCGTTCGGTGACGTCTGCGCTCATGGCAAAGGCCTTCCCGTCTTCCTCGATGTTCGGGCACGAAATGTTGGCCTCGATCGCGGAGACACCCGCGATGGTCAGCGCTGCAGCAAGGTCGGCGAAGCCATCCACTGTCGGGGCGGAAATGCTGACCACTAGGGGCGTGTCAACGCCTCGGTAAAAGGGCAGCACGTGCTCAAGGAAGTGCGGAACTCCCTTGGAGGGAATGCCGATTGCATTGATCATGCCCTGAGGTCTTTCGACGACACGGGGCAGTGGATTGCCATGTCGGACCTCCCGCGTGAGCGTCTTGAGAACCACGGCGCCGAGACGGCCAAAGTCCAGGACCTTGTCCAGCCCCTCGGCGAAGGTGCCGGAAGCCGGCATCACCGGATTGCGCAAGCGGAGGGTGCCGATCTCGACGGAGAGGTCGACCCGATGGCCGGAGACATCGCGTCTCATGGCAATGCCTCGCGGATGTCGAAGGCGGGGCCATCCCAGCACACGCGTCGACTGCCGATCTCGCCGTTAACGTTGAAGTCACGAACGCAGCAATAGCAAAGCCCGATGCCGCAAGCCATTTGCTGCTCGAGGGCGACCTGGCCGGGGAGGTCGAACTCCAGCGCCAGCCTTTGAATTGCGCGCAGGAGCCGACCGGATCCGCAGGTGAACAGCGCATCGCAGCGCCCCTCTGCAATGATCCGGCGCAGGATGCGCTCGACGTTCGCTGGGCCTGATGTCTGCTCCGCGTCCGTGACGGTCACGACTTCAACGTTGCGGGAAACACGGGGATCGGGATGGATCAAGAGATCCGGGCGGCGTGCACTGACGATTGCGGTGACTTCAGTTCCGTTTGTCCGCGCCCATGTCATCAGCGGGGCGAGGGTCGCGAGCCCAGCCCCGCGCCCCACGGTCACGATGTGTTTCCATTTCGGATCGAGGCTGAAACCGACGCCCAATGGTCCCATCAGATCCAGCCGGTCGCCGACCTGGAGGGTCGCCAGCCCACGGGTGCCGGCGCCGGCCACCTTGTACAGGAACTCGATTGTGCCCTGGTTGGTGTCCGCTCCATAGAGGCTCATGGGGCGACGGAGGAATGGTTGCTCGCCTGGTGATTGTGGACACAGCAGTTGGAAGAACTGTCCCGGCTTTGCGGCACAGGCCAGAGGGGAGCCAGCGACAACCAAGTGGCGGTATTCGCTGTTGATGGCTACGTGCGCGATGATTTCTCCAAGCTCCGCGACCACCGACGGGCGCCACGCGGGCGGGAATTGATGGCATTCCTCACCAGCGGGCCGCCGGACGGGCAGGAGGGCGCCGCCCTGCGAAACTGGCATGATTGCTGTTGCGTTCATACCAGTTCAGCTCCCTTGCGCTCAGGGATCAGGAGCCACATGGTTATGATGTCGAGAAGATACAGGATGGCGAGAAGCGCAATGGCGGTGTCGAAGCCCCACGCCATGGCAACGGCTCCCATGATGACGGGCCCAAAGCCGCCGATCGCCCGTCCAAGATTGAACAGGACGTTCTGGGCCGTAGCCCGCGCGACCGTGGGATAGAGTTCGCTGATGAGCGTGCCGTATCCGCCCAGCATGCCGTTGACAAAGAAGCCCATAATCGCGCCAGCGATCAATAGGAACATCGGATCCGTCAAGCGCGAGTAGACGACCACCATGATCGCTGCACCCAGCATCCAGCCAAAGAAAGCAGGTTTGCGGCCAGCGCGGTCGGCGACCTGACCAAATGTATAAATCCCCAAGGCCATGCCCAGGATCGTTACGGCGGTCCAGGCCGCGGACTGGGTGAGGCTGAAGCCAAACCTGCTCGACAGGTAGTTGGGCAGCCAGATCATGACGCCGTAGTATCCGAAGTTCTGTACCGAGCACAGGATGATGATCCCGATGCTGCGGCGGGTCGTTTCAGGATCTGACGCCAGAAGCTTCAACGAAGTTCCCACCGAGCCGGCACTGGAGTTCTTCACGAAGATTTCCGGCTCATGGAGGCTGTGACGAATGAAATAGGCCGCGACGGCGGGGAATATGCCGACGGCGAACATGCCGCGCCAGCCGATCAGCGGGAGCAGCAGCGGGGTTAGCAGGGCAGCGGCAAGAACGCCGAGCTGCCAGCCAAGGCCAACATATGACGAAGCCCGTGCGCGCTTGGAGTTCGGCCAGGATTCCGCCACGAGCGCCATGCCGATTCCGAACTCGCCCCCGAGGCCGATGCCGGCGATCGTGCGATAGAAAAGCAGGTCCCAATAGCCTTGGGCAAGCGCGCAGAGCCCTGTGAAGACCGCGAACAGAACAATGGTCCAGGTCAGGACCCGGACGCGGCCGAGCCGATCGGAAAGCATCCCAAAGAACAGGCCGCCCACGACGGCCCCGACTAGCGTCGCCGTTACGAGGGACGCAGCTTCTGCTTGACTCAAGCCGAGATCGGCAGAGATGACGCGCAGCATGAAGCCGAGGATGAGCAGATCAAAGCCATCCATCGCGTAGCCGAGCGTTGATCCTGCTAGAGCCTTCCATCCGGCTTTGTCGACGACGTCCCGCTCACGTGCTTGAGTAGATCGCCCTAATTGTATCGATGTTTCAGAAACGTGTGACATCCCGGAAGTCATCCTGAGCTACGGCTAAACCTCAGGCACACGTTCCGTGCGCACGCCATCATCGGCATCGCTGCGGTTGCTGATGTGCCCCTCTGTGACGTCCCACTTCTAGGGCCCATGGACTGAGCTTGGGTTGGGATCGCTGCCGTGACATTGGGTGGAATGAGGCGTTCTAACAAGCATAAGAATTCGGACGTGGTGCTGCCAAAACGGCATCACTTCTCGATCGCGTGAGTTAAGGAAATCGACGCTTTGGCCGAGCCGATCGATGGCCTCCGCAAGGCCGCGGTCATCCACAGATTGGGGCAAGGCGATCCCTCGAGACTATTCAGTTCGCGCCGCTCACATGGGTCGACTGGTTCAGCCATCGCCGAATGTTGGGGCCCATCGGCAACATTCCGTCCGCCGAAGCCGGGGCGCGCTACTGCGATCTGTTCAGCAAGCACAAAATGGCAGCCTAACTTAAACCAAATGGCCTCCGGTGAAGCCGGGGCGGTTCAGTTCCCGGAGTCTGAATAGCCCCGAGTTTCGTAGACGCCGTCGGGCTACGTATTTTGCTGCCGTTCGAACTCCACGGGTGACAGCATCCAGTTCCTGACGTGCTTGCGCTTGGGGTTGTCGAACATCTCGATGTAGTCGAACACGTCCTGCCTTGCCTCTT
>CALRNP020000071.1:0-22407 GCA_943369575.1 Azorhizobium sp. AG788 | reverse complement strand
ACTGCTGCGCGGCGGCCGGCCCGCACAGGCCAGCGGCGAGAGCCACGGCCAGAAGCACCATCGAAGCACTGGAGCGTTTCATGACGCCAGTCTTAAACGAACGGATCGGCAGGTACATCGTCAGGGCCTCGCAAGCGCGGCACCTTAGGCGTCGGATCGCGTCCAAAGTGTGACCCGGCGCCCGGTATCCCGCCTTGGAAATGCAAGAACCGGCGCCTTTCGGGCGCCGGCTCCAGAGGTATCGAATTAACGGGGGAAAAGAGCGCCCGTCAGCTTCCGGCGGGGTTCAGCACCGTCACCGCGCGACGGTTCTGCGACCAGCAGGAGATGTCGTTGCACACCGCCACCGGCCGTTCCTTGCCGTAGGAGATGGTGCGCATGCGCGCCGGGTCGATGCCGCGCGACACCAGGTAATCACGCACGTTCTGCGCGCGGCGGGCGCCGAGGGCGATATTGTATTCGCGGGTGCCGCGCTCATCCGCATGGCCTTCGATGGTGAAGGTATAGCGGGAATACTGCTGTAACCACTGCGCCTGACGATCCAGGATCGCGCGGCCCTCGGGGGACACGTCGGTCTGGTCGGTATCGAAGAATACCCGGTCACCGATGGAAACCACAAACTCCTGCGGCGAGCCGGGAGGGCCACCGGCCCCACCGACACCGCCGGCGGCGTTCGGATCAGGGGTGTTGGCGCAGGCCGCCAGCGCCATGACGATGCCGAACAGGGCGGCGAACCGGAAGCCGCGTGCAAATCCAAAACCAAGCATTCCGGTGTCTCCTTAACGTCAGCCCGGACAAAGTGTGTAGAGCCGGGGCCCATCGCTGCGATGCGCGCGTCCCGCCCTCATGAAAGAAGAGAACGACTCATCGATCAGCGTGTGTTGCAAGCTCATCGGTTTGTGCTCTAGCAGCCGCTTGGTTAAGCGATGGTTCCGCGCACCGGCACGGCTTGCCCGCAAGCCGGATCGCGCCGCTTCTCCCGCGCACTACTGTGTTTTATGGTTTCCGAACCCTGAAGAGATCCGCTCTGTCCGAAGCCGATGGGCAGATCCATTCAGGGATGGAAGCTCCGGCGCAGTCAGCCACGTTCGGAGCGACTGAGGATTGGCGGCGGCCCATGGCCTCATCATGGCAGAGATGTGGGCGCGCAGCGGCACCCCGGTTTTGCTGCGGGGCTTGCGCCACCGCATCTTGCCAAGCCACTGATTTAGTTAAAAACTTAGAACGAGCAGCTGGGCTGCGCAGGCGACCCATTGCGGCGCTTTCCGCCCGGCGTGACTTTTATGTCACGCCGATTGCACCGGATCAGGAGCGCAACGGCGACCAGGCCGGGTCGGAGGCGTAGCTCGGAGTCGGCACCCGCTGCTCGTTATAGCCGGTGACGTCGATGGTGAAGAGGTTCGGCCCCGCCGCGCCGGGCGGATCGCGGAAGAACATGATCACCCGCCCGTTGGGGGCGAACGTCGGGCCTTCGTTGTGGAAGCCCTCGGTCAGCACCCGCTCGCCCTGCCCGTCCGGCCGCATCACACCGATGCCGAACTTGCCTTCCGCCTGGCGAGTGAAAGCGATCACGTCGCCGCGCGGCGACCAGACCGGCGTGTTGTACAGCGCGCTGCCGAACGAAATGCGTCGCTGGCCTGAGCCGTCCGCATTCATCACATAGATCTGCGGCGAGCCGCCCCGGTCGCTCTGGAAGCAGATCTGCCGTCCGTCGGGGGAATAGCAGGGAGACGTGTCGATGGCCGGCGCATCCGTAAGGCGGGTGGTAGCCTTCGAGCGCAGATCCATGACGAAGAGATTGGCGTTGCCGCCCTGCTGCAGGCTCAGGATCACGCGCTGACCGTCCGGCGAGAAGCGCGGCGCGAAGGTCATGCCGGGGAAATTGCCGACAATCTCCCGCTGTCCGGTCTCGATATTGAGCAGGTAAACGCGCGGGTCGCCCTGCGCGTACGACATATACGTGATTTCCTGGCTGGTGGGCGAGAAACGCGGCGTGAGCACCAAGCTATCGCCGCGGGTGAGATAGGTCACGTTGGCGCCGTCCTGGTCCATGATGGCCAGGCGCTTGACGCGCTTGTCTTTCGCCCCGCTCTCATCAATGAACACGATGCGGGTATCGAAATAGCCCTTCTCGCCAGTCAGCCGCTCATAGATGGCATCGGCGATGATGTGCGCCACCCGGCGCCAGTTTTCCGGCTGGGTGAAATATTGCTGGCCCATGAGTTGCTGGCCGGCGAACACATCCCACAGGCGGAACTCGGCCTTGAGACGCCCGTCGCTCTGGCGCGTGACGCGGCCGGTGACCAGACCCTGGGCATTAATCACCCGCCAATCCTGAAAGCGGGGCGCCACGTCCGGATTGGTGACATTCTCCACGAAGGCTTTGGGATCGATGGGCGCGAACAGCCCGGAGCGCTTGAGATCGGCGGCGATGACGCCGCTGATCGCCCGCCCCTGGTCGCCTTCGCCGAGGAAGTCGGTGATGGCGATGGGGATCGGCTGCGGCGTGCCGGAGGTGATTTCCAGCTTCAGCGCTGCGCTGGCGGGCGCCGCCAGCAGCGACGCCCCGGCCAGAGTGCCGGCCCCGATCATCACGGCGCGCCGCGAAACCCCGTTGGCGCCAGGGGAATACTCAGACATCACGCGGGAAAGATCGGTCATTGGGTTCTTCTCGTTTGATCCGAGCGGCCGAGCATGTCCCTCAGGCTGAAGCCCAGCTCGATGTCCTTCCAGACATTGTATTTGTTTGCGGGCAGAAAGCTGTAGGGCGCGCATCGGATGATGGCTCGTAAAGCGCTGTCGGCGAAGGCCGGGCCGTAAGGCGAGGAGGCCGGCGTTACACCGGCCAACACCGGCTGGATCGCCAAGGATCCATCCTGCTTGAACGAAACGCTGACCGACGCGCGCAGGTCGCTGGCCTCCGAGGCGCCCGCGGGCGGGCTCCAGCAGGATTGGATGCGGGCGCGCAAGGCGTCGATCTCGCTTTGGCTCAGCGTCTGGGCCTCACCGCGCGGGGCGCCCAGTGACGCGGTCTGCGAAACCTGCTGGTCGGCGGCCGCATTGCGCTGTGGCGTGCGCTTGTCGAGCAGCGCGGCGATCTTGTCATAGTCCAGCTTCTGGTCCGGCTTGGCCTCCGCCGTGGTCTTGGGCGGGTCCAGCGGCGGCGGCGCGGGCTTCCTGGGCGGCAAAGGCGGCGGCGGAGGCGGCGTGACCTTCGCCTCCTGCTTCTGGTCTTCCTTTTTGGGATCGGCCTTCAAGGCCTCATCCGCCTTCGGCTCCACCTTGGGCTCGGGCGGGTGCTCGGCCTTGGGCGGGGTCGGCGCAGGCTTGGGATCTTCCACCTTGGGCGTCGGCGGCGTCGGCTTGGCGTCCTCCGGCTTCGGCGTGGGGGTGGGTGGCGGCGGAGGGGGCGGGGGCGGCTGGGTCGCCGGCTCCACTTCCGCCTTCTCGGACACCTTGAGATTGGGATCGTTCACGGGCTTGGGCGCATCGACCTTTTCGGCGACCACTTTCTTGGTCTCGGTCTTCTTGCCCTTCTCATTGCCCTTGGTCATCTGCGACAGGTCGGAGGCCGAGATCACGTCCACATTGATGGATTCAGTCGGAGGCGTGTCGAAGGGGCTCGGCGCCGCGAAGGACACCAAGGCCAGGACGATGACGCCCCCGTGGACGAGGGTCGATGCGGTTAGCCCGGCACGCATCCTGATCGCTCTCAGCTCCCTTGCTCCGCCTCGGTCACCAGGGCGACCTTCTTGAAGCCCGCCGCCGACAGGCGGCCCATGACCTGCATCACCGTGCCGTAATTCACCGTCTTGTCGCCGCGCACGAAGATGCGCTCGTCATAGCCGTTCTTGGAGATCGCCTGCAGCTTGGCCACCAGTTCGTCGATCTTGATCTCGGTATCCTGGAGGAAGATCTGGCCCTTGCCGTTCACCGACAGGGTCAGGGGATCCTTGTCCTGGTTCACCGACTTGGCCTGGGTCTGCGGTAGGTCCAAGGGCACGCCCACGGTGAGCATGGGGGCTGCCACCATGAACACGATCAACAGCACCAGCATGACGTCCACCATGGGCGTCACGTTGATTTCCGCCATGACCGAGCCGCGGCCACGCCGCCGCGACCGCCGGCTCTGCCATCCGCCTCCCGATCCGCCGCCCATGCCCATGATGCGCCCTCAGCCCCGCTCGTCGATCTGCCGCGACAGGATCGCCGAGAACTCATCGGCAAAGCCTTCGAGACGCTGGGCCTGACGCCCGGCCTGGGAGATGAACTTGTTGTAAAAGATCGTCGCGGGAATGGCCGCAATGAGGCCCATGGCGGTCGCGAACAAGGCTTCGGCGATGCCCGGCGCCACAACCGCGAGGTTGGTATTCTTGGACGCGGCAATGGCCTGGAACGAGGTCATGATGCCCCAGACCGTGCCGAACAGGCCGACGAACGGCCCCGCCGACCCGACGGTCGCCAGCACCAGCAGCCGGCTTTCCAGCCGCTCGACCTCGCGGGAAATGGTGACGTCCATCACCTTTTCGATGCGCTGATTGAGGCCGGTCAAGGACTTGGCGCCGCCTTCATAGGTGCGCTTCCACTCGCGCATGGCGGCGACGAAGATGGCCGCCATGGCCTCGTTCGGCCGCCCCGCCAGCGAGCGATAGAGATCTTCCAGGCTCTGCCCGGACCAGAACACCTGCTCGAAACGGTCCATCTCCTTGCGGGTGCGGCCATAGAGCAGGGTCTTGTCGATGATGATCGCCCACACCCAGACGGATGACGCCACCAAGCCGATCATCACCAGCTTGACCACGAAATGGGCCTGCAAAAACAAGCCGATGAGCGAGATGTTGGCGCTCGGCGCGGCCAGTGGGGCCGAGCCCACGTCCGATTGCGCCCATGCGCTGGACACGCCCAGCACGAGCAGCGTTGCCAGCGTCGGAATCCATTTCTTCATCGACGCCCCCGCGCCCGGATGGCTGGTTTCATCTTCAATCCTCGGCTGGCAGGCCGCGCGATGGCAAAAAGCGCGCGAGGCCCTCGACCCTGTGGAAAAGCCCGCCGCCGCTCTTTCCAGGCGGAGTCTGTCCAAACTTGGGCGACGGACCGCGACGCAGCATGCCGCCTCGCTCCGCTACCTTCGCTCCATTAAGCTTAAGGGACCGTTAGCGCTGCGGTGCAACAGTCTCGTTCAGCACCGCCGCATCCTCCAGCGTCGCCCGGCGCAGGGCGTCGGGGATGCGCTTGGCGCGGCCCTGGGAAACGAAGGCAACCCGCACCAATGCTGAAACCAGCACCTCCTCGCCCCGGTTCACCGACTGGGCCAAGGTGATGGAGGCGCCGGCCACATCCTTGGACAAGGTGATGACTTCCAGAACATCGTCGATGCGGGCGGGCTTCTTGAAGTCCAGTTGCATGGAGCGCACGACGAAGTGAAAGCCGGGCGCTTCGGCGGCGGCTTCGGCGAACAGGTCGCCCTGCACCACGCCGAGCAGGCGCATGTAATCGGAGCGGCCGCGCTCCATGAATTTCAGGTAATTGGCGTGATAGACGATACCGGAGAAGTCGGTGTCCTCGTAATAGACCCGCAACGCCAAGGCATGGCCGCCGGGAATGAGGCGGCCGGCGAGATGCGGATGGGCTTCGCGCTCTCCCGGCACAATGGCGCGTTCACCGGACAGGTCGGTCTTCATGCAAGATCCTTGAATTTCACCTGGGACATCTTCAGCACATGGCCGAAGGTCCCGCCTCCACTCACCGCCGCCAGAGAACGTAGTTCTCTATTGTTTTGCGAGAGACTGATTCACCGATCAGGTTGATTCAACCTGATCGGATCAGGCTCTGAGCTTCGGCATTCGAAATGCGCGGCAGGTTCAGCGCCGCGATGACGTCAATCTGATGGCCGTTCAGGCTTAATCGCCCTCATCGAACAGCGGCAGAGAGGTAGCCGGACGCTGCGGCTCGGGCAAGCCGAGATGGCGGAAGGCGCCGGCGGTGAGCATGCGGCCGCGCGGCGTACGCTGGATGAAGCCTTGTTGCACCAGGTATGGCTCCACAATTTCCTCGATGGCATCCCGTGGCTCAGACAAAGCCGCGGCCAATGTCTCCACTCCCACCGGCCCGCCGGCATAATGCTCCGCGATCACAGAGAGATAGCGCCGATCCATGGCGTCCAGACCCGCCGCATCGACGTCCAGCGCCAACAGCGCGCGATCCGCGATCTTGCGGTCGATGGCAGCGCTCCCCGCCACCAGAGCGAAGTCCCTGACCCGCCTCAGCAATCGCCCGGCGATGCGCGGCGTACCGCGCGCCCGGCGCGCGATCTCCCGCGCCCCATCGGGCACGATGCCGATCCCCAGCACACGCGCGCCGCGTGTGACAATATATTCCAGCTCTTCCAGCGTATAGAACACAAGTCGTACCGGGATACCAAATCGATCCCGCAGCGGCGTGGTCAGCAGACCGGATCGGGTGGTCGCGCCGACGAGGGTGAACTTGGGCAGCGAGATTTTCACCGAGCGCGCCGCCGGCCCCTCGCCGATCACCAGATCCAGCTCGTAATCCTCCATGGCCGGATAGAGGATCTCCTCCACCTGGGGGGCGAGGCGGTGGATCTCGTCGATGAAGAGCACGTCACGCTCTTCCAGATTGGTCAGGATGGCGGCGAGGTCCCCGGCCTTGGCGATGACCGGCCCGGAGGTGGAGCGGAAGCCGACCCCCATCTCGCGGGCCATGATCTGCGCCAGGGTGGTCTTGCCGAGGCCGGGGGGGCCGACGAACAACACATGGTCCAGCGCCTCGCCGCGGGCGCGGGCGGCCTGGATGAACACCTCCAGATTGGAACGCGCTTGGGCCTGCCCTACGAAATCAGCGAGGCGCTGCGGACGCAGGGTGGCGTCGGCCTCATCCTCGGCGCGGGGTTCGGCGGCTATCAATCGAGGTGTCATGGGGCCTTGTGCCATGGCTGAGTCGGCGGATTCTAGCCCCTTCCCCGCATCAGGGCCACGCGCGATGCGCCGGAGGAGCCGCCCATCACGCCAGTTCGGCGCCGATATGCGCCCGCCAGTGGGCGAGGCGGGCCTGCAACTGCCGCCCGCGCAGATAGGCGCTCTCCTCTTCCGCCAGGGTCTCCAGGATTTCCAGCGCGAACCCCTCGGCCCCATGGACCTGCCAGGCCTGCTGCAGGACGCGATTGGGATGCCCGCCATAGCGCAGGCTGAACCAGATTCGGTTGGCGATGCCGCCCAGATTGGCCGCCTGCCCCACCCACACCGCGCCGGGGCAGCGCACGGCATAGATGCCGGCGCGCACGGTGCGCTCCTTATAGGCGGCGATGGCCGCCCTTCGGTCTGCCTGCTGCATCGGTCGGTTTCCTACGGTGGGGCTGGGCATGGCCCGATAAGTTTTACCCGGATACAATTTGCTTTCGCATATTCATCCGGGTAAAACCAGTCTTGCTTTTGAGGAGACCTGCCGTGAATCCGCCCGCCCCTGCCACCGTCACCCTGTTCCAAGGCTTCCGCCAGATCGCCTCCGGAGCGCTGCGGGAGGCGACATTGGCCGCGCGCGCCGCGATGGCCGCCGAGGCGTCGGAGGGCCTGCTGGCCTTCGATGATGCCACCGGCAAGGTGGTGGATCTGGATCTGCGCGGCACCACAGCGGAGATCGCCGCTCGCCTCGCCGCCCCCATTGCCGATCCCGCGCCAGCGGACGAGGACACCGCCCCCCGCCCCCGTGGCCGGCCGAAGCTGGGCGTGGTGGCGCGGGAGATCACCTTGCTGCCGCGCCATTGGGATTGGCTCGCCACCCAGCCCGGCGGCGCCTCGGTGGTGCTGCGGCGCCTGGTGGAGGAGGCCCGCCGCACCACGGCCGGGCCGCAGCAGGCCCGCGCGGCGCGGGAGGCGGCCTATGCCTTCATGTCGGCGATGGCGGGCGATCTGCCGGAGTTCGAGGAGGCCAGCCGCGCCCTGTTCGCCGGCGACCGACCCGCATTGGAAGCCCGCATGGCCGCATGGCCGGATGATGTGCGCGCCTATGCGCTGCGGCTCTTGGATGGCCCTGCGCCGGCGCCCATCATGGGGGACGCGCGATGACCCGCGCTCATACGCCTGCCGGCCTTTCTGGCGGCGGCACACCTTCGCCATAGGGCCGCCCAACGGCAGGGGCATTGCATTTCGCTATTGCGGCAAAGCCATTGATGTCCAGGGTAGACTTCGGAGTTCGTCATGGCCGGGCTCGTCCCGGCCATCCACGCCGGGCCGACCGCGTGAGCTTGAAAAGTAAGCACCAAGCCGATCCGCGTGGATGCCCGGGACAAGCCCGGGCATGACGACCTTCGGAGAAAGTGCCCCGCGCACTTTGCGGACTTCACACTCTCCTGGCGGCCCCCCGATGTAACGACCCTGCCCCCCTGGCACCCCCTATTTCGCCAGTTCCCTCAAGCCCAGGCGGATGAGGGTTTCGGCGGTCGCCCCCTCGCCGGCACTGCGGGCGGCGGTGGCGATGGCGGCGTTGGCCTGCGGCATGGCATAGCCCAGGTTCATCAGGGCCGAGACCGCGTCGGCGGCGGCGCCGCCGGCCGCATCGGTGGCCTCGATGTCCGCCGCCAGCCGGGCGAGGCTGGGGTCGACGGAGGTGAAGGTGGGCATCTTGTCCTTCAGCTCGGTGACGATGCGGGTGGCGACGCGCGGCCCCACCCCCGGCGCCCGCGCCAGCGCCGCCTTGTCGCCCAGCGCCACCGCATGGGCGATGTCCGAGGGCTTGAGGGTGGAGAGGATGGCCAGAGCGGTCTTGGTGCCGATGCCCTGAATGCCCTGGAGCAGGCGGAACCACTCGCGCTCGCTCTCGGTGAAGAAGCCGAACAGGCGGATCTGATCTTCCCGCACATGGGTCTCGATCAGCAGCACCGCCGCCTCGCCCGCCTTGGGCAGGGCCTGGAGGGTGCGCCCCGAGCAATGCACCACATAGCCGACGCCGTGCACGTCGAGGACCACGTGATCCTCGAAATAGCTGTCCACCACGCCCTTGAGCTTTCCGATCATGTCATCACTTCCGCGCCGGGCTCAGCCCAGCAGAGCCCAGAGAAACACCAAAGTGGCCAAGAGGCCGAGGCCGGTGCGCACCATATGCAACTGGCCCCAGATAGCGATGAGGTGGGCGCTTTCCGCCCCGGCCCGCACCGGGGTCAGCGCCATCAGCTTGCGATTGGTGGGCATGATGCCGATCATTGTGAACGGCCAGTTGGCCAGCATCAGCACCGCCCCCGCCAGGAAATGCCAGCGGCCGGAGACCACGAACGCCGCCACGCCCAAGGCAAAGCCCAGCAGCGCCAGGGTGGCCTGCATGGCGAAGCCCCGGCTGTAGGCGGGCTGCCATTGCGCCAGCATGGGGCCGGGCGCCAGGCGCAGGCGCGCCGGCTGCTCCGCCACATTGATATAGAAGGCCGCCCCCGCGAACATGGCCGCGACCACCAGGGCAAGCTGACCCCACAGCATGTCGTTCCCCTCCCCTGTCGTGTCCGGCCATCCTACAGCGCCGCACGCCGCAGTGCAGCGGCGCCGCGATGATGGGCGTGGGTTATGGCCACGGCGAGCGCATCTGCCGCATCCTCGGTCTTGGGGGTCGCCTTGGGCAGCAGCACGCCGATCATCATGCGGATCTGCGCCTTTTCCGCCCGTCCGGCGCCCACCACGGTCTTCTTCACCAGCAGCGGCGCATATTCCGCCACCGAGAGGCCGGCCTGAGCCGGGGCCAGCATCACCACGCCGCGCGCCTGGCCCAGCTTCAGCGTGGACGCGGGGTTCATATTGACGAAGGTTTCCTCGACCGCCGCCTCTTCGGGGGCGTGCAGCGTCAGCACCTCCATCAACCCGCGATGCAGGATGGCGAGGCGCTCGGCCATGGGCGCGCCCTCGGGCGGGAGAATGGTGCCGCAGGCAATATAAGTGAGCCGCGAGCCCTCGGCCTCGATGACGCCCCAGCCGGTGCGGCGCAGGCCCGGGTCCAGCCCGATGATCCGAATCAAACGTGAAGTCATGGCGCCAACCTGCGCCGCCCGCCCGCGCGGCGCCAGCGGCGGCTGGAAATGGCGAGGAATGGGGCGTTGGCAGGGCTAACGAGCGTTGCCGGCTGAGGCTCTGCCCCTGTCGACATTCTTCGGTTGCACGTAACCTTCGTCATGCCCGGCTCTGCTCGCCTCAGGGGCACCCAGCCTCAAACGCTCAGGAGCGCGAGGCGGACTTGCGCGGGGCGGCGTCAGCGGGCGCGGCCACTTCCCATTCCGGCTTCACCGGCACCGTATTGGCCGTTTCAATCACCGGGCCGGGGACGAAGGCGGCAGCCGCGGCCTTGGCGCGGTCCACCACGCCGGGATCGGCCTTGTTGGCCACGTCGTCGCGCTTGCGGGCGCTGTCGGTGTCGCCCTGCTTGGCGGCCAGTTGGAACCATTTCCACGATTCCGCCCGGTCCACCGCCCCGGCGAGGCCCCGGCCATAGATCACGCCCAGATTGTACTGGCTGTCGCGCAGGCCCAGTTCGGCCGCCTTGCGGAACCAGTTGGTGGCATTGATCCAGTCGGGCTTGCCGTCGACGCCGTCGGAATAGAGCACGCCGACGCTGTGCATGGCGCGCAGATTGCCCCGCTCGGCCGCCCATTGGTACAGGCGCTTGGCCTCGGTCACGTTGCGGGTGCTGAATTCATAGAGGCTGCCCAGCTTATAGGCCGCCGGCACCGAGCCATGGGCGGCGGCAAAGCCGAGCCATTTCATGGCGGCGGCGGTGTCCACGTCGGTGCCCTTGCCATCCGCATAACGAATGCCGACCTCGCAGGCCGCATCCGCATCGCCGGCCAAAGCGGCGGTCTTCAAGGCGGCGGGGCCGACCGGGGGCGGCAGTTTGGTCAGCAGGGTCTTGTCCACCGGCGCCGGGCCGCTGCCATCGGTGGCGGCGGGGGCGCTCACCAGGGCCTGGATGCCGGCCACGCCCTCGCGGGCGGTGAGTTTCACCGTCACCAGCCCCAGGATCAGGATGGCGGCGGCGACGCCGCTGAGGCGCAAGGCGGTATGAATGCGGCGCTCGGAGCGGCGCTTGCGGGCGACACGGGCGCCTTTCTCCCGATGCTCGGCGCGATCGGCGGCGGCCACATAGTCCAGCCGCACGCGCGGGGCTTCGTCCTCGGCCGGGGCGGCGGTGAGCGCCGCTTCCAGGGCGGCGGCGTCGCGGGCGCTGATGGGCTTCTGGCGCGGCTTGCGATCCTCATGGGTCAGGCGCTCGCTGGCGACCGCCGGGGCCACGGGGCGGGGACGCGGGGCGGCAGGAGCTTCGGCGGCGCGCTCGCGCGCTTCCGGCACCACCCAGACCGCGACCGCATCGTGGGCCGGCCAGTGGGGTTGGTGCTGCGCGGCGTCATCGGCGCCGGTCGCCATCGCCGGCTCGGCCTGCGGCGGCGCCAGCGTGCGCTGTGCCGGGGCGGGCGTGAAATCGGCAACATCGGTCAGGCCGGTCAGTTCGGGCGCCAGCGGCGCCGCATGATCGTCGCGGTGGGCGGGGGCGACCTCCGGCGACCGGCCATCGGGCCGGCGCTTGGCGGAGGGCAGGCTCGGCAGGCCGGCCCGGTCGCGGCGTTGCCACTCCGGGGGCACCGGCGCGGCCGGTTCCGCGTGCAGCGTCGGCTGCGGGGCATCGGCGTCCATGAGAACTTCGGCGGGCGCCGCGGGGGCGGCATCGCGGTCGGCATCGGTGGGCAGGCTTTGCGCCGCCGCTTCCAGGAAGGCCGGGCCGAGCACCTGCTCCCAGAACGGGTCAGAGCACGGATCATCCGCATCCAGGGCCACCGGATCGGGGCTGTCCGCAGCGACGGCGACGGGGGTGACGTCCGCCGCGACCGGCGGCACGTGCATGTCGCGAAACAATTCGCCCGCCTCGTCCAAGGTGGCGAAGGCCGGATCCAGGGGACCGGCATCGGCCTCCAGGGGCCAGTCGGCGGCAACCCCGGGCGCGATCGCGATCTGCGCGGGCTCGTCGATCTCTTCCGTCAGCGACTGGCGCATGCGCTGCATGTCGCCGGTCATGCGCTGCAACAGCAGTTCGATGCCGTCGAGCCGCTGCAGGCGGACCTGGGAGTCGCCCATGCGCTCGGTCAGGGTCACCAGATGGCGCTCCAGCACCGCCACCAGCGGCGCCAAGGTGGATGCCTCGATGCCGCCGCCCTGGTCGATGCGCGCCAGCAGCCGCTCCACTTGCGCCGCCAGCCGGCCGTCGGTGGCCGGGGCCAGGGCCTGGACATCGTGCGCCAGATGGTCGAGGCGGTCGCGCAAGGCGGCAAGGGCGTCGGTTTCCGGGATGGCAGGGGCCTGGGCGGCCAGATGCTGCTCCAGCCGGTCTTCGATCCGGGTCAGGGTTTCGGCGGCCTTGCGGCCGAAATCGGCGCTGGCGGCGGTCACCGCCTCCAGGGCGCCGGCGCCCACGGCGGCCAGTTGCTCGGCCGCTTCCTGGCGCACCTGCTCGGCGGCGGCGGCGGCATGGGCCAGGGTGCGGCCCACCAGATCCTTCAATTCGGCGGTCTGAAGCTGGAGCCGAGCGACGGCCACCGGATCGATGGCCTTGGCGTCGATGATCTCCAGCTTGCGCGCCATGGTTTCAACGGCAGCGGCGAGCGCCACGGTGGGCTCGGCGGCGCGCAGGCTCTCGATGCTGTCGCGCAGATCGTCGAGGCGGTCGGCCACGCTCTCGGCCAGGGCCGATCCAACCTGTTCCGCCTGACGGGCTTCGGTGCGGGCGTCGCGGACCTGCCGGCTGAGCACGCCCATGGCGCGGTCCACATCGCGCAGCACCTCGGGCGAGGCGGCGGCGGCGAGCGAGCTGCGGAGATTTTCCACATCGGCGCGCAGATGGTCGATGGCCGAGGTGGAAAAAACGGCGTCGGAGAAGCGATCGGTCCCGCTGGCGCTCGCCATGCGTGCAGCGCCGTCCCTGCGATCCATGTCCGCCTCCCCGATCATCACCGGGCGCCTCCGCGCTGACCCCGACCGAATCGCCTGCGAATCGATCTGAGCAGCATTCGTACCTTTTGGTAAACGGAGCGTTAACCGTTGGAAAGCCTCAATCCGTAACGGTTACTTTCCCTTAGGGAGCCCGCAACACGCTCCCGCTGCCGGCCGATCCGCACTAATTACCACAACGGGGTGCTCGTTGACGCTCACCTCACCGAACTGCCGTGCGGGCAGGACGATGGTGCGGTACGCGGCTGAAAGACGGAGAGTTTTGATGGACGCGAACAATTTCGAAGCGCTTTCGACGGGGTCCAGCTCTGGCATCACCGGCATCGGCCTGCCCGCCACGGGCACCGGCCGCGTTTTCGTGGCCCACGATGTCTATACCATCGGCGATCTGGCCCGCGAATTCGGCGTCACCTTGCGCGCCCTGCGCTTCTATGAGGACAAGGGCCTGCTCTCGCCCCGCCGCGAAGGCCTCGCCCGCCTCTATTCTCCCGCCGACCGCGAGCGCCTGACCGTCATCCTCAAGGGCAAGCGCCTCGGCTTCACCCTCGCCGAAATCCGCTCGCTGGTGGCCGCCCATGAGGGCCAGGCCGGCCGCGACCTCGCCCTGACCCGCGACCGCTGCCTCGCCCAGCTCACCCAGCTGGAGCGCCAGCGTACCGAGATCGAAGCGGCCATCGCCGAATTGCGCGATACCGCCGACCGGCTCGCCACCGCCGCCTGATCCGTCTTCCCCAGCGCAAAAAGGCCCGGTCCGCCAGCGGACCGGGCCTTTTTGCGTCTGGCCCCCCCCCCCGCGCAGCCGGCTGGCCGCGCGGAGGGACGCGGGGCGCTCAGGCGCCCAGCTTCTCCATCAGCGCGTCGGACAGTTCGAAATTGGCGGTGACGTGCTGGACGTCGTCATTGTCCTGCAGCGCATCCACCAGGCGCATCAGCTTCTCGCCGGTCTCGTCATCGACGGCGATGGTGTTCTGCGGCCGCCACACCAGGCCGGCCTTGCGCGGCTCGCCGAACTTGGCTTCCAGCGCCCGCTGCACGTCCGCCAGGCTTTCCACCGCGCAGACCACCTCATGGCCGTCCTCGGAGGAGACCACATCCTCGGCGCCGGCCTCGATGGCGGCTTCCAGGAAGGCGTCGGCGTCGATCTTGCCGGCGTTGAACTCGATCACCCCGAGGCGATCGAACATGAACGACACCGAGCCGGTCTCGCCCAGATTGCCGCCGGACTTGGTGAAATAGGAGCGCACTTCCGAGGCGGTGCGATTGCGATTGTCGGTCAGCGCCTCGACGATCACCGCCACGCCGCCGGGGCCGTAGCCCTCGTAGCGGATCTCGTCATAATTCTCGCCGTCGGCCCCGGACGCCTTCTTGATGGCGCGCTCGATATTGTCCTTGGGCATGTTTTCGGCGCGGGCGGCCAGGATGGCGGCGCGCAGGCGCGCGTTCATGGCCGGGTCCGGCAGGCCCATCTTGGCCGCGACGGTGATTTCGCGCGCCAGCTTGGAGAACAGCTTGGAGCGCACGGCATCCTGCCGCCCCTTGCGGTGCATGATGTTCTTGAACTGTGAATGACCGGCCATGGTCGCCTCCCGTTTACGCAAGCCGCTCCCGCGCGCCCAGAGCACGTAAGAGACTGATTTGCCGATCATGTTGATCCAACATGATCGGATCAGGCTCTGAGCGCCGCCCGGAGAAGCTGATGGACTGTGCGCGCCTTATAAGTCGGCGCAATGGAAAAGGGCAAGGAAGGCGCATATCGCCCGCCAAACTGCCCCAACGGCAGGCGTTTACGCCTCCCAGAAGGTGGGCCGTGCCTCGGACAGCACTCCGCCCAGGCGCACCGGCGCGATCTTGAGCGCCAGCCCGGTGGACGGGTCGGTCTCCACCGCCACGCCGGAGAGCGAGGCCGGCCCGGTGGCGGGCTCGAAGCGCCCGGCGCCGATCTTGCGAGTGAAGCGGCGCAGCGGCTCTTCCTTGTCCATGCCGATCACGCCGTCATAGCTGCCGCACATGCCGATGTCGGTCATATAAGCAGTGCCGCCGGCCAGGATGCGGTGGTCGGCGGTAGGCACATGGGTGTGGGTGCCGACCACCAGGGACGCGCGGCCGTCGCAATAATGGCCGAAGGCCTGCTTCTCGCTGGTGGTCTCGGCGTGGAAATCCACCACCACCGCATCGGCCACCCGGCCCAGTTCGATGCCGTCCAGGGCGCGGTCCACGGCAGCGAAGGGGTCGTCCATGGGGTCCATGAACACCCGGCCCATGACATTGACCACCAGAGCGGTGCCGCCGCGCCGGGTCTCCACCAGCGCCGCGCCGCGACCCGGCGTGCCGGGGGGATAGTTCATGGGCCGCACCAGCGCGTCCGTGCGCTCGATGAAAACGAGCGCCTCGCGCTGATCGAAGGCGTGGTTGCCCAGGGTGATGGCGTCGGCGCCGGCGGCGCGGATCTCGTCATAGATCGCCTCGGTAATGCCGAAGCCGCCGGCGGCGTTCTCGCCATTGACCACCACCAGATCCAGCGCCCAGTCGGACACCAGGCCCGGCAGGCGGCTGGTCACCGCATCGCGGCCGGTGCGGCCGACCACATCACCGAGGAAGAGAATTCGCATCAGACCCGCCGCAGGAGAAGAACCCCGCCTCCGTTATCATCCCATCCACGGGTTCGTCATGGGGTTCGGCGGGCACGCGGTCGGTTTCCTGGCAGGCGAAGGCGAATCCGAACGCCCGCACCGGCCCCGCGGCCCGCAGCAGGGCCAGCGTGCGGTCATAATGGCCGGCGCCGTAGCCGATGCGGAAACCGGCGCGATCGAACGCCGCCAGCGGCACGATCAGATCCTGCGGCACCCGCTCGGGGGCGGTCTTGGCGGGGGTGGGGATGGCATAGATGCCGGTGGGAACTAGGGTGTCGCCGTCGTTCCAGGCGCGGAACAGCAAGGGCGCATCGCGGGAGATCACCACCGGCAGCACCAGTTGCGCGCCGGCATCCCACAACAGCCGGGCCAAGGGCGCGGTGTCGACTTCATCCCGGAACGGGGCGAACAAGGCGACGATGCGCCCCGATACCGGGCCACCGGATACCTGGCTAAGAGCGGTCAGCGCATGAGCGGCGGCCTGCGCGGATGCGGCCACGCGGGCGGCGGCGCCCATGGCGGCCCGGCGTGCCAGGGCTTCGCCCCGGAGGCTGGCCTTTATGGCGCGGTCGGTGAGGACGGCGCTGCCTGAGAGATCGGTCGATGTCATCAGCGAATAAGTGCGGAGCCGCAAAAGCCGTCGGAACTCGATCCCGGGAAACCTACAGCGTAGGTGGGCGCCGTGTGCCCAAGTCCACGGACGAGGGCAGGTACAGCTCCCTTAAGGATCGATAAGGCCCCGGGGAAATGTTTCCTAACGAACCCCACAGCCCCGCCTGTCGAATGTAGGCACTCCCACGAGCGGACGCTAGAGGCATGTTGGGGTATCTTGCCGGCAATTGGGGATGCCGAGGCGGCGGGGGCCGTCAGCCCATGCCGATGGTGGTCACCGGCGCCGGGCCGATCTCGCGGGCGAGGCGCTCCAGCCGCTCGGCCACTTCGTCGATGGTGCGCGCCACCGCTTCCTCCCCCGCCTCCAGCCGCGCCAGCGCCGAGGCCCGCGCGTCGCGCTGGCCTTCCAGATCGCTTTCCAGCGCGCGGATGCGGTTGCGGGCTTCGGCCAGTTCGTCGGAAATGGTGATGGCGGCCATGACGGTGAGGCGCTGGTCGCCGATCTCGCCGAAGGTGCTGCGCAACTGGTTGATGCGGGCATCGATGTCGCGACCGAGACGCATCAGATGCTCCTCCTGGCCCTCGTCGCAGGCCATGCGGTAGTAACGCCCGGCGATGGTGACACTCACATGGGCCATGCGCGCCTACCCGCCATGGGTCGCGAGCACGTCGCGAATGGTGGTCATGGCCACGTCCAGGCGGCGGGTGACCTCACGGCTGACGTCCGCCACCTGGGCGGCTTCCGCCCGTGCCTGATCGAGATCGGCGGCGAGACGGGCGCGGTCATTGCCCAGAGCGTGCAATTGCGCCAGGAGCGCCTCCTGATGGCGGTCCATCTCCCGGCGCCGGTCCAGGGCGTCGGACAGCCGATCCAGCGCCGCATGCAGCCGCTGGGTGGCGGCCTCGATGGGTCCGAACTCGGGCGGGCGTTGCTTGAGCGCATACATGACGTATGAGTGTAGCTGAGTCGGCGGGCAAAGAGCCACCGCTTCCCACTTGTCAACGGGAAAGAGGATGAAGGCATCCTTTCATCCCGCACGCCGGCTCGGCGGGGCACCGCAAGACCCGCCTTCAAGCGCGACCTTGCAGTGGTACCAAGGGACGGCGTACATAGCGACCAAAGCGAGAACACGGCAGTCGGGGGCGGGTGATGCGGCAAGCGGGTGGACGTGGGATGCGAGCGATGCTGCGGATGGCACCGCGGGCGCTGGTCGTCATCATGACGGCGGCCTGCCTCCTGAGCCACGGGCCGCTCGGGCTGCGCCCGGCCACCGCGGCACCGGCCACGACACCGGCCGGCGCGGCGGCGACGGCGCCCACCGCTGAAGGGCTGGTGCGCGCCCTCTACCAGAAATATCTGGAGACCGCGCCGGACACCGTGGTCGGCTTCGATTTCACCGACCCGGTGGTGGCCGCGGCCTATTTCGACCCGGCCCTGAGCAAGGCGGTGGTGGCGGACGCCAAATCGGGCGAGCCGCGACTCAATTTCGATCCGTTCATCGAAGGCCAGGAATTCGAGATCAAGGCGGTGGCCATCTCCGCCAAGGGCGTGACCAAGACCGGCGCCACGGTGATCGCCCAGTTCGACAATTTCGATGAGAAGAAGACCGTCACCTTCAAGATGGTGCGCACCTCCACCGGCTGGCGCATCGCAGATGTGCAATGGGACCGCAACCCGCAGACTCTGCGGGCCTTGCTCTCCACCAACGCCCGCTGATTCTGAGCCTCCGATGGCGCGAATTTAAGCGCGGCGTGTTTTGCGGCATTCGCCCCGAAGCGCGCCGCCCGCGACGATGCGGCGCGGGGCCGCATGGGGACACCCGCCTTGACCTCGCCTTGCCCGTGCGTTTGACAGCACGCACCGCACTGCTATCAGTGCCGCCGCGAGGCTTTGCCTCATGCTGTCTGACCGTACGTCATAGAGGCGCGCACGCGCCGGAGAATGCCCTTCATGTCGAGCCGCGACCTCCACAACCGCATGGCCAACGCCATCCGGTTCCTCGCCATCGATGCCGTGGAGACCGCCAACTCCGGCCATCCCGGTCTGCCCATGGGCACCGCCGACATCGCCACGGTGCTGTTCACCGACACCCTGAAGTTCGATGCCGCCGATCCCCATTGGCCCGATCGCGACCGCTTCATCCTCTCGGCCGGCCATGGTTCCATGCTGCTGTACGGCCTGCTGCACCTGCTGGGCTTTGCCTCCGTCACCATGGACGAGATCAAGCGCTTCCGGCAGCTCGGCTCGCTGACGCCCGGCCATCCTGAGAATTTCGTCACCCCCGGCATCGAGACCACCACCGGCCCGCTGGGCCAGGGCATCGCCACCGCCGTTGGCTTCGCGCTCGGCGAGCGGCTGATGGCGGCGCGCTTCGGCGCTGAGATCGTCGACCACCGCACCGTGGTGCTGGCCTCCGACGGCGACCTCATGGAAGGCATCAGCCAGGAAGCCATCGACATCGCCGGCCATCTCAAGCTGTCGAAGCTGACCGTGCTGTGGGACGACAACCGCATCTCCATCGACGGCCCCACCTCGCTCTCAGGCTCCACCGACCAGTGCGCGCGCTTCGCCGCCTCCGGCTGGCACACGCTGCAGGTGGACGGGCATGACCCCGTCGCCATCCTCGCCGCCGTGGAAGAAGCCAAGGCGTCGGCCAAGCCGACCCTGATCGCCTGCCGCACCGTGATCGGCTTCGGCTCCCCGGCCAAGGCCGGCTCGGAGAAGGCCCACGGCTCGCCGCTGGGCGCCGCCGAGATCGAGGCCACGCGCAAGGCCCTGAACTGGGAAGCCGCCCCGTTCGTGACCCCCGCCGACGTCCACGATGCCTGGCGCGCCGCCGGCACCCGTGGCGCCAGCGCCCGCGCCGCCTGGCAGGAGCGCCTCGCCGCTTTGCCCCAGGCCGAGCGCGATGAATTCGAGCGCCGCATGCGCGGTGACCTGCCCGCCGCCGCTCTGGCCGAAGCCATCGCCGCGGTGAAGGCCAAGGCCAAGGCCGATGGCGGCGCGGTCGCTACCCGCAAGTCGTCGGAAATCGTGCTCGACGCCATCACCAAGGCGGTGCCGGAACTCCTCGGCGGCTCGGCCGACCTCACCGGCTCCAACAACACCCGCGCCAAGGGCCAGAAGGCGGTGACGCCGGACGACTTCTCCGGCACCTTCATGCATTGGGGCGTGCGCGAGCACGGCATGGCCGCGGCCATGAACGGGGTGGCGCTGCATGGCGGCTTCATTCCCTATAGCGGCACCTTCCTGGTGTTCTCCGATTATTCCCGCCCCGCCATCCGCCTCGCGGCACTGATGGGCGAGCGGGTGATCCATGTGCTCACCCACGACTCGATCGGTCTGGGCGAAGACGGCCCCACCCATCAGCCGGTGGAGCATCTGGCGGCGCTGCGGGCGATCCCGAACCTGCTGGTACTGCGCCCCGCCGACACGGTGGAAACCGCCGAATGCTGGCAGATCGCGCTCGAAGCCAAGGACCGGCCCAGCGCGCTGATCCTGTCGCGGCAGAATTTGCCGCTGCTGCGCACGGAAACCACCGACGAGAACCGCGCCGCCGGCGGCGCCTATGAGCTGCTGGCCGCCAGCGGCGAGGCGCAGGTCTCGCTGTTCGCCACCGGCTCGGAAGTGGCGCTGGCGGTCGAAGCCCGCGCGCTGCTGGAAGCCGAGGGCATCTCCACCCGCGTGGTCTCGGTGCCCTCGTTCGAACTGTTCCTGTCCCGTCCGCTGGCGGAACGCCGCGCCGTGATCGGCAAGGCCCCCGCCCGCGTCGGCATCGAAGCCGCCATCCGCATGGGCTGGGACTCGATCATCGGCTCGGAGGCGGCCTTCATCGGCATGACCTCGTTCGGCGCCAGCGCCCCGGCCAAGGATCTTTATCGCCACTTCGGCATTACGCCTCAGGCGGTCGTTGCGGCCGCGCTTGAGCAGTTGCGGCAGGCGTGACGCGTTCCCCGCCCGCTCACGCAGCGGGCGGTTCGATTATCAGGCCGGCCCTCAGCGGCTGGCGCATGGAGGATGGAATTATGACGGTGAAGGTTGCCATCAACGGCTTCGGTCGCATCGGGCGCAACGTGCTGCGCGCCATCATCGAATCCGGCCGCACCGACATCCAGGTGGTGGCGATCAACGACCTCGCCCCGGTTGAGACCAACGCCCACCTGCTGCGCTACGACAGCGTGCACGGCCGCTTCCCGGCCACGGTGACGGTGGATGGCGACACCATCGACGTCGGCCAGGGCAAGATCAAGGTGACCGCGCTGCGCGATCCGGCCCAGCTGCCGCACAAGGAACTGGGCGTGGACATCGCCCTGGAATGCACCGGCATCTTCGCCACCCGCGACAAGGCCGCCGCCCATCTGACCGCCGGCGCCAAGCGCGTGCTGGTCTCCGCCCCCGCCGACGGCGCCGACCTCACCGTGGTCTATGGGGTGAACCATCACCTGCTGACCGCCGACCACCTGGTGGTCTCCAACGCCTCGTGCACCACCAATTGCCTGGCCCCGGTGGCCAAGGTGCTGAATGATGCCATCGGCATCGTCCACGGCTTCATGACCACGGTGCATTCCTACACCAACGACCAGCCCTCGCTGGACCAGGTGCACAAGGACCTCTACCGCGCCCGCGCCGCCGCTCTGTCCATGATCCCCACCTCCACCGGCGCCGCCAAGGCCGTCGGCCTGGTGCTGCCGGAGCTGAAGGGCAAGCTGGACGGCGTCTCCATCCGCGTGCCGACCCCGAACGTCTCGGTCATCGACCTGAAGTTCGTGGCCAAGCGCGCCACCACGGTGGAAGAGATCAACGCCGCCATCAAGGCCGCCGCCGACGGTGCGCTGAAGGGCGTGCTGGGCTATACGCTGGAGCCCAACGTCTCCATCGATTTCAACCACGATCCCCACTCCTCCACCTTCCACATGGACCAGACCAAGGTCATGGACGGCACGCTGGTGCGGGTGATGTCCTGGTATGACAATGAGTGGGGCTTCTCCAACCGCATGGCGGATACCGCGGTCGCCCTCGGAAAGCTGAGCTGAGCGGCCCCTGGGAGGAGCTGCATCATGGCGACTTTCCGGACCCTCGATGACGCGGACCTCGCCGGCAAACGGGTGCTGGTCCGTGTCGATCTGAATGTCCCGATGGATGGCGGGCGCGTCACCGACGACACCCGCATCCAGGCCATCCTGCCCACCATCCGCGCCATCACCGGCGCGGGTGGAAAGGCGATCCTGCTGGCCCATTTCGGCCGTCCCAAGGGCCAGCGCGATCCCAGCCAGTCGCTGGCGCCCGTGGTGCCGGCGCTGGCCGCCAGCCTCGGCCAGAGCGTGGCCTTCGCCGACGATTGCGTCGGCGAGGACGCCGCCAAGGCCATCGCCGATCTGCCGTCGGGTGGCGTGCTGGTGCTGGAAAACACCCGCTTCCACGCCGGCGAGGAAAAGAACGCCGCCGACTTCGTGCAGCAGCTGGCGGCGCTCGGCGACATCTATGTCAACGACGCCTTCTCGGCCGCGCACCGCGCCCACGCCTCTACCGAGGGGCTGGCGCATAAGCTGCCGGCCTTTGCCGGCCGCAGCATGCAGAGCGAATTGGACGCCCTCACCCACGCCCTGGAGGCCCCCAAGCGGCCGGTTCTGGCGGTGGTCGGCGGCGCCAAGGTCTCCAGCAAGCTGGACCTCCTGGGCAACCTGACCGCCAAGGTGGACGTGCTGGTGATCGGTGGCGGCATGGCCAACACCTTCCTGGCCGCCAAGGGCGTGTCGGTCGGCAAGTCGCTGTGCGAGCACGATCTGGCCCCCACGGCCCGCGAGATCATTGACAATGCGGCCGCCAAGGGCTGCGAGATCGTGCTGCCGGTGGATGTGGTGGTCGCCAAGACCTTCGCCGCCAACGCCCCGCATCGGGTGGTGCCGGTGGATCAGGTGGCCGATGACGAGATGATCCTCGATGCCGGCCCCGCGACCATCGAACTGGTCAAGGCCAAGCTCAAGACGGTGAAGACGGTGGTGTGGAACGGGCCATTCGGCGCGTTCGAACTGGTGCCGTTCGATGCCGCCACCGTGGCCATCGCCCAGGCGGTGGCCCAGCGCACGGCGGCGGGGCATCTGCTCTCGGTGGCCGGCGGCGGCGACACGGTGGCCGCGCTCAACCATGCCGGGGCGGCGGAGGATTTCTCCTACGTCTC
>CALRNP020000070.1:0-22532 GCA_943369575.1 Azorhizobium sp. AG788 | reverse complement strand
TCGGCGATGCGGTGCGGATCGGTGGCGGTCTTGCCTTCTTCGAGCAGCGCGGCGCGCTCGGTATCGGCGGCCAGCACCCGCTCCAGCAAGCTATCCGGCCCGGCGGGGGCTTCTTGCGCCACCCGGCCGATGCGGGTGCGGTTGGGCATGCGGATGGTGCCGCTTTCCAGCTCCAGCTCGCCCACCAGCGCCTTGAACAACGTGGTCTTGCCGGTGCCGTTGCGGCCGACGACGCCCACGCGCGCATTCTCAGGGAGCGCCGCGGAGGCATGGTCCAGCAGCAGGCGGCCGGCGAGGCGGAGGGAGATGTCGTCAAGCACGATCATGATGGCGATCTTCTCGCAGGCGCGAGCAAGAAGGGCAAGGATTTGTGTGCGGCGCGGTGCCTCACAGCTTTGCGTGGGGCGCGGGGCAGGATTGGGCCGGACGGGGAGGGGGTGCCCCGGCCCCGCCGTTTCACCCCCCACCCCAACCCTCCCCCTCAAGCGGCGGAGGCAGCCGTGCGCTTGGCGCCCAGTTCCAGCACGCCGGCCACCAGCGCTTCCAGATCCCGTCGGCGGGTGCGGTGGTTGACCAGGCAGGCGCGGATCGCCGTCACCCCGGACAAGGTGGTGGTGGAGGGGGCCGAGATGCCCAATTCCTGGAGATCCGCCACGATCTCCTTGTTGAGGGCGTTGGTGGCGGCCAGATCACCCGGCCCCACATAGCGGAAGCAGACGATGTTGAGGGTCGCCGGCGCCAGCAGTTCCAGGCGCGGGGCGTTCGCCTGAACCAGTTCGGCCAGCACGCCCGCCTGGGCGATGTTCTTGGTGATGATGGCGCCGAGGCCGTCGAGGCCGTGGCTCTTGAAGGTGAACCACACCTTCAGCGCCCGGAAGGTGCGCGAGAGTTCGGGGCCATAGTCGCAGAACCAGGGCTCGCCCGCCGCCAGCCCGCGCTCGGCGGTGGCTAGATATTCCTTGCGGGCGGAGAAGGCGGCGTAATGGGCTTTGGCGTCGCGGATCAAGGCGATGCCGGCGTCATAGGGCACCTGGAACCATTTGTGGAAATCGAAGGCAGTGGAATCCGCCCGCGCGATGGCTTCGACCCGGGGCCGGTGGGCCGGGCTCAACAGCGCGCCGATGCCGAAGGCGGCATCCACATGGAACCACAGTCCCTCGCGGGCGCAGATGTCGGCGACGCGGGCCACATCGTCGATGGCGCCGGTATTGACCGTGCCGATGGTGGCGACCGCGCAGAACGGCCGCAGGCCGGCGGCGCGGTCGGCGGCGATCATGGCTTCCAGCGCATCGCAATCGATCTCGCGGGCGGCGTTGACCGGCACCGCGCGCACAGCGTTCCGGCCGAGGCCCAGCATATCGAACGCCTTGGCGAAGCAGCTATGGGCCTCGGTGGAGGCATAGCCCACCATGCCGACCGCCGCCTTTGCCACTCCCTCGCGGGCCACATCGCCCTGGGCGTGGGTGTTGCGGGCCACCGTCATGGCGATAATGGTCGCCATGGAGGTGCCGGAGGTGAGCAGGCCACTGGCGGCGGCGGGGAAGCCCACCATCTCCTTGCACCAGTCCACCACCTGATGTTCCAGGTCGCTGGCGATATGCCAGCGTCCGCCCACATTGGCGTTCATGAAGGCGGCCATCAGTTCGCCCAGCACGCCCTCCGCATTGCCGGCGCCATGTACCCAGCCGAAGAAGCCGGGATGCACATTGCCCACCCCATAGGGCAGCACGTTGGCCTTGAAGGCGGCATAGACATCGGCCACCGGCATCGGCGCATGGGGCAGCGGCTCCCGCAAGGCGGCGGTGGCGTCCGCGGGCGGCGGCACCCAGACCGGGGCATCGAGCGCGCCTTGCAGATGGGCGAGGCCGTCATCGACGGCGGTGTGGAAGGCGGCGCGCAGGGCGCTCCAGTCGGCCGGATCCAGGGTCGGTTCGCGCACGGGAAGGGGCTCCGGGCTAGGGAAGAACGAGCGGAGCGGTACCATAAGGGGCGCGAGCCCACCAGCCGCGCCCGGTTGCAGCGGGCGCGCGGCTCAGTTGGTGAGAGGCTCAGTTGGTGAAGGGGCGCAGCAGGGTGCCGAGCAGGCCACGGAAACGCAGCGCGCCCTCCATGGCGATGATGCAGATGCAGCCTTCCCGCGCATCGGCCACCGGCTGGTGCTCCACCTCGGGATCGGCCTCGCACACATCGCCGGGGCCATAGCGGCCGGAGGCGTCGGAGAAGGCGCCGGAAATCACATAGGTGATCTCGTTGCCGCCATGGCCATGCTCCGGCAGCGCGCGGCCGGGCGCCACCTGCACCAGCCCCACATTGGCATGGGCGACGCCGGGAATGCCGATGGCGCTCCAGCGCACGCCGGGGCCGACCCAGATCCAGCGGCCCACCGTGCAATCGGCCAAGGCGCGGGGCAGGGTGACGCCCGCCGGCAGCCGGGCGGCCTGGCGGGGTGGCTTGCGGGCCGACGTCGCGCGGGGCGCGGGCGCGTCCAGCAGCGCCAAAGCGCGGTCCAAGGCGTCGTCAGCCAAAGCCGTGGGGGTCAGGGTGTCGAGGATGGTGCCGGCGGTGGCCTCGAACAGCGCCAGCCGGGCGCGGGCCTTCGGCGCCGCCTCCAGATGGGCGGCCACCACCAGGCGGGTGGCGGGCTCCAGCGTGCCGGCGGCAAAGCGGGCGAGGGTTTCGTCCTGCGGCAGATGGGTCGCGCTCATCCAAGGTCATCCAGCAGCGTGCGCAGGCGGCCCAAGGCGAGGCGCACCCGCGATTTGGCGGTTCCGAGCGGAATGCCCAGCTCTTCGGCGATCTGGGCATGGGGCTTGTCCTGAAAGAAGGACAGGCGAACGATATGGGCCTGTTCGGCTGACAAAGCGGTGAGCGCCGCCCGCACCCGTTCCTCGCGCTCGGCGGTCAGCACCAGGGCTTCGCCATTGGGGGCGTCGTCCGGGGTCTCGTCGGCGTCGGAGGGCAGTTGCGCCACCGGGCGGTCGCGGCGCTGGGCATCGATCTTGAGGTTGCGGGCGATGGTGAAGATCCAGGTGGCCGCCCCGGCTTTGGACGGATCGAAATAGCTAGCCTTGCGCCACACCGACAGCATGGTCTCCTGCGCCACCTCCTCCGCCGCCGTGGGTGTGAGGCCCGAGCGCATGAGGAAGGTCTTCAGCCGCGGGGCGAAATGCTTGAACAGCGCCGCGAACGCTTCGCGGTCGCCGCGCGCGGCGATGTCCTGGATCATGCGGTTGAACGGCGGCGGGGCGGTGGGCGCGGGGGCGCTGTCGGAGCCGGTCATCGGCTTACCCTTGCGCGACCCGTCGCTTCGGTTCTGCACCCACACCTGCGGACCGGCGGCATTCACATCCTCGTCTGCGGCTTGCCTTGGACCGTACGGCTGATGCCCACGGCTCCGGCGCAACCGGCAGGCGTAGAATAGGCGGCGCGCCCGGAATGTCCAAGAGCCGTGCGCGGGTTCTGCCCACGGGATGGGCAGGGGCGAAATGGCGCGCGAATGGGCGGTTTCCGGCGGGCGGTCTGCCCCTGCGGGCGCCAGGGGCCAAATGACGCGGTGCGTTTCCAAGCGTGGGCCGCTCATCCCGGCGGCCCGCTCATTTCGGCGAGAGCGCCCGCACGGCGATGGCGGCGGCGGCGGCGCGGTTCTCCACCCCGATCTTGGCGTAGATCTGCTCCAGATGCTTGTTCACCGTGCGCGGGGACAGGCCGAGAATCTCAGCGATATCCCGGTTGGGCTTGCCGCGGGCGATCCAGGCCAGCACCTCGGCCTCGCGCTGGGTGACGTTGAGGGCGAGGCGCAGCACGTCCTCATCCTTGATACGCACGGCGTCCGCCACCCGCAGCAGCACCTCGCGCTCACCGATCTGGCCCACATAGGACAGTTTCAGCGTGCGGGCGCCGGTGCCGTCCGGCACCTCGATGGTCTCGGGCGGGGTGGCGGGGGCGCCGTGCACCCGCAGCAGCCAGTCGCGCACGGAGGCCGGCAGCAGATAGCCCTCGCCGGGCAGCGCCGTGAACAGGCCGCCGATCAGCCGCGTGGCCTGGGGCGTGCTCCACAGCACCCGCCCATCCAGGCTGGCGGACATGAGGAAGCGCCCGGCATTGTCCAGCGCCACCTGGGCGCTCTGGGTCTGGCGGGCATTGGCCAGATGCACCCGCATGCGGGCGATGATCTCATTGGGCACCACCGGCTTGGTGACATAGTCCACCCCGCCCGCATCCAGCCCCTTCACGATATGCTCGGTCTCCGACAGGCCGGTCATGAAGATCACCGGCACATGGGCCAGCGCCTTGTTGGTCTTCAGCCGCCGGCAGGTCTCGAAGCCGTCCATGCCCGGCATCATGGCATCCATGAGGATGACGTCGGGGGTGATCTGCTCCACCAGAGTGAGGGCGTTTGCCCCCTCCACCGCCACCAGCACGGTGACGCCGGCCTCCTCCAGCGCATCGGTGAGGAGGCTCAGGGTTTCGGGACTGTCGTCCACCACCAGGACGATGTCGCGACGCTTGGCGCTATGCATCATCGGTGCGCAGTGCCTCCAGCACGGCCATGTAGCGGTTGAGATCGAAGGTGCGCACGATGTCGCTCATTTCTCTCACGAAGGGTTCGTGCTCGGGGGATTCCGCCGCCAGCGCCTGAAGCTTGGCCTGGATGCCGCGCACATAGCCGATCTGGCCCAGCGCCAGCAGTTCCTCCAGATGCCCGGCTGGGGGCGCCTTGAGGGGTGCGGCCAGCGCTGGGACGACATCGGGCGCGTCCGCCTGGAAGGTCCATTCCAGGGCGAGCAAGGCGCGGATCTTCTCCAACAGCGCCCGCAGGTCCACCGGCTTGACACAGCTGTCGTCATGGGCGGGCGGATCATCGGCCTGGCCCTCGCCTTTGCCCCCCATCTCGCCGGCATTGGCGGAGATCATGATGATGCGGGCATTGGGAGCCACGCGGGTGCGCAAGGCGGTGGCCACTTCCCAGCCGGTGAGGTGGGGCATGGAGACATCCAGCAGCACCAGATCGGGATCGGTCTGCGCCGCCATCTCCAGGCAGGAGAGGCCATCGGCGGCGGTGAAGACGATGAAACCCAGCGGGCGCAGCATCTCGCACATGAGGTCGCGGTGGGCATCGTCGTCATCCACCACCAGCACGGTGCGGGCATTGCCCGCATAGCCGGCGATGCGCTGTTCCGGCGGGGCGGCCTCGTCGCGGCCTTGCACCTCCGACAACAGCAGGCGCACCTTGAAGATGCTGCCCTTGTCCAATTCGCTCTTGAGCGAGATTTCACCACCCATGATCTCGGTGAGCAGCTTGGTGATGGTGAGCCCCAGGCCAATGCCGATGGCATTGAACGCGCCGCCCCGCGCTCCGCGCTCGAACGGCTCGAAAATGCGCTCCCGCTCCTCGGGGGCGATGCCGATGCCGGTGTCCTCGATCTCGAACTCCGCCACTTGGTTGCGGTAGCTCACCCGCAGCGCCACATGGCCGGTGGCAGTGAATTTGATGGCGTTGGACAACAGATTGATCAGGATCTGCCGCAGCCGCTTCTCGTCCGTATGCACCACCGCCGGCAGCCGGTCGGAGCGCGAATGCAGGAACTCCACCCCGCGCGCCTTGGCCTGGAGGCGGAACATGTCGACGATCTGGTCCAGCAGTTCGCGGATGCGCACCTCGTCGCGATAGAGATGCAGCCGCCCGGCTTCGATCTTGGAGATGTCCAGCAGCCCGTCGATCAGGCCTGAGAGATGCTCGGACGAGCGCCGCACCACGCGGATGGCATCGCGCCGGTGGGCGGGAATGGAGGTGTCGCGCTCCAGCAATTGGGCATAGCCGAGGATGGCGTTCAGCGGCGTGCGCAATTCATGGCTGATGCCCACCACATAGCGGCTCTTGGCCAGATTGGCGGCCTCCGCCACCTCCTTGGCCTTCTGCAATTTGGCGTCGGTGCGCTTGTGGGCCTCGATCTCGCGCATCAGCAAGGTGGTCTGGCGCTGGCTTTCCTCCTGCGCCACCCGGCGGCTTTCCTGGGCCAGCACGAACAGCCAGGCCACCACGCCGGCGATGATCATCAAGATGAAATAGAGCGTCCACAGCGTGGTGCGGATCGCCTCCCCCTGGGCGGGGGATTCCAGGCGGGCGTGGTAATAAATGATCGCCAGCAGGCCGCCGATCACCAGGGCCAGCATGGCCTGGATGGCCAGATAATGCCCCACCCGCGAATTCAGCTTGGCCACCGCCCAGGCGGGGAGCGCGGCGCCCAGCACCGCCAGGATCTGGTCTCCGGCGCGGGCCTCCACCTTGCAGCGATCGTGGCAGCGGGCATCCAGCGTGCAGCACAAGGAGCAGATCGGCCCGGCATAGACCGGGCAATGGGCCATGTCCTCGTGCTCGAACTTATGCTCGCAGATGCAGCAGCGCACCATGCCCTGGCGCCATTCGGTCTTGGGGGTGCGGGCAATGTAATAGCGGCCCTTGGTGGCGAAGGCGATGGCCGGGGCGGTGGCGAACGACACCACCAGCGCCACGAACGGCGCGAACGCCTGCGGCAGCGGGCCGAACACCCCCGCATAGCAGACCACCGCAACGCTCGCCCCCGCCAGCACCGCCCCCACGCCCACCGGGTTGATGTCATAGAGATGGGCGCGCTTGAACTCGATGGTCGGCGGGGAGAGGCCGAGCGGCTTGTTGACCACCAGATCCGCCACCAGCGCCGCCACCCAGGCGATGGCGACGATGGCATAGATGCCCAAAATCTCATCCAGCACCCGATAGATGCCCAATTCCATCAGCATCAGGGCGATGGTGACGTTGAACACCAGCCACACCACCCGGCCAGGATGGGAATGGGTGAGGCGGGAGAAGAAGTTCGACCAGGCGATGGACCCCGCATAAGAGTTGGTCACATTGATCTTCAACTGCGAGACGATGACGAACACGCCCATCAGCCCCAGCGCCACCTGATGGGAGGGGATCATGGCGCCGAACGCCACCAGATACATCTGGGTGGGCTCGGCGGCCTTGCCCACGGGCACCCCGCTCTGCAAGGCGAGATAGGCCAGGAACGAGCCGAACAGCATCTTCAGTGCGCCGGGAATGATCCAGCCGGGGCCGGCGGCCAAGAGCGAGATCCACCATTTGGCGGTGCCGCCATCGCGCGAGCCGGGCTGGCGGCGGGGCAGGAAGCGCAGGAAATCCACCTGCTCGCCGATCTGCGCCACCAAAGCGAACACCACCGTGGAGGCGCCGCCGAAAGCCAGCAGATTGAAGCTGCCGTCCTTGGGGCCGCTGAGGCCGGTGAAGGCGGTCCAATGGGCGATGTCGTCACCGCGATAGGCCACCAGCCAGAGGATGGGGATGATGTGCAGCACCAGCCATAAAGGCTGGGTCCAGGTCTGGAACCGGCTGATGAAGGTGATGCCGTGGGTGACCAGAGGGATCACCACCACCGCGCTCAGCACATAGCCCACCGATAGCGGGATGCCGAAGCACATCTCAAGCGCCAGGGACAGGATCGCCGCCTCGATGGCGAAGAAGATGAAGGTGAAGGAGGCGTAGATCAGCGAGGTGACCGTGGAGCCGATATAGCCGAAGCCGGCGCCGCGGGTGAGCAGGTCGATGTCGACCCCGAACTTGGCGGCATAGAAGCTGATGGGCAGGCCGACGGCGAAGATGATGGCGCTGACCACGATGATGGCCGCCGCCGCATTGGTGAAGCCGTAGCTGAGCGTGATGGCGCCGCCGATGGCCTCCAGGGCCAGGAACGAGATGGCGCCCAGCGCGGTGTTGGCGACGCGGAAGGCGGACCAGCGGCGCGCGCTCTTGGCGGTGAAGCGCAGCGCATAGTCTTCCAGGGTCTCGTTGACGACCCATTGGTTGTACTGGCGTCGGACCCGAACGATCCGCTGTTCCGCCGGCATGTTGGTGTGCCCCGTCCCCGATCCGGTCGAAGGAACCTCCTGTCGCATCGCCCCCTGCACGCTGAGTATTGTTTTGGGTCGTCGTCCTGGTAATGGTCGTCGTCTTGGTTGTGGCTGCAATTTCTACGTGTAGATCCGGTCTTGCCCGGCGAAGTCCGAGATCATCCGCCCCGGTCGTCGGTTTGTCACCCCTGTGCCGCGCCGTCTTCGCTCAATAACGCGGCAGGTCCTGCCTATAGAAAGCGCGTTTCATCTTCACGCGCGCGCACGAAGCGCCGCCTGAGACGGACTTCCCTCGTTAACACCCATCTTAGGGCATGTTGCGATGCCGCATATACGTCAATCGACGTATTGCTGCACCGCCACCGTCCCGTGAAGCATAGGCCCCATCGCAGGTTCGATGGTGAATCTGCCAACGCCACGTAAACAAGCGTGGAGGGGGATGGGCATGTCTTCCAGTGACGATCGTCAAGACAAGATGAGCGCCACGCGGCGCGGCGTATTGAAGGGGATGGCGGCGCTGCCGATTGCTGCGGCTGTTCCTGCCGCGAGCCTGTTTTCTCAAAGCGCGATGGCGCAGACACCTGCGACCTCCGCGGTCAATACAACGGGCCTGGCGGTGACCGACACCGAAGTCACGGTGGGCATCCTCCACTCTGTCACCGGCACCATGGCCATTTCCGAGACCGGCTCGGTGCAGGCGGAAAAGCTCGCCATCGACCAGATCAATGCCGCGGGCGGCATCCTCGGCCGCAAGATCAAATACATTCAGGAGGACGGCGCCTCCGACTGGCCGACCTTCGCCGAGAAGGCCAAGAAGCTCTTGGTGCAGGACAAGTGCGCCTCGGTGTTCGGCTGCTGGACCTCCGCCTCGCGCAAGGCGGTGCTCCCCGTGTTCGAGCAGTATAACGGCATGCTCTATTATCCCACCTTCTATGAAGGCCTGGAGCAATCCAAGAACGTGATCTACACCGGCCAGGAAGCCACCCAGCAGATCATCGCCGGGCTGAATTGGGTGGTGAAGGAGCGCGGCGCCCAGACCTTCTATCTGCTCGGCTCCGACTATATCTGGCCGCGCACCTCCAACAAGATCGCCCGCAAGCACATCGAGAATTTCCTGAAGCTCAAAGTGGTGGGCGAGGAATATTTCCCTCTGGGCCACACCCAGTTCAATTCGGCGATCAACAAGATCAAGCTCACCAAGCCGGACGTGATCTATGCCATCATCGTCGGCGGCTCGAACGTCGCCTTCTACAAGCAGCTCAAGGCGGCGGGCATCGATCTGTCCAAGCAGACCCTGCTCACCATCTCGGTGACCGAGGACGAAATCCTGGGCATCGGCGGCGAGAATATCGCGGGCGCCTTCGCTTGCATGAAGTATTTCCAGTCGCTGGACAATCCCAACAACAAGGCGTTCGTGGAGGCGTTCAAGAAGACCTATGGCGACAAGATCGTCATCGGCGACGTCACCCAGGCCGCGTATCTCGGGCCGTGGCTGTGGAAACTCACGGCGGAGAAGGCCGGCTCGTTCGACATCGACAAGATCGCTGCCGCTTCGCCAGGGGTCGCCTTCGACAAGGCGCCGGAAGGCTATGTGCGCATCCACGAGAACCACCATCTGTGGAGCAAGACCCGCGTCGGCAAGGCCCGCGCCGACGGCCAGTATGACGTGGTGTTCGAGACCTCCGAACTGGTGGAGCCCAACCCCTTCCCCAAGGGCTATCAGTGAGCGGCTGCTCATAAGAAACGACGCGCTCCCTCCCCCGCAAGGGGGAGGGGGCAAAAGGAGGAGGCGCGCCCGGCGCGCGCGACTCCGTCCATCTGAAGCCGACCACCCGACCCGAACGCCGAGGAACCCGCACATGTTCATGGGATATACGCTGGGCGAACTGGGCTCCATCTTCGCCATGCAGGCGTTTGCGGGCCTGATCCTGTTCTCCGTCTTCGTGCTGATGTCGCTGGGGCTGGCGATCATCTTCGGCCAGATGGGCGTGATCAACATGGCCCATGGCGAGTTCATGATCCTCGGCGCCTACATGACCTATCTGACCTCGCAACTGTTCCAGGCCTATCTGCCGGGGCTGAACGGCATCTACTTTTTCGTCGCTATGGCGGTGGCGTTCGTGGTCTCCGGCTCATTGGGCATGCTGGTGGAGTGGAGCATGATCCGCTTCCTCTATAAGCGCCCGCTGGACACGCTGCTCGCCACCTGGGGCCTCTCGCTCATCATGCAGCAGGCGTTCCGCTCCATCTTCGGCGCCCGCGAGGTGGGGGTGGAACTCCCGGACTGGATGATGGGCTCGCTGCCCATCACCAGCAGCATCGACGTGCAGATCAACGGCCTGTTCGTCATGGGCCTGACCACGCTGATCGCCATCGCCGTCTATCTGCTGATGTTCCGCTCCCGCTGGGGCCTGCAGGTGCGCGCGGTGGTGCAGAACCGCACCATGGCCGGGGCCATCGGCATCAGTACCGAGCGCATCGATCGTTATACCTTCGGCCTTGGCTGCGGCATCGCCGGGGTGGCCGGCTCCGCCTTCACCATGATCGGCTCCACCGGCCCCACCGCCGGCCAGCTCTACATCGTCGATACCTTCCTGGTGGTGGTGTTCGGCGGCGCGGCCTCGCTGGCCGGCACCATCGCCTCGGCCTTCACCATCTCCCAGGCGCAGTCGACCATGGAATTCTTCATGTCCGGCTCCATGGCCAAGGTGCTCACGCTCCTGGTGGTGGTCGGCATCCTGATGCTGCGGCCCGAAGGCCTGTTCGTCCTCAAGGTCCGGCGCTGAGGAGGCCCGCATGTCCAAACCCGCGTCGTCCACATCCTTTTCGCCAAAGACCTTCGCCCGCTCCAAGGACATCGTCGGCGTCCTCCTGCTGGCGCTGCTGCTGGCGGTGGTGCTGCCGCTGATCCTGGATCCGTTCCGGCTCAACATGGTGGGCAAATATCTCACCTACGCTTTCGTCGCCGTCGGCCTGGTGCTGTGCTGGGGCAATGCGGGCATTCTCTCGCTGGGGCAGGGGGTGTTCTTCGGCCTCGGCGGCTATGCCATGGCCATGTATCTCAAGCTCCAGGCCTCCACGCCCGAGGCGACGAAGATCCAGTCCACGCCCGGCATTCCGGATTTCATGGATTGGAACCAGATCACCCAATTGCCCTTCTTCTGGGTGCCGTTCAAATCCCTGGGCTTCTCCTTGGCGGCGGTGGTGCTGGTGCCGGCGGTGTTCGCCCTTGTGCTGGCCTATGCCTTGTTCAAGCGCCGGGTCGGCGGGGTCTATTTCGCCATCATCACCCAGGCGTTGGCGGCGATCATGACCATCCTCATCGTCGGCCAGCAGGGCTATACCGGCGGCATCAACGGCATCACCGATCTGCGCACCCTGGCCGGCTGGGACATCCGCACCGACAGCGCCAAGTTCATCCTCTATTTCGTCAATGTGGCGCTGCTCATCGGCTCCATCCTGCTGTGCCAGTTCATCAACCGCTCAAAACTGGGACGCATCCTTGTCGCCATGCGTGACAAGGAGGACCGGGTGCGGTTCTCCGGCTATGATGTGGCGAGCTTCAAGATCTTCGTCTTCTGCTTTGCCGCCGCTTTGGCCGGCGTGGGTGGGGCCATGTTCACCTTGCAGGTGGGCTTCATGTCGCCCTCCTTCGTGGGCATCACCCCCTCCATCGAGATGGTGATCTACACAGCCGTCGGTGGGCGGCTGTCGCTGCTTGGCGCGGTCTATGGCACGCTCTTGGTCAACTGGGCCAAGACCTCCTTCTCCGAGAGCTTCCCGGAACTGTGGCTGTTCGGGCTCGGCGGCCTGTTCATCGCCGTGGTGCTGCTGTTCCCCAATGGTCTGGCCGGTCTCTACCGCTCCTATGTGGAGCCGCGCCTTGGTGCCCTTTTTGCCCGCAAGTCGCCGCCCGCCGCCACCACCGCTCCCGCCCCGGCCGAGTGAGGAGGACGCCATGAATCCCGCAGTGATTTCCGACCAGATGGCGCCCGACTTCCTGCTGGCGGTGGAGGGGCTCTCGGTCTCCTTCGATGGCTTCAAGGCGGTGGACGACCTCTCCTTCTATGTGGATGAGAATGAGATCCGCGTCATCATCGGCCCCAATGGCGCCGGCAAGACCACGGTTCTGGACCTGATCTGCGGTCGCACCAAGGCCACTGCCGGTTCGGTGAAGTTCAAGAACACCGAACTCACCAAGATGAAGGAATATGAGATCGTCCGCGCTGGGGTGGGGCGCAAGTTCCAGAACCCGTCGATCTATGACGATCTCACGGTGTTCGAGAATCTGGAGATTTCCTATCCCAAGGGGCGCGGCGTGCTGGGCGCCCTGGCGTTCAAGCGCGACGGGGCGGTGAAAGACCGGGTGCAGCATGTGGCCGAGACCATCTTCCTGGCCGATTTGCTGAACCAGCGGGCGGAATATCTCAGCCACGGCCAGAAGCAATGGCTGGAGATCGGCATGCTGCTGATCCAGGACCCGGAACTGCTCATGTTGGATGAGCCGGTGGCGGGCATGAGCGTGGCCGAGCGCAAGAAGACCGCTGAGCTGTTGAACACCATCATCAAGGATCGCTCGGTGATCGTCATCGAGCACGACATGAAGTTCGTCGAGGACATCGCCCACAAGGTCACCGTCCTGCACCAGGGCAAGATCCTGTCCGAAGGCTCCATGGCCAAGGTCCAGGCGGATCCCAAGGTCATCGAAGTCTATCTCGGCCACTGAGGGGGGGCGAGAATGAAGCGCAGGTCCTTCCGCTCGTCATGCCCGGACTTGATCCGGGCATCCACGCGGCTCCGCTTGGAACAACGCTCGCAGGCCCGCACCGTCGGCACGGCGTGGATGGCCGGGACAAGCCCGGCCATGACGACGGTGCGGGTTTGTTTTTGCGAATTTTCGAACCGTTTCTGAGGGAGACGCATCATGCTCAACGTCGAGAACCTCGTCGTCTCCTACGGCCAGAGCGAAGCGCTGCATGGCCTGAATTTCTCCGTGGCGCCCAATGAGATCGTGGCCATCATGGGCCGCAACGGCATGGGCAAGACCACGCTGATGAAGTCGCTCATGGGCGTGGTGCCCACCCGCTCCGGCAAGGTCTCGCTGGGCGGCGGCGACATCACCAATCTCAAGAGCTTCCAGCGGGTGGCCAAGGGCATCGCCTATGTGCCGCAGGGCCGGATGATCTTCTCCACCATGTCGGTGCAGGAGAATATCGAGACCGGCCTGGTGGCTCATGGCGACAGCAAGGTGCCCCCCGATATCTATGAATTGTTCCCGGTGCTGCTGGAGATGAAGGGGCGGCGCGGCGGCAATCTCTCCGGCGGCCAGCAGCAGCAATTGGCCATCGCCCGCGCGCTCGCCACCCGGCCCAAGGTGCTGCTGCTGGATGAGCCCACCGAGGGCATCCAGCCCTCCATCATCCGCGACATGGCCCGCACCCTGAAGCGCATCCGCGATGAGCGCGGGCTCTCCATCGTGGTGTCGGAACAGGTGCTGTCCTTCGCCCTCGACATCGCCGACCGGGTGCTGGTGCTGGAGAATGGCGAGATCGTTCACGAGGACCTGCGCGCCGATATCGACGAGGCCAAGGTCGCCAAGTTCCTGTCCGTCTGAGCCGCCGCGCGCCGGTACGTCAAGCCGGCGCGGCGCTTGAGCGTTTCAAGGTGCGGATGCCTCAGCATCCCTGCACCTCGGTCGAAGTCGTCCCAAGGAGAACGGAGCCGTCCATGACTGAAACCCTGATCAAGGTGGATCTCAACCAGTCCGCCTACGACAACGACATGGTGCACAATCGCTGGCACCCGGACATTCCCATGGTGGCCTGGGTGAAGCCCGGCGACGATTTCATCGTCGAGACCTATGACTGGACCGGCGGTTTCATCAAGAACAATGACAGCGCCGACGACGTGCGCGACATCGACCTGTCCATCGTGCATTTCCTCTCCGGCCCCATCGGGGTGAAGGGGGCCGAACCGGGCGATCTGCTGGTTGTTGATCTGCTGGACATCGGCGCCATGCCGTCGAGCCAGTGGGGTTTCAACGGCTTCTTCTCCAAGAACAATGGCGGCGGCTTCCTCACCGACCATTTCCCCCAGGCGCAGAAATCGATCTGGGATTTCAAGGGCATGTTCACCTCGTCCCGCCACATTCCGGGGGTGAATTTCGCCGGCCTGATCCATCCCGGCCTGATCGGCTGCCTGCCCGATCCCAAGATGCTGGAGACCTGGAACACCCGCGAGGCGGCACTGATCGCCACCAATCCCACCCGGGTGCCGGGCCTCGCCAATCCCCCGTTCGGCCCCACCGCCCACATGGGCCGGCTCTCCGGCGCGGCCAAGGAGAAGGCGGCGGCGGAAGGCGCCCGCACCGTGCCGCCGCGCGAGCATGGCGGCAATTGCGACATCAAGGATCTGTCGCGCGGCTCGAAGATCTATTTCCCGGTCTATGTGGAGGGCGGCGGCCTTTCCATGGGCGATCTGCACTTCTCCCAGGGCGATGGCGAAATCACCTTCTGCGGCGCCATCGAAATGGCCGGCTGGGTGCATCTGAAGGTGGAGGTGCTCAAGGGCGGCATGGCCAAGTACGGGATCAAGAATCCCATCTTCAAGCCCTCGCCCATCACCCCGCACTATAATGACTACATCATCTTCGAGGGCATCTCGGTGGATGAGGCCGGCGAGCAGCATTATCTCGACGTGCACATCGCCTATCGCCAGGCCTGCCTCAACGCCATCGAGTATCTGAAGAAGTTCGGCTATTCCGGCGCCCAGGCCTATTCCATCCTCGGCACGGCGCCGGTGCAGGGGCATATCTCCGGCGTGGTGGACGTGCCCAACGCCTGCGCCACGCTCTGGCTGCCCACCCAGATCTTCGACTTCGACATCAATCCCACCGCCGCCGGACCCACCAAGTTCATCGACGGCTCCATCGACATGCCGCTGTCGCCGGATCTCTAGCGCACGCGAACGCCATGGCCGGGATGACGCCCGGCCATGGTTCAAGCCAAACGGCCCAGGTCCGGGGAGGACAATGCGATGCCGGTCTATGATTATATGTGCGAAAGCTGCGGTCCATTCACGCAGATCCATCCCATGAGCGCCTGTTCCGATGCCCAGCCGTGTCCGGCGTGCGCCAGCGCTTCGCCGCGCGCCTTTCTGACCGCGCCGTATTTTTCCGGCATGGATGCGGGCCGGCGCACGGCGATCGCCACCAATGAGCGCAGCGCCCATGCGCCCATGACCAACTCTCAGTTCGCCGCCAAGAGCGAACGGACCCGGAGCGAGGCTGCCAAAAAGCACGGCGCCGGCTGCGGCTGCTGCGGCGGCCAGATGAAAAGCCGCACCAAGACCGCGGCGAGCGGCGCCAAGAGCTTCCCCTCCGCCCGGCCGTGGATGATCAGCCATTAGCCAGCTTTCGTTCAGCGCACAGGGGCCGGACCGCCCGGCAGGGGGAACCGGAGCGACGGACAGGGGGTTAGGCTGGAGCGCCGGAGGGCGCGGCCCGCCCGTGCGGGTGTGATCCCAAGCCGACGGTCCCGCCATGTCTCCTTTTCTGTCTTCGCCCGCCTTCGGCGTCGCCACCCCTTCGCCCGCCAGCGGCGTGCCGCGCGAGAGCGGCACCGCCCAGCGCGGCCATGTCATGCCGTTCGGCGCCATGCTCACCCGCGATGGCGTGCATTTCCGCCTGTGGGCACCGGGGCAGGAGCGGATAGACCTGCATCTGGAGGGCGGCCCGGTGCTGGAGATGTCGCGGGAGGAGGGGGGATGGCACCATCTGGTCACCGATCAGGCGCAAGTGGGCACGCGCTATCGCTTCCGCCTGGCGGACGGCCTGGAGGTGCCGGACCCGGCCTCGCGCTATCAGCCGCAGGATGTCCACGGCCCCAGCGAGGTGATCGACCCCACCGCCCATGCCTGGGGCGACGGCGCCTGGACCGGCCGGCCCTGGCATGAGGCAGTGATCTACGAATTGCATGTGGGCACCTTCACCCCGGAGGGCACCTTCGCCGCCGCGGCTGAAAAGCTCGACCATCTGGCGGATCTGGGCATCACCGCCATCGAGATCATGCCGGTGGCCGATTTTCCCGGCCGGCGGAACTGGGGCTATGACGGCGTGCTGCTCTATGCCCCCGATGCCGCCTATGGCCGGCCCGAGGATCTGAAAGCCCTGGTGGAGGCAGCTCATGCGCGCGGGATCATGGTGATCCTGGACGTGGTCTATAACCACTTCGGCCCGGACGGGAATTTTCTCCCGGTCTATGCTCCCGGCTTCTTCACCGAGCGCCACCACACCCCCTGGGGCGCGGCGATCAATTTCGACGGCGCCGACGCCCAGCCGGTGCGGGCCTTCATCCTCCACAATGCGCTCTATTGGCTGGAGGAATTTCACTTCGACGGGCTGCGGTTCGACGCGGTCCATGCCATCCGCGACGACAGCGATGAGCATCTGCTGGCCGAATTGGCGCGGCGGGCGCGCGACGCCTGCGCCGGCCGGCAGATCCACCTCATCCTGGAAAATGAGGAGAATGAAGCCCAATGGCTCGATCCGGCAGTGGCCCGCGGCTTCAGTGCCCAGTGGAATGACGATGTCCACCATGTGCTGCACACGGCGCTGACCGGCGAGCACGAAGGCTATTATGCCGACTATGCCGGCGACGTGGCCATGCGGGCGCGGGCGCTGGCGGAGGGTTTCGCCTTCCAGGGCGAGACCATGGCCTTTCGCGGCTCGGCCCGCGGGGCGCCGAGCGCCCATCTGCCGCCGAGCGCCTTCGTGGCGTTCTTGCAGAATCACGACCAGATCGGCAACCGCGCCTTTGGTGAGCGCATCGATGCCCTGGCCCCGGCCCCGGCGGTGCGGGCGGCAACCGCGATCATGCTCATGAGCCCACAGATTCCCATGCTGTTCATGGGCGAGGAATGGGCGACCTTAAAGCCCTTCCTGTTCTTCTGCGATTTTCCCGGCGAACTGGCGGACGCGGTGCGCAACGGCCGACGGGCCGAATTCAAGCGCTTTTCCGCCTTCCAGGACCCGGCGCGGCGCGACCAGATCCCCGATCCCACCGCGCTCTCCACCTTCGAGGCCAGCACCCTGGACTGGGCCGAAGCCGAGCGACCGGGCCACCGGGAGGTCCGCGACTGGTTTCGCCGCATCCTGGCGGTGCGGCGCGAGCGTCTGATGCCGCTGCTGCCGCGCATCACCGCCGGCGGGGTGTGGCGGGTGGTGGGCGGCACCGGCATCGAGGTGCGCTGGCAGGCCGGCGACGGCGTTGTGCTGGAACTGATGGCCAACCTCTCCAGCCAGAGCGCCGGCGGATTTGCCGCCTCGCGCGCCCATTCCTTGTGGAGCGAAGGCTGGTGGGATGGCGACCGCGCGGGCCCGTGGTCGGTCCGCTGGAGCGTTGGCGAGGGCAGCGTGATCCCTGCTGGGCAGGGCGCCGATTGAGCCGGCGCATGCTCCTTCATGGCTGGCGGCCATGGTGTCCAGATAGTGTCAAAATGGAATGAATGGGTGCCTTTCCATGCCAGAACGGAGCGGTTTTGCTTCCGCTACGGAGCCATGCTGTGCAACGCTGAAGGGTATAAGCCCTTGAAAGGGGCGGTATCCCCGTGAGTGGGGAGACATTCCCCTTCAAGGGGAGGTGGCGACCGTGGGGCGGCGTCACCGCTGGCGTGCGTTCAGCGGGTGGGGCTGCTCCGAGGCGACGGGGTGGGATGGGCCGGCGCAGATGATGAGATTCCTCAGCGCGTTTTGCGTGCTGTGGCTGGTTGCATGCTCGGTGCACCAGACGCAGGCGCAGGGCGTTGAGAGGCCCCTGTCGATCGCCGCCGTGACTGCCACCGGCGACATGCTGCTGCAGCGGACCCTGGATCTGGCTGCGCTCGATGCCTTGCCTCAGGCGAGGGTCATGACCCATACCCCCTGGACCCACGGACTTCAGGCTTTCACCGGCCCGTCCCTGGCCACCTTGGCGGCGCTCAGCGGGAAAAAAGTGAAAGAGGTGCGCATTACCTCATTAGGGGATTGGTCCGCGACCATCCCGGCGTCAGACTGGCAGAAGCAGGATGTCATCCTGGCGTCACGGCTGAACGGAGAAACCATGCGGGTTCGAGACAAGGGACCCTACTGGATCATGTACCCCATCGACGCCCGGCGTGATCTCGACACCCAAATGTATCAAGCCCGAATGGTCTGGCAGGTCAAAAGCCTTGAATTCGTTGTTGAATAGCAAGCCCCGCAGCTGGACCCGCCTGATGCCAGCAGCGCTGATCGTCACGACGCTCGGGCTGTTCCTGGCAACGGGCATGCTTTACGTGTCCCAGACGCAGCACCGGGCGCTGTTGTCGGCGACCGTGCGGTCCTCCGGCTGGGTCGCCTATCAGGCGCAGCTGGAATATGTGAAGACCCAGGGCCAATTCGATGTGGCCTTGCTGCGCCCCACCCGGCGGGCGCTGGATGAGTTGCAGTTCCGCCTGGAACTGCTGCGCTCGCGGCTGCCGCTGCTCTATGATTCGGACGAAGGCCGCCTGCTTCAGGAAGTGGCGGCGCAGAAAGAGGCGCTGCAGCGCTATGAGGTGGTGCTCGACGCCCTCATCGATGCGATGCCGGAACTCACCCCCAATTCCGACGCCGCGCTGCCCGCTCTCCGCAAGGGCTATACCGAAATCGAGCCGCTCGGGCGGTTGCTGCAACGGGTGTTGATGCAGTCCATCGCTTATAATGAGGAAATCTTCCGCCGCGAGCGGGAGGTGGCGGCCAGCCCGGCCATCGTGCCGTTCGCGTTGCTGTTCGTCTCCGGCACCTGTCTGGTGGCGTTTCTGTTCCTGGATGGGCGCCGCGATCGCCAGCGTCTGGCCGAGACCATGGCGGCTCAGGCGGCGGTGATTGCGGTGCAGGAGAATCTGCGGGCCATCATCGAGGCGATGCCCATCGGCACCATCATCGTCGATCCCGATGGCGACACGGTGCGCTTCATCAATCCCAGCGCCGCCACCCTGGTGGACCCCTCGCCGGACCATCCCGAGTGGAAACGCCTGGTGCGAGCGGCGTTCGAGGCGGCGGTGGACGAGAACGGCCGCCGCTCCGGTTCGCTCTCCATGGCCTTCGCCAAGCCCCGCGGCGACATCATCTCGCTGCGCGGCGCGGTCTGCGGCGTGATCTGGGAGGGGCGCCCGCAACTCCTGATTCTGCTCACCGACACCAGCCGCATCCGCAATGCCGAACTGCAGTTGATGCAGGCGGCCAAGCTGGCGACGCTGGGCGAAATGGCGACTGCCATCGCCCATGAACTCAACCAGCCACTGGCGGTCATCAAAATGGCGGTGTCCAACGCTCGCCGCCTGGTGCTGAGCGAGGCCGACCCCGAAGCCATCACCTCCAAGCTGGAGCGCATCAGCGCCCAGGTGGACCGGGCCAAGCGGATCACCGATCAGGTGCGCCGCTATGCCCGCATGCCTTCCGACCAGACCGGCAGTTTCTCCTGCCGCCATGCGGTCGAACTGGCGGCGGGCTTCATCGCCGAACAATATCGCGCCGCCGGCATCCGCATCTCGTTGGAGCAGGAAGTCTCCCCTGAATTGATGCTCGCCGGCGACCAGACCATGTTCGAACAGGTGATCGTCAATCTGCTGGTCAATGCCCGCGATGCCTATGACACTGTGCAGCGCGACACCCGCCAGGCGGTGGTGGCGGTGCGCACTCAGTTGCGCGGGCCCGACCTGATCATTGAAGTGGAAGACGATGCCGGTGGCATCCGGGAGGATATCATCGGCCAGATCTTTGACCCATTCTGCACCACGAAGTCCGCTGACAAGGGCACGGGGCTGGGACTCTCCATGGCCCGCAATGTGGTGCGGGACATGAATGGAACCATCGTTGCGTCCAACATCAAGGGCGGCGCGCGCTTCACCATCACCATTCCGGTGGCGCGCGATCTTTCGCAGGACGTGGCGTGATGGCGGCCCACTCTATTCTGATTTGCGACGACGAGGCGGAACTGGCGGAGGAACTGGGCGAGTTCTTCGTCTCCTGCGGCTGGGAAGTGAAAGTTTGCATCACGGCACCGGCGGCTTTGGCCACGCTCTACAACGGCTTTGCGCCCAGTTGCCTGCTCACCGACTTGCGCATTGCCGATCATGACGGCGCTGAACTCGTGGCCCACACGCGCGGGTTACCAAAGCATTTGCAGCCGAAGGTTGTTGCCATTATCACTGGTCATGTGGTGAGCGAGACTGCGGCCACGGACTTCAACGCGGATTTCCTGTTCGTGAAGCCGATCGATCCGGTGATTGTGATGGATGGCATCGAGCGACTGCTCGCCCACCAGAGCGAGCCCGCTTCGAGAAGTACCTTCAGGGGGTGAGATGGTGGGCGCCCGCGGCATTCTGGTGTTGGATGATGAACCGGAATTGCGCGAGGACATCGCCCAATTGCTCATGGATGCAGGATTTGCCGTCGAAACCGCGGGGCATGCCGGCGACGTTTCCGACGACAGGCTGGCAACCTTCGACTTGGTCCTGCTGGACATCGCCATGCCAGGGCTCGACGGGTTGGACGTGGTGCGGCGCTTCAGCCTGATGCCGCAGCCCCCGCGCCTGCTTTTGATCAGCGGCCGCGGCGAAGACATGCTCCAGACCGTTGCCGACGTGGCTCGCCGCGGACGGGTGGATGTGGTGGGCGTGCTCCAGAAGCCGTTCGAGCCTGATGAACTGATCGATCTGCTCCAGCGTCCCAGGGCGCAGCCGCGCACATCGCGGGGGCCACAATGGTCGCTCGATCAGATTATGCGCGCGGTCCGCCATGCGGTGGAGACACGGACGCTGCAACTGGCGTTCCAGCCCAAGGTGAGCAGCACGAATTTGATGTTTTCCGGAGCCGAGGCGCTGCTGGCGGGGGAATTGCCGCATCTGGGCGCGGTCGCGCCCAGCGACATGGTCGAGGCGGCAGCGAGCGATCCGGAGCTATTGCGCGCCATGAGTCTCGAGGTGGTCCGGATGGCGGCGGAGGGCTGCCGGCAGTGGACCGATGCCGGCTGGTCGGCGCCCGTCAGCATCAATCTTCCCTTTGAGGTGTTGCGCGGCGACCAGATTATGGCAACCCTGGTGGAGACCGTGCGGGCGGCAGGCATAGCGGAGAGCGACGTGATCTTCGAATTGACCGAGGATTCCATCTACGATTCGTCCACCGATGCCCTGGCGATTCTGGCTCGGCTGCGTCTTGCGGGGTTTGGTCTCTCGCTGGACGATGTGGGGCGGCGCCAAAGCGGGCTGTTGCAAGTGGCGAATCTGCCCATCACCGAAGTGAAGATTGATCTCGAGATTCTTGCCCAGGCGCGACGCTGGGCGAAATCGCGCTCTATTTTTGGCTCCATTGCTGAACTCGGGCGGCGGCTTGGCCTCTCCGTGGTAGCGGAAGGCGTCGAAACGAGGGAGGATCTGGCCCTCGTGCGCAGTCTTCCCGTGACTTATGTTCAAGGCTTCCTGGTGTCCCGCAAACGTCTCCTTCCGGATCTCCTCTCCATGTTGGCAGCCAGTCCTCCCCACGGCCCACTGGTGCCCGTGGAACCCACGGTGTCCGTGTCATGAGCACCGAAACCCTGCCCATCCGGGTTCTGCTGGTGGACGACGATCCCGACGTTCTGATCGAGCTGTGCGAAGGCTTGGCCGCGCTGGGCCTGCCCTCCCTCACCGCCGAAACCGCCGTTGAGGCGCTCGATCTGGTGCAGAAGAACGACGATCTCCAGGTGATCGTCACCGATCTGCAGATGCCGCGCATCGATGGCATCGAACTGCTGCAGAAACTCGCGGTCCGCCGCCGGTCCAAACCCATGGCGGCCATCGTCATCACCGGGCACGCTTCGCTCGACCGGGCGGTGGGGGCGCTGCGCCTGCATGCGGTGGACTTTCTTCAGAAGCCGCTCTCGGCCGAAGAAGTCGCCCATGCGGTCAATCGGGCGCTGTCGCTGGTGGAAGACGAGACCGTGGCCGCCAGCGGCGCCGGCCTGGTGACAGCCAACACCACGGCCCGTCCCAATTATCTGCGGGCGCTCGTGGCCGCGCGGGCCGATCGCGACGCCATCTTCCAGGCCGGGCTGTTTTCCGATCCGGCGTGGGACATGCTGCTGGATCTGGCGGTGGCGGAAGCCACCAATCGGCCGATCTCGGTGACCAGCCTGTGCATCGCCTCCGGCGTGCCCACCACCACGGCGCTGCGACGGATCGATGATCTGAAAGATGCCGGGCTGCTGGACCGGGTTCCCGATCCCGGTGATCGACGCCGCATCCTGGTGCGATTGACCGGCACCGGGCGCGAGCGCATGGAAGCCTTCGTGCAGCGTCAGGCCGGGCGGCTGGGCATCAAGCTGGATTGAGATTGCGGGATCGGCTCCGGCCTCAGGCTGCGATCCGGGCCTCGGTCCAAACGGCTGTGCGTCCATAAGGGCGAAGCCGCGTCCGGAAGGATCTGCGGGCGGTTCGGCCTTGGCGGCTTGCGCGACGTTTCTATTTGATGATTTCAAGAAAAGAGCGCTGGCGGCGGTGTATCGGCGTGAATATCGCTGCTACTCGGTGCGATGCGCGCGGGCCGCAGGGACGCCCGGAACCCCCAAACCTGTTCAGAAAAGAGAAGG
>CALRNP020000069.1:0-23038 GCA_943369575.1 Azorhizobium sp. AG788 | reverse complement strand
CGCCGCACTTCCTCCAGCGGATCGCCGCCGGAGATGTGGACGATGACCAGCGGAACCCCGGCAATCTCGCCCAGCGTCAGCGCCCGGTGGGTCGCCTCCCGCTCCACCGCCAGCGGCCGTGATCGGGCATGGTCGCGGGGGCGCACGTTGCCCATGGCCTCGAGCCGATCACTCAGCCAGCCGATGATCTCGTGGTTCTCCGCATGCACCAGCACGATGGCGCGCTGCTCGCGGGCGGTTTCGAGCACATCGAGGATCTGCCGGTCGGACAGCTGCATCGCCTCATAGGTCATGTAGACCTTGAGGCTGGTGTGGCCGCGGCGGATGAGGGCCGGCAGTTCCTGGCCGAGCACCGCCGGTGTCGGATCGGAAACGATCAGGTGGAACGCATAGTCGATCGCCGCCTGCCCCTCGGCGCGGCGGTGATAATCCTCCACCGCCGCCTGAAGCGACTGGCCGCGATGCTGGACGCAGAAGGGCACGATGGTGGTGGTGCCGCCGCAGGCGGCGCTGATGCTCCCGGTCCGGAAACCGTCGGCCATCTGCGCCCCCTTGGCCGCCAGCCCCGGCGCCTGCGGCTGGTCGAGATGGCAATGGGCATCGATGCCGCCGGGAAGCACCAGCCGCCCGGTCGCGTCGATGACCTCCCGCCCGTCGGGAAGCGCGTCGGCAATGGCGGCGATCCGACCGTGCCGGATGCCGAGGTCGGCCTTCATGACATCGGAGGCGGTGGCGATGGTGCCGCCGCGGATGACGAGATCGAAGGTCATGCGGGCAGCATCCGCAGGGTCATCGCCGGCAGGAAAGCGGGGTCGAACACCTCCTGCGGCGTCGGCGTCACCGGAAATCCAAGCGTCTTGGCCACGATGGCCATGGTGGATGCGAGCCGCTCCTGGCGCACGCCGCCGAGGCCATCCTGCCGGGACTCTGCCGTCATCAGCTGGTTCTTGATCAGCCAGCGCAGCTTTTCCTCTTCCAGCGCGGCATCGATGAGCGGGGCGTGCTCCTTGAGGGCGGCGATGGCGGCGCCGGGATCGGCGATGGCCGCCTGCCAGGCGCGGGCGGTCACGGCGACGAAGCGCTTGACCACGTCCGGCTTCTCGGTGCGCAGCTTTTTGCCCACCAGGATGCCGTTGCCATAGAGATCGAGCCCCACGTCCGCATAATAGATGAAGCGGACGTCATCGGCCGGAATGCCCGCCTTCTTCAGGCCGAAGAACATGGTGGAATCGAAGCCGAGGATGGCCTCCACATCGCCGCGGGCGAGCACCGCTTCGCGCAATTGCAGGCCGACCATGTTCCACTTGAGCCGCGCCGCATCCACGCCCGCCGCCTGGGCGAAGGCCGGGAACAGGCGATAGGCGCCATCGGGAGCGGCGGCGCCGATCGTGCGCCCGTTCAGATCTGCCGGCGACTGGATGCCCGACTTCTTCAATGATCCAACGCTCAGCGGGCTGCGATAATACAGCATATAGACGTTGCGGACGTCGGCGCCGGGGTTCTTGGCGTTGAACTCGGCCATGACATTGATGTCCGCCACGCCGAGATCATAGACGCCCGATCCCACCTGCGAGGCGGCCGCGCCCGACCCGCCGGAGGCGTCAAACTGGCAGCTCAGTCCGGCTTCCTTGTACCAGCCCTGCTTCTCGGCAAGGAAGAAAGCGGCATTCGAGCCGTCGAACGGCGCCGCCAGCGCGAATTTCAGTGTCTCGGGCGCGGAGAGCGCAACGCTGGAGCGCAGGACGAATGGAGCGGCCAGACCGGCTGTGAGCAGTTGCCTGCGAGACAAGGCCAACGATGTCATGTGCAATCCCCCAACTGGTGAGCCGCCTGCGCGGCGGAAGCGCCCCTTAGGAAATGCACGCCCTGTGCCAGTTTCTATGTTGAGCAAATTCAAGTTGTTATGTATTTTGCGCGCAATCTTGTGCGCAAGAAATTCGCAAAAGGAAGGCCGATGAAGCAGGTATCCACGGGCAAACGCCGCCTGGTCGGTGTCATGAACAGCCGCAACCGGCCCAAGGTGCGCACGGTGGATGATGCCTATGGCCAGTTGTTCCAGGCCATCGTCGACCAGCGCCTGCTGCCGGGCACCAAGCTTGGCGAGATGGCCCTGGTGGAAGCGTTCGGGATCAGCCGCCGCATGGTCGCCGATGCCCTGCGGCGCCTGACCTGGGAAAAGCTGATCGTGGTTCTGCCCAACCGGGGGGCCTATGTGGCCGCGCCCCATGCGGAGGAAGTGCGGGAAGTCTTCGAAGCCCGCATCGCCATCGAATCCGGCACCACCGAGGCCGTCGCCCGCGCCGCGGATCCCGCCGTGATCCGGCAACTGGAGGCCAATCTGGCCGAGGAACATGCGCTGCGCGAGCGGGGGCTGATCCGCGAAGCCATTCACCTATCGGGCGGCTTCCATGTGCTGATGGCGCAGCTATCGGGCAACAGCATCCTGGCCGAGCAGGTGCGCCTGCTGGTGGCGCGCACCAGCCTGATCATCAATCTGTTTGAGAACCAGAGCGGCCTGGAAGGCTGGCATGACCACCATGACGACCTCATCGCTTATTGCCGCGATGGCAACGTCGGCAAGGCTGTAGCCCTGATGCGCGAGCATATCCGCGAACTGGAAAGCAGCATCGCCCTCGAACGCCGACGCGCGGTCGCCTTCGACATGCTGGGGGTGTTCGGCACAGAATAAGTTCAGTCAGACCGCCCTGCACCTGGTCCATGCATGAAGTCGGACATAGGCGACCATCCTGAATATTGCCTGGATGAAACCTGAACCGCCAGCGGCTATTATGCATGGCGCGCCCAGCCGGAGAGTTCGCGCGCACGGGCCAACCAGGCGCTCACCAATGATATCCGGCTGATCCATGCGCAGAGCTGCGGGACCTATGGTGCCCCCCGGATCGATGCGGTCCTGCGGGGGCACGGTCGGCGCGTGGGCCGGTCCCGGATCGAGCGGCTGATGCGCGGTGCCGGCATCCGGGGCCTGGCCGCTGTGCCAACGCGCACGCGGACGACCGACAGCCGCCAGTCCTATCCGATCGCTCCCAACAGGCTCGCGCGCAATTTCACGACCTCAACCCCGAACCAAGTCTGGCTGGCGGACCTCACCTACATCCCCACCGGCGAGGGCTGGCTCTACCTTGCCGGCGTGCTCGACATGCACACCCGAAGCTGGTCGGCAGGTCCATGCGCGAGACATTGCATACCCAGATCGCGCTGGAGGCCCTCGCCATGGCCATCGAGCGCCAGAGGCCGGCACCCGGCCTGATCCACCACTCGGACCGCGGCATTTCATGTGCCGCCGAGGCCTAACGCGGGGCGCTTGCCACCGCGGGCATCACCCCATCCATGAGCCGCAAGGGCGATTGCTGAGACAATGCGGCCATGGAGAGCTTCTTCCACACCCTGAAAACCGGGCGGGTCCCCCATTGCCTCTATGCCACCAGGGCCGAGGCGCGACGGGATCTGTTCGGATACATTGAGGGCTTCTACAGTCCCCGCCGCCTGCACTCGGCCCTCGGCGACATCAGCCCGGACGAGATGGAACGCAGAGCGGCTTAACCCCGTCCACTTTTTCGGGGGTAGATCAGCCCCCCGCGTGTCATGCGATCCGGCCATTGGCGCTTGCAGCCGAACGGTACGTCGGCTCGGGAGAACTGAATGACGTATCCTCGCGATCTTCCGGGCGCTCTTCTGCAACCTCCGGCTGCGCGCCGGTAGCGCAGAATACTTCCGGCAGAAAGTGCGCTGGTTCCTGAGGGTCACGATCGATAGTCAAACGGAAGATATCGAAACGATTGTAATAGCCAACGACATCGTGGAACTGTTTCGGCTCGACGCACCGCTGCGTATCGATGTCGGCATAAAGAATGCCCTCATGCTCGCACAAGACATCGCCAACAACCTCCGCCGCAGGGTCCAGCACCATTGAAACACCGCGGGGAGAGGCATCAATGATCTCGAGGCAGGTGCTATTGACGTTGCCAAGCGCCTCCCGCATCGCGGTGTCGACGACGCCAGAGGCAACGATATTGAAGACTTTGGCCTCGAACGCATGGGCGCCGGCGCGGATCTCGATGGCGCGACGCAGATCGTAAGCCCCGTCTTCCTGCGGCGGGCGGGTGGGCCAGATCGGTGGGTAGGAGGAGATATGGACCTGCTCCCCTTCGGCCATGAGTGCGTAGCGGGCCAAAGGATTGGTATTTTCGCCGCAGATCAGCATGCCGAGGCGGCCAATGTCCGTCGGCGTCACGCGCAGCCCCCGCGCATCGCCATTGGCCCAGACCAGCTTCTCATAAAAGGTCGGCACCAGCTTGCGGTGATGATTGATGATCGCGCCGTCCGGCCCGATCAGGATGTTGGAGTTCCAGATGCAGCCTACGCTCGCGTCTGTGCCTTCGGTAAAGCCCAGGGACACGAACACCCCATAGCGGCGTGCCGCGGTGCGGACGGCGCGGATCGCCCCATCGGACAGCTTCTGCGCCTGCGCCACCAGGGCGCGGAAGAAACCATGGTTGTAGATCGGAGCCTGAAGCGCCGCCCAGACAGGGAAGCCCGGCAGGAAAGATTCCGGAAATACCACAAGGGATGCGCCGCCACGGGCGGCCTCGGCGATAAGATCGCAGGCCTTCTCCGCCGACTTCTGTGCGTCGAGGAAGACGGAGGAGGTGTGGCAGGCCGCGGCTTTGAAGCGGGGATAACGGACAGTCATGAAGACCCCTGTTCGGGACTGGCAGTGCACCGCGCAGGCGGTTTCAATGACCATTTGTGAGCGCGCGCACCGGCGGCGGAAACCATGAATTTACGCACATGACCTTGCCGCCGTTTGCCCCCGGTGACACCGGCACGTGATGCAGCGCCTGCCCACCCTGCGATCCATGGCCGGACCGCACGAGAGCTGCATCGCCGGCCAGCGACCGGGGTCCAGAAGAGATCCCGGCTGGGCTCAGCGAAGTCTAAAATGTCGTTTTCTTAAGCACTTGCCGCGCGTTAAGGCAGACATTTTACGCAAAGCCCGTTGCATATTTTCATGGTACCGCTCGGCGCGTGCCGCGACGAGCATCAACAAAACCAAACCGACCAGAGAGCTATGCCGGATCTCATCATCGCCCTAACAATCAACGGTCTCGTGTGGGGGCTTATCGTCGCCCTGATCGCACTGGGCCTCTCGATCATCTTTGGGTTGCTGGATATCATCAATGTCGCTCACGGTGATTTTTTCATGGTTGGCACCGTGTTAGGTCTCGTCATCACCAGCGTGACGGGCTTCTGGATCGCACTGGTCCTGGTGCCGCTACTAGGGTTCCTATTGGGGCTTGTGGTGGAGCGGCTGGTGATCCGGCCGGCCATCGGTTCGGCCTCACTGACCATCGTCACCACCTTCGGCTTATCGATGATCCTTCAGGAAGCGGTCCGTGCCACCTTCGGGCCGCAGGCCCGGCGGATGCCGCCGCCAATTCCAGGCACGATCCACCTGTTCGGCATCGATTACGACGTCTACCGCCTGTTCGCGGCGCTGTTCGCGGCAGCCGCCATCGCAGTGTTCTTTCTGTTCTTGTCCCGGACCACCCTCGGCACTTGGATCCGGGCGGTGCGGCATGATCGGGAAACCGCAACGGCGCTTGGCATTCCTGTGACTCTGGTCTGCGCCTTCACCTTTGCGCTCGGCACCGCCCTGGCCCTGCTCGGCGGCGCCATTGCCGCCCCAATAACCACGGTTGAATTTCGAACCGGCGTGGACATCCTGCCCGTCAGCTTCATGGCCGTGGTCATCGGCGGCCTGGGGAACCTCAAAGGGACCGTGGCGGCGGCCGTGCTGCTGGCGGTATTGGAGGGCCTCATCTCCAGCATTGCCGATCCAACCATCGCCCGCATCGTTTCCCTCGCCGTCATGAGCGCGGTCCTCCTGGCGCGCCCCAACGGCCTGTTCGCGGGAGCGACCCGATGAACGCGCCTTCCCCCTCCCCCAAGCTGGCCTGGGCCGGCTTTGCCACCCTGGCGCTTTTGGTGGCCCTGGCATCCGTGCCGTTCATCCTGCCCGCATTCGGCGCGCCGTTCTGGATCAATGTGGTGGCGGAGATCCTCATCTGGTCGCTGCTGGCGGCCAGCGTGAATTTGCTGTTCGGCTATGTGGGCCTGCTGTCATTCGGGCAGGCACTCTATTTCGGTTTCGGCATGTATGGCGTGGCCATCGGCATCTCGAACTTCGGCCTCGGCCTGTGGCCGTCCATGGGGCTGGGCGTGGCCGCTGCGACCCTGATGGCGGCGGTGGCCGGCGCATTTGCCGTACGCCTCACCTGGCATTACTTCGCCATCATCACCGTCGTCTTTTCCCTGATCTTCTATTTCATCGCCATGTCCGCAAAGGACATCACCGGCGGAGATGACGGCCTCTCCTTCAGCGCGCCGCCGCTGCTGGCAGCCGCTGGGCTAACGCTGGCAGACCGCACCACCCAATACTACTTCATCTTCCTGACCTGCCTTGCCTGCTACGGCTTGATGGCGCTGGTGGTCTGGAGCCCTCTGGGCCTGCGCTTCGCCGCCGTGCGCGAGAATGAGAAGCGCGCCGCCCTCATCGGCATCAATGTGTATGCCACGCGATGGCTCGCGTTCGTGTTGGCCGGCTTCATCGCCGGCGTGGGCGGCGCGCTGTTCGCCCTGTTCGGGCGTTATGCCTCGGCCTCCTACATGTTCTACCACGTGTCCGGCGAGGCGGTGGTCTGGGCCATCGTCGGCGGCGCCGGCACGCTGCTCGGCCCGCTGGTCGGCACGGCGCTGCTGATCCTGTTCCGCGAGGTGGTCTCCGGCTTCTGGGAGAACTACCTGATGGCGGTCGGCGCTATCACCATCCTCGTGGTGATCTTTGCCCCGCGCGGCATCGTCGGCTCGGTGCATGCCCTGCTCACCCGTTTGCGGACCGGGGCCCCGGCGGCCGGCGCCGCGATGGATGGGGAGTGATCGCCATGGAGAACGTGCTCTCGATCCGGGGCCTCACCAAGCGTTTCGGTGGCCTCACGGCCGTGAACGGCGTGAACCTGGACTTTCCCCATGGCCGGCTGAATGCCGTGATCGGCCCCAATGGCGCTGGCAAGACCACATTGTTCAACCTGATCACCGGCATGATCCCGTCCGATTCCGGGCAGGTGATCTTCGATGGCCATGACATCGCGCGATTGCGGCCGCACCAGATCGTTGCCCGCGGCCTGTCGCGCACATTGCAGATCAAGAGCGTGTTTTCCGGCCTCAGCGTCGCGGATAATGTGCGCGTGGCGGTGATGGCCCATGAAAAGATCGCCAATCCCTTTCGACCAGCCCTGAGCTATGGCGACGTAACCCACCGGGTGGAGGCTGTACTGGTGGAAACCGGCCTTGCCCCGCAGGCGAGCCGCCTGGCCGGAACCCTGGCCTATGGTGACGTGGCCCTGCTGGAAATCGCACTGGCGCTGGCGAACCGCCCCAAGCTGCTGCTGCTGGACGAGCCCATCTGCGGCATGAGTCCGGCCGAGACCGAGCGGACGGTCGCACGCATCATTGCCTTGTCGAAGACAACGCAGATCGTGCTGATCGAGCATGACATGGAGGTGGTGTTCGCCATTGCCGATCTTATCACGGTGATGGCGGCAGGCGGCGTGCTCGCGCGCGGAACCCCCGCTGAAATCGCCGCCAACCGCGATGTACAGGACGCTTATCTGGGAACACCGGAGGAGGTGGAATGAGCCCAGTTCTCCAGGTTTCCGGTCTGGGCGCCTCCATCGGCCGCGTGCCGGTGCTGCGGGGCGTCGCGCTGAATGTCGGTGCAGGTGAGACAGTTGCCCTGCTGGGACGCAATGGCGTCGGCAAGACCTCTACCTTGCGGGCGATCCTCGGCCTGCTGCCCCGCAAGGGCGGCGCCGTGTCGTTCCAGGGCACGGATCTGACCCGCATGGCCCCGCACAGGATTTCCGGTCTCGGTATCGGCTATGTCCCGCAGGGTCGCGGGATTTTCCCGCTGCTGACGGTGGAAGAGAACCTCTTCCTTGGCCTGCGCAAGGCACCGCCTCTCGCACTGGTGGAAGACATCTACACCCGGTTTCCGCGGCTGGCGGAGCGGCGCCGCCAACCGGCCGGAACCCTCTCCGGCGGCGAGCAGCAAATCCTCGCCATCGGCCGCTGCCTCATGCGTGAGCCGGCGCTCATCCTGCTGGACGAGCCCACCGAAGGCATCATGCCCAAGCTGGTGACGGAGATCCGGCGTGAGATTGCCGCCATCGCCAAGCGCGGCGTCTCCGTCCTCCTCGTGGAGCAAAATCTGAGGACGGCGCTGACCCTCGCCTCACGCATCTACCTCATGGAAAAGGGCCAAGTGGTTCATGAGGCGACACCCCAACAACTCACGACAGACCCGAGCACCGTCCATCGTTATCTCGGAGTGGCGCTTTAATGGGTCGCAGCAACCGGAGCGGGACCGATGACTGACAGCAAGCCGAATGCTGGTGCGCCAGCGACCATCCACGGCCTCAATCGCCGCAGCTTCCTCTCGCACGCGCTGGCCGGCGGCGTGGCAGCGGGCACGGCCTATCTGGGCCTGACGCGCGATCTGTATGCGCAGGCGAGCGGCCCCATCATCCTGGGCAATCATTGTGAGCTGACTGGCGGTTTCGCCTCCTGGGGCTATTGGCACGACAAGGCGGCCAAGGCTGCGGTGAAACTGGTGAACGAGCAGGGAGGCATCGCCGGGCGCAAGGTGGAACTGGCGACAGAGGACACGGAATCCAACCCGGCCACCGGCGTACGCAAGCTGCGCTCGCTGATCGAGCGCAGCGGCGCGAACTTCATCGTCGGCTCGGTCCATTCCGGGGTGATGCTGGCCTCGGTCCCGGTGGCGACCGAATTGAAGACGGTCTATTTTTCAGCCGGCGAGGCCACCGAGGTCACCGGCTCCAAGGGCACGCGCTATTCCTTCCGCACCGGGACCGACACCTATGGCCTTGCCGCGGCCGGCGCCCCCTGGGCGTTCGCGAATCTCGGCAAGACCTGGACCATCATCTCGCCCGACTATGCCTGGGGGCACAGCCACTATCAGGAGCACAAGGCGGTGATCGAGAAGTTGGGCGGCAAGGTGCATCCGCCGATCTTCGTGCCTTTGGACGCGAAGGACATGGTTCCCTATCTGGCCAAGATCCCCCAGGATACGGAGGTCCTGTTCTCGGTCTTCTTCGGTGCGCAGTCGATCGCTTTCTATACGCAGGCGAAAACCATGGGCCTGGAAAAGACCATGCGCATGTATTCGATCTGCGGAACCATGGAAGCCATTGCCCCCGCCGATCTTCAGGGCGCGGCGGAGGGGGTCTATCTGGTGGAGAATTTCCCCCGGATGCTGAAATTCAAGGACGATGCCTTCCACAAGGACCACAACCGCCTAATGGACATCGACGATGTAGACGCGCGGGAGAAGACCTCCAGCCGCGTTATGGCCAAGAGCCATGCCTGGCAGTCCTGGGAGAATGTATTTGCCCTCAAGCAAGCGATCGAAACCAGCGGCTGGAAGACGAAAAAGGACGATGTGCTGGTGATCGAAGCCCTGGAAGGGATGGTGATGGAGAACTCCCTGGGTCACCCGCAGGGCGGCAAGCGCCTGCGCAAGGAAGACCACTCCGGTATCATCGACTGCTATATCTCGCGGGTTGAGGATAATAAGTTCGAGGTCAAGAAGACCATAACGAAGGATGAGCTGGAGAAGGCCATGCCGCCGCGCGTAGACTTGGCCAAGCTGCCGGCCTGACGGGCACGCGATCCCTGCATGAGGCACATCCCTGGCGGGCCAGAGTCCGCCGGGGCCCATCCTTCCGTCCCCGTCCCCATAACACCAGAAGAGGACCAACGGGCGAGCCCCACAAGGGCACCCTTCGCTTTAAGGACGAGACCGTCAGCAAGGATGTGGCGGCAGCCATTGCCGTAGGCGACGAGCGGATCGGCACGCCATCATCGTTCTACGGAACATGCACCGAGGGTAAGGACCCGCCGCGACCGCCGTGGATGCCCCCCCGCGCCGATGGCGACGCAAGAAGGCGTGCCGGCCCCGGGGCGGGGCGTCACAGCCCGGATCGGCGGCTTGGCCGAGCTCAATTTCGCTATCTTGACCGCGTGACCGGAGGCAGACTGGCGGCGCAGCGCATCGGCCTTACGGGTTTGGGCCCCCGCAGGCACATTTCATGCGACCGACCATAATGAAAAGTCTCCGCAATGTTTAACTGGAACGACCTGACTTTCTTCCTGGAGCTGGCGCGACAGTCTCGGCTCATGCCCGCGGCGCGGCGATTGAAGGTCGATCACACCACGGTCAGCCGCCGCATCGCTGAGCTAGAGAAGGACCTGTCGGTCAAACTGTTCGACCGCAAGCCCGACGGATTTGTGCTGACGGAGCACGGACATAGATTGTTCGCGATTGCCGAGCGCATCGAACAGGAAGCCGCCCAGATTCAAGAATCCATCCGCGCCGCCCCCTCCGCTCCCGAGGGCCGCGTCCGGGTTGCGTCCATGGAGGGGATCGGAGCCTTCTTCCTGGCCGAGCGTTTCGCCGAGTTGACCATCCGGGAACCGGGGATTGTGGTGGAACTGGTGACGGAGCGCCACCTCATCAATCTTACCAAGCGCGAGGCCGATATTTCCATCAGCTTCGTGCCGCTTTCAGGCCAACGACTGGTCGCACGCAAGATCGGCGAGTTCCGCCTGGCGCTCTATGCGGCATCGGACTATGTGCGCCGGCGGGGGCTGCCCACCACGCGCGCGGACCTCTCAGACCATGTCTTCGTCGACTATGTGGAGGATCTGGTGGTGATCCAGCCCGTGCACTGGCTGCGGGACGTCATCGAGCCGCCGCAGGTCGCGTTTCGCTCCACCAGCATGCATGCCCAGCAAAACGCCGTGGCCGGCGGCGCCGGTATCGGGCTTTTGCCCCTCTTCTCCGCCAAGGCCAATCCTCGCCTGATCCCTGTGCTGGCGGACGAGGTCGTCGTGAAGCGGGACGTCTATGTCACCGTTCATGAAGACCTTGAGTTCGTGGGCCGCGTGCGTGCAGTGATGCGTCATCTGGCCGAAATATTTCAACGGGATTCCGGCCATCTCAACACGCTGTAGCGATCAAGGTGGCGGTTGCCTCGATCCGCCATGGGGTGACGTGCTGGCCTGCATTCCAGGCTGGCCGACCTCCAGCGGCTGGGTCGTACTTTGAGATACCCACGTCATTTCTCCTTTTGGCCACCATGGCCAATGGAGAAATAGAAAGGGGCCGCAGGCGGAATGTCGGCTCCTAGCGGCCGCGCCCTATCAAGTCCACAGGTTCAGAGAATTCGGGCGGAGAGAGTACGAATTCCCGCCTCTGCGAGCCGGGCGCAGTCCACAGGTCAGCGGCCGCAACCCCGGAAATCCTTTGGAATGTCGGGCTGCCCGCTGCGCAAGAGACAGTTTTATCAGTCGATTCTGGCGAGCCGCGAGCGACCAAGATGAAAACTATGCGTTCGCTATAGCGCTATGACGCGTGGTGACCCTCGTCTGCCGCTGGGAGGGGCCGCACGCGCCAATGAGGTGCCCGGACCGACGGCTTCGTTTCTGTCGCCGACCTCAGGTCTGTGGACCGCCGACGACCAAGCGATGTGCCGTGCCATCCAGCGGTACGCGAAACGCTCCATCGACGCGCTCTACCGAAGCGCCGTCCAGCCGCGCCACGACGTCCGCCCGGTCCCGCGCCGGCCCAATCACGATTTCGTATTGCGTGCCGGCAATCGTCACCCTCGCCTCGAATCCCGGCCAATCCTCGGGAATGCACGGCGATACGGTGAGGTGCGCGCCTTCCTTCCGGATTCCGAGAATACCCTCGATGCCGGCTCGGTACATCCAGGCGGCCGAGCCGGTGTACCAGGTCCAGCCGCCGCGCCCGGCATGGGGCGTGACCGAGTAGACATCCGCGGCCAGTACATAGGGCTCGACCTTGTAGGTCGCGACCTGACCCGGTGAGGTGCCGTGGTTTATGGGGTTGAGCAGCGCGAACAGGTCGTGCGCCTTCGTGCCGTCGCCAAGCTCGGCGAAGGCGAGGATCGCCCACATGGCGGCATGGCTGTACTGCCCGCCATTCTCCCGCAGGCCCGGCGGGTAACCCTTGATGTAGCCGGGGTCACGCGGTGTGTCGTTGAAGGGCGGCGTGAACAGCAGCGCAATGCCCTCCTCGCGGCGCACCAGATGCTGCTCCATCGAGGCCATGGCCTGCGTCGCGCGCGCCGCATCGGCAGCGCCCGATAGCACGGCCCAGGATTGCGTGATGGAATCGATGCGGCACTCATCACTGCCGCTGGTGCCGAGCCACGCGCCATCATCATAGGTGGCGCGGCGGTACCACGCGCCGTCCCACGCCTCGCGCTCGATCGCCTCGCGCACGCAGGTTGCATGCGCGCGCCAGCGGGCGGTGCGCACGGGATCGCGCGCCTCGGCGAGCGGGGCGAACATCGCGACCGTGCGGATGAACAGCCAGCCGAGCCACACGCTCTCGCCCTTGCCGCCCTCCCCAACCCGGTTCATGCCGTCGTTCCAGTCGCCGGTGCCCATCAGGGGCAGGCCGTTGGCGCCGGTCAGTTCCACGCATTGGTCGAGCCCGCGCGCGCAATGCTCGAACAGCGAGGCGCTCTCGTGCGATTGCATGGGCAGGAAGAATGCGTCGTGGTCCCCGGCTCGCAATGGCGGTCCCTCGAGGAACGCCATGTGTTCATCCAGAACCGGCGCGTCGCCCGCTGCGGCGATATGGGTGGCGACGGCATAGGCCAGCCAAACCCGGTCGTCGGAAATGCGGGTCCGCACACCCTGGCCGGAATGCGGCAGCCACCAATGCTGCACGTCGCCCTCGACGAACTGCCGGGCAGCGGCGCACAGCAGATGGTGGCGTGTCTCCTCCGGCTGCGCGAAGCTCAGTGCCATGCCGTCCTGCAACTGGTCGCGGAAGCCATAGGCCCCGCTCGCCTGATAGAAGGCCGAGCGTGCGCGGATCCGGCAGGCGATGGTCTGGTACAGCAGCCAGCCATTCAGCATGATGTCGGTGGCGCGGTCCGGGGTCTTGACCTGCACCGCGCCAAGCAACCGCTCCCAATGGTCGGTGACGGTCTGCAGCACGGCATCGAGATTGGTCGCGCGGTAGCGGGCGATCAGCACGCGCGCCTCGTCCGCCGTGCGGCATTGGCCGAGCGTCGCGACGATCTCCACGCTTTGTCCGGGTTGCAACACAACAATGCTCTGCAGCGCAGAGCAGGGGTCCAGCCCGGCCCCAGTCTTGCCGGAGAGCGGCACCTTGCCCATCAGCGCGGCAGGCGCCGCGAGCTCTCCATTTCGGCCGAGAAACTCTCTGCGGTCGGCGGTCCAGGCGGTCTGCAGGCCGCCGAGATCGGCAAAGGCCACCCGCCCATGGCTGATCGCGCTCCACGCGTTTCGCGCGAACATCGCGCCGGTGGCGACATCCATCTCGGTGGCGATAAACGGTGCCGACTCGCCGCGCAGGGTGCCGAGCACCCACTCGACATAGGCCGTCACCGTGAGGCGGCGCACCCGGTCGGAGGTGTTGGTCAGCGTCAGGCGCGAGATCTTGATCGGGTCGGCCAGCGGCACATAGTGCAACAGGTCGAGCGCGACTCCGTTGGCCGCGTGCGAAAAGCGCGAATAGCCGAAGCCATGGCGGGCGATGTAGCTGCCGCCGTCGCGAATGGGCAGTGCGGTCGGGCTCCAGATGTCGCCGGTCACCTCGTCGCGCACATAGAAGGCCTCGCCGATGGGGTCGCCGACCGGGTCATTCGACCATTGCGTCAGCTGGTTTTCGCGGCTGTTCTCCGCCCAGGTATAGCCGCTGCCGTCCGCCGAGACCTGGAAGCCGAAATCGCTGCCGGCGATCACGTTGATCCACGGCGCCGGCGTCGTCTGCTCGCCGCTGAGCTGGACGACATATTCGCGGCCGTTCTTGTCGAAGCCGCCAAGCCCATTGAAGAACTCCAGCGACAGCTCGGCCGGCACCGCCATCGTCGCCGCGGTGCGGCGGCGACGCATTGCCGCCGGGCGCGCCGGAAAGGCCGGAATATAGCTCAGCTGGTTGGCGATCGAGCCACGACGCGCCGAGAGCACGACGCGGGCGACCGATTGCAGCAGCCCGCGCCCTTCCAGGCTCATCAGATCGGTGCGCAGCACATGAACCGTACCCTGCCCCCGCTCGTCGCCAAAGTGTGGGCGCGACTGGCTGGAGCGCACGGCGGTCTCGATGGCGATCTGCAGATCCTGCACATAGGACGAGGCGTGCTCGTTGAGAATGACCAGATCGACCCCCAGCCGCTTCATGCCCCAATATTCATGGGCGCGCAGAAGCTGGCGCACTGGCGCCATGTCCTCGAGATCGTCGATGCGCAGCAGCACGATCGGCAGATCGCCGGATATCGAATACTGCCAAAGTGCAGATTGCGGCCCGGCGCCGCGCACGATGACGTCGGAGGGCACGCGGAAACGGGAATCGGCGTAGATGATCGGCGCCGCCAGCCGCTGGAAGTCGGCGGCCTCCTCGGCATTCACGTCGAGATGGCGCAGTTGCACCTGCGCCTGCGTCCACGCCAGCGTCTTCGCCCGCTCGAACGCGTTGCGGTCATGATGCTTGTCGACGAGGTTGAGCAGTTCCTCGCGCGACGACGCGACGAGCGTCCAGAAGGCGATGCGCACGGTGCGACCGGCGGGCACCTTCACGCGATGGCGCAGCGCAAAAACCGGATCGAGCACGGTGCCGACCGTATTGGACAGCGGCGCCCCCTCGCGGATGACCGCCGCCTCGCCCGGCTCGCGGTTGCGGCCGAGAAAGCGGGCGCGATCGGTCTCATATTGCAGCGGCTGGAGCATCTCGCCCTCGATGACGGCGAAATGCGCGGCCCAGATCTCGGCCTCGTGCGGCGAGCGCAGCCGGCGGGTGGCGATCAGCGCACCGAATTCCGGGCGGAGCTCCGTCTCGACGAACATCTTGGCAAAGGCCGGATGCGCGTTGTCGGTGCCGGGCGTCGTCAGCACCAGCTCGGCATAGGAGGTGAGTTCGATCTCGCGTGCCCGCCGCCCGCTATTTGTCAGCGAGACGCGCCGCACCTCGCCATCATCCTCGCCGGAGACCAGCAGATCCATGGTGGTGATGAGCGATGGGCTGCGGTGGATGAACTCGGCGCGGTCCTCGGAGAACACCACGTCGTCATGCTCGGCGGCAACGCCGAAGGGCTGGGCGCCGGCCGACCATAAATCGCCGCTCTGGCTGTCACGCAGAAAGATGTGGGAGCCTTGCACGTCGCGCGTCGCATCCTCGCGCCAGCGGGTCACGGCAATGTCGCGCCAGCGGCTAAAGCCGGTGCCGGCCGTGGTCACCATCACGACATAGCGACCATTGGAGAGCAGATGCGTCACCGCCGCGCCGCCCGATGGCGGCTTGAGCGAGCGCACGTTCGGCGCATCGCCGGGCTCGCCCCTGGTGGAGGCCTTCACCTCTTCGGCGCGGGGATAGGCGACGATCACATTGCGCGGCATGCGCTCCTGCAACAGCAATTCGCTGGCCTGGATAATCGGCTCGCGGTGGAAGCGCGCGCGCATCTTTCCGCCTTGCAGCACATTGGCGATGGCGACGATCGTCATGCCCTGGTGATGGGCCATGAAGTTACGGACGATGGCGACGCTGGCATCGGCGGGCCGGCGGGCCGGCGTGAAGTCCAGCGCCTCGTAGAAGCCGTAGCGTCCGTTGGCCCCCATATCGGCGAGCCGGTCGAAATTCGCCCGCGCCCCTGAGGGGTCAATCATCGTCGCCAGTCCTGTGGCATAAGGCGCGATCACCAGATTGTCCGACAGACCACGCTTCAGGCCGAGGCCCGGCACGCCAAAATTCGAGTACTGGTAGGTGAATTCGAGATCGCGCGCGTTATAGGCGGATTCCGAGATGCCCCAGGGCACGCCGCGCCCGTGCGCATAGCTCTGCTGGCGCGCCACCACCAGCCGGTTGGTCTGTTCCAGCAGGCTGCCGGTCGGCGCGCGCATCACCAGCGAGGGCATCAGATATTCGAACATCGAGCCGGACCACGAGACGAGCGCGGAAGCGCTGCCGAGCGGCGTCGCGGTGCGCCCGAGCCGGAACCAGTGCCGTGTCGGCGCATCGCCCTTGGCGATGGCGAACAGGCTGGCGAGGCGGGCCTCAGAGGCCAGCAGGTCGTAGCAGCTCGGGTCAAGGCAGTTGTCAGGAACGCTGTAACCGATGGACAGCAGCTTGCGATCAGGATCGAGGAGGAAAGCGAAATCCATCGCCAGCGCCATGTCACGCGCGGTCTGGGCGATGGTGCGCAGCCGGTTCCGCAGCGTGCGGGGCGCATCCGCGAGATAAAGCCGATCGCGCTCGTGCTCGGCCACCGCGACGCGCACGCGTTCGGTCCAGAACACCAGATTCGGCGCGCGGCTTTCGTCGGCCATCGGGGTCAGGTCGGCGGCCAGGCGCGATGCCTTCTCGGACAGCCGTATCAGTGTCGGTGTTGAGGCCTCCAGTCCCTGTCCGCCGCACAGTAGCGCGTTGATCTCGACGAACAGGCTATCAAGCTGGCCGGTGCGCTCGTCGGCAGCCCTCACCTTGCTCGTCCCGAGGGCCTCGCGGGCGAGGACTATGGCGTCGGCGATGCCGGTCTCGGCCTCATGCGTGAGCGGCCCGGCGATCCACTCCTCGCAGGCGACGGCAACGACGAGAAGATGGCCGGCGAGATTGCCGCTGTCGACCGAGGAGACATAGGCCGGCTCCAGCACCCGCAGGTCGCGCGTGCTATACCAGTTGAAGAAATGCCCCTTGAAGCGCGCCATGCGCTGCATGGTCGATAGCGTCGCCTCCAGGCGCTCGACCGTCTCCATCGTCCCGGCCCAACCGAAGTCGCGCGCCGCGACCGAGGACAGCAGATAGAGCCCGATATTGGTCGGCGACGTGCGGTGAGCAATCACCGGCTTGGGATCCTCCTGGAAATTGTCCGGCGGCAGCATGTTCTCGGACGGCGTGACGAACGTTTCGAAGAAGCGCCAGGTGCGGCGGGCGATCAGCCGCAGAGCGCGGGCATCAAGGGATGAGACCGCCAGTGTCCTGGCGATGGGCGGCGAACGGCTCGCCCAGAAGGCCAGTGCGGGCGCGCCCAGCCACAGCGCGGCGAAGGGGAGGATGACCGGCCACGACGCCGGCGCCCAGGCGAGCGCGCCAAGAGTCATCACTAGCCCGAGCGCGGTGCTGCCCTGCATCCCGCGATAGAAGCCCATGAGATCGAGGCGCGGCTGCGCGCCCGCTACCGCCGCTGTGGTCCATTCCAGCAGGTGCCTGTGGGTGACGAACAGCCGGATCAGCGTGCGGGCCACCGCATCGCCAAGGCGCCAGCTTTGATCGGGGAGAAAGGCGAAGGTGAACGTCGTCTGCAGCAGCGCGATGCGCAGATCGTCAATCAGCGCCGCCACATGGCTGAGCAGCCGGATCCACCTCCCGCGTGGCACAACCGAGAAGAGCGCCGGCAGAAAGGCGGGGATCGCGATCGCCGCGATGAGCGCCAGTACGGCCCGGACATTCCACGGTGCCGGCGCCAGCCAGCACACGCCCAGCGCCGCCAAGGTGAACGGCGCGACCAGCGAGCGGCGCAGATTGTCCAGCATCTTCCAGCGGCCGAGCGTCGGCACCGCATCCGCGCCGGAACGGAGGCCGAACACCCAGGGCAGCAACTGCCAGTCGCCACGGGTCCAGCGGTGCTTGCGCTTGGCGATCACGTCGTAACGGGAGGGAAAGTCCTCCACCACCTCGACATCCGACGCCAGACCCGCGCGGGCATAGATGCCCTCGAACAGATCGTGGCTCAGCAGCACGTTTTCCTTGATTCGGCCGGCGAGCGAGGCCTCGAATGCGTCGACATCATAAATGCCCTTGCCGGTGTAGGAGCCCTCGCCGAACATGTCCTGATACACATCCGACACCGCCGCCGCATAGGGGTCCATGCCGCCGGGGCCGGAATAGACGCGCTGGTAGAGCGAGCCGTCGCGCCCGATCGGCAGCGAGGCCGTGACGCGCGGTTGCAGAATCGCATAGCCGCCCACCACGCGCTGCTCGGCCATGCTGAACTGCGGCCGGTTGAGCGGATGGGCCATCTTGCCGACCAGCCGCACGGCCGCATCGCGCGGCAGGCGGGTGTCGGCGTCCAGCGTGATCACGTAGCGCACGTCGGCCGGGGCCTGCGGCGGCTGGCCGTTGAGGGCGATGAAGCTGGTATCGGTGGCGCCGCGCAGCAGGCGGTTCAACTCATGCAGCTTGCCACGCTTGCGCTCCCATCCCATCCATTTGCCTTCGCTTTGGTTCCAGACGCGGTGGCGGTGCAGCAGCAGGAAGCGGCTCCCCGACAGCGCCGGCCCGTAGCGGCGATTCAGCTGCGCAATCGCCGCCGTGGCGGTGGCAAGCAGGGCCGCGTCGCCCGGGACCGTTTCCTGGTCGGCATCCATGCCGTCCGACAGCAGCGCGAAGGCGAGATCGCCGCTGGAGCCGGTGAGGTAGTGAACCTCCAACCGTTCGATCTGCTCGAGCAGATCGGCTTCGCTGGTGAGCAGCGTCGGCACCACCACCAGCGTACGCAAAGAGGTCGGAACCCCGGCCGCGAGCTCCAGCCCCGGCAAGGGCGAGGCACCGAACGATCGGGCCACGCCCCGATTGACCAGCGCGCTGGCCGCATCCGACGCCGGCAGGAAGGCGAGCGGTGCCAGCAGCAACAGCCAGCCGGCGGGGGCCCCGGGACCGTCGAGCCAGAGGTAGGCGATGACAAGCAGGGCCAGCGTGGTGAGCAGGACCGCCACCGCATAGCCATGCACACCGAACGGCGCATTCAGCCGGGCGATCCACAGCGGTGCCGGGGTGCGAAAGCCGATGCTTTTTTCCAGCGCGACGCGGCCTTCGGCGATCAGGTAATAGCCGGGATCGCAGGCGCTCGGCGCCGCGCCAGTTGTACGGGCTTCGGCCTGGGAGCCGCCCGCACTGGCGTTCAGCGCACGGTGCGCAACGTCCAATTCGCTGACGTGGGAGCCGCGCGCGAGTTGCTCGATGGCGCTGCGGTAGAGATTGCGGGTCGCAAAATCCATTTCGTCGAAGCCGCTGGCACCTCTCAGCGTTTTGTCGACCAGGCTGACGCTCTCGAACCATTCTGCCCAGTCGATGTCGGAGATCAGGCGCATGCTGGTGATGACGTTGCGCACCGAGACGTTTGACGCGCCCTGCCTCTGCTGCGCGTGCTGAACCACCTCGTCAATCGACGACACCTGCAATCCCAAACGCTCATCGAGCCAGCCCAATGCCGGCGTGGTGCGCGGGTCCTGGTCGCGCAAACGCTTGGCCAACTGCGCCGCAAACAGTTCGGACAGCGGCCTGGACGAGCGCGCGATAATATCGCGGTCGAGCGCGAAGCCGGCAAAGCCGGACTCCAGTACCCGATTGGCCAGCGCATCGGCCTCGGCACGCGCCGCCCGGCCGGCCATGATCTGGTCGGTCAGACGGCGCAGATTTTCGATCAGAACGATGCGCAGCGTGATCGCCACCGCCCAGAGCTCGCCGATCGAGAGCGGCTCGACGGTTTGATAGGAGGCAACAAAGCGCCTCAGAGTGTTTGGATCGACGTGGCTGTCGGTGTGAGCGACAAACGCCCAGGCGAGCCCGAACACGCGGGGATAGCCGGCGAAAGGGCCTGCGGCGAGCTTGGGCAACTGGCGGTAATAACCCGGCGGCAGGTCGTCCCGGATCTCGCGGATCTGCTCCTCGACGAGGTGATAATTGTCCAGCAGCCATTCGGCTGCCGGCACGACCCCGTTTCCCTCCTCCAGTTCGGCCGCGCTGGCGCGATAGGCGGCCAGCAGCACCTTGGCATTATCGTTCAGGCGGCTTTGCAAGGAGACGACGATCGGCGGACGCGGCGAGACCGTTTGAGCAACCGCAAGGCTTTCGGCATGCTGTTCCAGCCGTTCGACGCCGAACAGCTCCTCCCGGACAGGGGACGTGTCGCTCCAGGGCGCGGACGAACGACGGTCGAAAACCGCGCGGAGTTTAGCCAGCATGTTCGCCTTTCAGCCCGGCATCGCACCAGGGATGAGGAGGCGGAACGGGCCATGTCAGATAAGCCGGAGCCTCGGGAAAGGTTCCGGATAGGCGAGAGAGGGGCGATTTGGCTGCGTCGGCGCCAACGTTACAGCATTTGGCCGGTCCGTGGGGAAGTCATCGCCCTCGGCTTCGCCGGAACTGGCGTCACGCCGCGTGGAGGGACCGCCGGCAGCGGAGCAGATCAATCACCAAGGCTGTTTGAGGGACCATCTGAAATCCGCGCGGGAGAGGGCAAAGCTCACCATTGTCGCCCCTCGACATTGCTTAATGGCGCAGAAACGGCGGTGTTCGGCGGATCGCGTGGGATTCGAAACACATACGCCGAAGAAATCTGCTGGGTGTCGGCCGCTCCACAATCAATGTCGGCTTTCGGGAAGTCTCAAGTGTCAGTCGAACGGCCGAGATGGCGGCGCAAAGCGGACATCGCGGAAAGGCCATCGAGGCGCGGATATGAGTCATCATCGGAAATCCCTTTGCCTCGCCTTTGGCAGGTCGATGTGCCGGTCCGGGAGGTTGATGGCCCGAGTGCGGAGGCCTCCCGGCGGCTGGGCCCGGGGATCGGGACTAGCCGCCATTCCGAGCTAGTCACCTCGATCGTGACCGCACGGCATTGCGCCCGGCCCCACATGCTTGCCAGATCCGACGATAAGTTGGTGAAACGGCACGCCACCAGACACCCACCTCAGCCTTCCGCCAAGCTCGGCCTCGCACTGGCGTTTTTCGGGCGACGACGATCCTCCGATGGTGACGATGACCTGGGCGCAGTGCCACTCAGCGACAAAGCACATGGCATCTCCCGCGAGGCTGATGGCCTGCGGCAGTTAAGCACCGAGAAGGCACGGACCACCAAAACGAAAAAGGGCCTCCGTGAATGCGGGGGCCCTTTCCCTGTTTCAGTGCCATTTTCAGGCGTTGCGCCAACCTTTGGCTGCCAATGAGCCACACTATGGCGTCAAATGCTCAACCTTTGGGTGCCACGACACGACAAAAAGGGAGCTGTTCACTCACGAACACCCCGTCGTGCCGCCGCAGGTGTCGCACTTCAGGCAGGTGCCATTGCGGACCATGGTGAAGTTCATGCACTCGGGGCAGGCTTCGCCTTCATAGCCCTTCGCGCGGGCTTCGGCGCGGCGGTCCTGCGTCCGGGCGGCGGGCCCCCAAGGCAAGGTCTTCTCCATCAGGCTCTCAACCGCAGCTTCCAGTTCCGATACCTCTTCCGCAGGCTGGACTTCGGGCTCGGACTTCAGGGCAGTGGCGCCGTCGGTGCGGGCGCGCAGCACGGTGACGTTGTCGGAGGCCGGGCGCGTCTCAGCCACCGTCTGCGGCATCATCAGGCTGACGTTCTTGCCGCGCACCAGCCCCTTGGACACCACCCGCGAGGCGGCGGACGGCGCCTTGCCCTCGTCGACGCCCTTGCCCAGCGCGTCGAAGCCGGTCTCAGACAGGTCGACGTGCCCGAGATCGTTGCGGCCGAGATAGGACACCGCCAGTTCCCGGAACACATAGTCGAGGATGGAAGTGGCGTATTTGATGGTGTCGTTGCCCTGCACCGGGCCGGCGGGCTCGAAGCGGGTGAAGGTAAAGGCGTCCACATACTCTTCCAGCGGCACGCCGTACTGAAGGCCCAGCGAAATGGCGATGGCGAAGTTGTTCAGAAGCGAGCGGAGCGCCGCGCCTTCCTTGTGCATGTCGATGAAGATCTCGCCGAGGCGGCCGTCATCATATTCGCCGGTGCGCAGATAGAGCTTGTGGCCACCGACCACCGCCTTCTGGGTATAGCCCTTGCGGCGATCCGGCATCTTGTCGCGATCGCGGATGCGGTGCTCGACGATGCGCTCGATCACCCGCTCCACGATCTTCTCGGTCACCGCAGCGGTGCGGGCCGCAGAGGGCTGGGCCACCAGCGTCTCCAGCGCGTCGTCCTCGTCCTCGTCGTCCGCCACCAGTTGGGCGTTCAGCGGCTGCGAGAGCTTGGAGCCGTCGCGATAGAGCGCATTGGCCTTCAGCGCCAGGCGCCAGGACAGCAGATAGGCTGCGTTGCAGTCTTCCACCGTGGCGTCATTGGGCATGTTGATGGTCTTGGAGATCGCCCCCGAGATGAACGGCTGGGCCGCCGCCATCATGCGGATGTGGCTGTCCACCGAGAGCGAGCGCTTGCCGATGCGTCCGCAGGGCGAGGCGCAATCGAACACCGGCAGGTGCTCGGCCTTCAGGAACGGCGCGCCCTCCAGGGTCATGGCGCCGCAGACATGCACATTGGCCAGATCGATGTCGGCGCGCGAGAAGCCGAGATGGCTCAGCAGGTCGAACTTCGGGTCCGCCAACTGGGCAGGGGTGACGCCCAGGTTCTTGACCAGGAACTCTTCGCCGAAGGTCCAGCGGTTGAAGGCGAACTTGATGTCGAACGCGCTCTTCACCGCCGCTTCCGCCTTGGCGAGGGTGGCGTCGTCAAAGCCCTTGGCCCGCAGGGTGGCGTGGTTGATGGCGGGCGCCTGCGCCAGCGAGCCGTGGCCCACCGCATAGGCTTCGATCTCGGCCAGTTGGGCTTCGCTATAGCCCAGGGTGCGCAGCGCTTCCGGCACGGCGCGGTTGATGATCTTGAAGTAGCCGCCGCCGGCCAGCTTCTTGAACTTCACCAGCGCGAAGTCGGGCTCGATGCCGGTGGTGTCGCAATCCATCAGCAGGCCGATCGTCCCGGTGGGGGCGATCACGGTGACCTGAGCGTTGCGGAAGCCGTGTTTCTCTCCAGCCAGCAGGGCGTCGTCCCACGCGCGGATCGCGTGGTCCAGCAGATCATCAGCGTTGGCCAGCCGCACCTTGCCCGCGTTGATGATGTCGTGATTGATCGGCACCGGCGTGACCTCGAGGCCCTCATAGCCGCTC
>CALRNP020000068.1:0-23120 GCA_943369575.1 Azorhizobium sp. AG788 | reverse complement strand
ACTTCCTGGGCCACCACCGCGAAGCCCTTGCCCATCTCGCCGGCACGCGCCGCCTCGATGGTGGCGTTCAGCGCCAAGAGGTTGGTCTGGCTGGCGATATTGGTGATCAGGATCACCACTTCGCCGATCTTGGCCGCCGACTGCGACAGCTCGATGATCTCGGTCTGGGTGCGGGCGGTCTCGTCGGCGGCCGTGGCCGCGATCTTGGCGGCGTGGGACACCTGGGAGCCGATCTCGCGGATGGAGGCGGTCATTTCCTCGGTGGAGGCGGCGACCGTCTGCACATTGTGGCTGGCTTCCTGGGCGGCGCCACCGACAGCTTCAGCCTGGCGCGAGGTCTCTTCCGCGGTGGAGGCGAGGTTGCGGGCGGCTTCGGAGACTTCGTTTGAAGACTGGGCGAAGGCATTGGCGAGGGCGCCCATGCTGGCTTCGAACGTGTTGGCGATCTCCAGCCGCTCGTTGCGGACCTTCTCAGCCGAACGCTGTTCCTGGAGGGCGGCTTCGCCCCGCAGGCGCTCGGCTTCCACCAGTCCGAGCCGGAAGGTTTCCACGCTCTTGGCGATGGTGCCGACCTCGTCCTTGCGCTCAGTGCTCGGCACGGTGACGGTGAGCTTGCCGGCCTGGATCTCGCCGATGACGGACAGGATGCTATTGATCGGCTTCACGATGCCGAAGCGGGTCACGAGGCCGGCGACCACCAGAGCGGCGACGACGACGCAGCCCATCAGGATGTTGAGGAAGCTGATGGTGGAGGAGGTGGACTTCTCGAGCTCATCGAGGGTCGCCTTCGCCTTGGCGACGCCGTCATCAATGAGCTTGGTCACGGCATCGACCTGGACCCGCAGGGCGGGATCGCAATCCGACGCCATCATGCGGCCGGACTTGATGATGTCATCCGGAGCGGTGGATGACATGGCCAGCTTAAGTGTCGGCCCGCAGGCGCCGCTCAGGGTGGAGCGCAAGTCCGTCGTGATCTTGTCGATCTGGCCTGTGAGTGCGGGAAGGAGCGCGCGGGCATCCTTGGCGCGGGTTTCGAAGGCTGCCAACGTCGCCTTATAACGAGCGTCTGCCGCCTTGAGCTCCTCGTCCGTCGTCGCGACGATGATCTGATAGATGGAGCGCTGCAGGCCCACGGTCTGGCGGTTGAGCCGGGCGAGCTGGAGATAGCCGGCATCCTCGTCCAACGCAGCGTCATACGCTGCTGAAACATCATTGATCTTGCCACCGGCGAAGATGGTGCCGCCGAGGGCGCAGACGCCGAGCATGATGATGAGGATACCGATCTTGAACATGATCGGGAGATTCTTGAATGACATAACCAATTCCTTTCAACGCCAGCCGATCGACGGTCGTTGGGCCAGACCGCGACCGGGCTAAAACTGCATGGCGTTGAAAGGGTGCTCCCCCCAAAGCCCGCCGTGCTCAGGCGAAAGTTGGGGAGGAGGCTTGCGTGACGCTGACCTAAATGCCTATTGTGCGTTGCACAACCTGCGGAATGCACGTCATTTTGGAGCGGTTGCGATCGGCTTGCCGCTGGAGGCCCATTCCGCCCAGGACCCGTCATAGAGCGCCAGCGGCAACTTGCCGATGCTCTCAAGAGCCACCCACAAGATGGCGGCGGACACACCGGACCCGCAGGTGGTAACCACGGGACGCTCGAGGTCCACCCCAGCGTCAATCAAGGCGGCGCGGATGTTTTCCGGGGATACCAGGTGCCCGTCCTTGACGATTTTGCCGAAGGGCAGGTTGAGGCTGCCGGGGATGTGGCCGGAGGAAATGCCCGGCCGTGGTTCTGGGGCGGTACCAGCAAACCTGTCCGCCGGGCGGGCATCGAGCACCTGGATAAAGGATCCGGAAATCGCGGTTTCGACCTTGGCGATATCCGCCACAATGGAACGGTCCAACCGGGCCGAGAAAACGGCGGGGGCGCGAGTTGCGGGCCCGCTCTCCGTGGGCCGGTCTTCCGCCAGCCATTTCGGCAGCCCGCCGTCGAGAATCAGCACCTCGCGCACGCCGAAAGCCTTCAAGGTCCACCACACCCGCGGCGCCGAAAACAGGCCGGCGGCGTCATAGACGACAACGCGCAAGCCATCACCAATGCCCAGCGCACCCGCCGCGGCGGCGAAGGCGGCTGTATCGGGCAGCATGTGGGGCAGGCCCGTGCTCGGATCGGAGATCGTGTCGATGTCGAAGAACACCGCGCCGGGAATATGCCGCTCCAGGAATTCCGCCTTGCCACTGCGCCCGGCGGGGGGCAGATGCCAGGAGCCGTCGACGATCACCAGATCGGGCGCGGTCAGGTTGGCGGCGAGCCATTCGGTGGAAACGAAGGGGGAGGTCATTGCGGGCCTTCAGGTGTTGCGGGACGGTGTCTTTAGAGGAGAACGTTGGGAACCTCGATCTTGCGCTCCAGCCAGGCGGGAACCGGCAGGTTCTTGGAACGCAGGAAGTCGGGATTGAACAGCTTGGACTGATAACGGGTGCCGTAGTCGCACAGGATGGTCACGATGGTGTGGCCCGGCCCGAGTTCCCGCGCAAGCCGGATGGCACCCGCCACATTGATGCCGGACGAGCCACCCAGGCACAGGCCCTCATGTTCCAGCAGATCGAACACGATGGGGATGGCCTCCGCATCTGGGATTTGGAACGCGGCATCCACGGGCGCATCTTCGAGATTGGCGGTGATACGGCCCTGGCCGATGCCCTCGGTGATGGAACTGCCTTCTGCCTGCAGCACGCCGCTGGTGTAGAAAGAATAGAGTGAAGCGCCCATGGGATCGGCCAGGGCGATCTTGATGGCCGCATTGCGGGCCTTCAGCGCCAGCCCGACGCCGGCGAAGGTACCTCCGGTACCGACCGCACACACGAAGCCATCCACCTTGCCGTCGGTCTGCTCCCATATTTCCGGGCCGGTGGTGGCGATATGGGCTTCGCGATTGGCCACATTGTCGAATTGGTTGGCCCAGATGGCCCCATGCGGCGCCGTTTTTGCCAGCGCCTCGGCGAGTCGGCCGGAGACCTTCACGTAATTGTTGGGGTTGGCATAGGCCACCGCCGGCACCTCCACCAAAGTGGCGCCCGCCAGCCGCAGCATGTCCTTCTTTTCCTGGGACTGGGTCTCAGGGATCACGATCACCGTCTGGAAGCCGAAGGGCGCCGCCACCAGCGCCAGGCCGATGCCGGTATTGCCAGCGGTACCCTCGACGATGATGCCGCCGGGCTCGATCTGCTTCTTGGCAATGGCATCCTGAATGATGCCGAGCGCCGCGCGATCCTTCACCGACTGACCCGGATTCATGAACTCGGCCTTGCCGAGGATCGTGCATCCGGTCAGTTCCGAGGCGCGTTTGAGCTTGATGAGCGGCGTATGGCCGATGGAATTTACAAGCCCGTCGCGGAAATTCATGGGAACCACTCCAGCATTCCCGAAGCAGCCTAGCCAACGGGGGAGGGGGCAGCAACCTCCGTGCCTGTGGTGTCCCGCCTCAGCCGGCGGGGCGCAGCTCCCGGCGAGTATGCTCGAATGCCCGCAGCGCCCGCTCACGCGCGGCGGCATGATCGACGATGGGCTTGGGATAATCCACGCCCAGCCGGATGCCGGCCCGGGCCAAATCCAGGCCGGCGTCCCACGGCTTGTGGATCAGCCGCGCTGGCAGATGGGCAAGCTCCGGCACGTAGGTGCGCACATAGCTGCCGTCGGGGTCGAACTTCTCGCCCTGGAGCACCGGATTGAAGATGCGGAAGTAGGGGGCGGCGTCGGCACCCGAGCCGGCCACCCATTGCCAACTGGCGGCATTGCTGGCGGGATCGGCATCCACCAACGTGTCCCAGAACCAGCGCTCGCCCTCCTGCCAGTGGATGAGCAGGTGCTTGCACAGGAAGGAGGCCACGACCATGCGCACCCGATTGTGCATCCAGCCGGTCTGCCACAGCTGCCGCATACCGGCGTCGACGATGGGATAGCCGGTGCGGCCGTGCTGCCAGGCTTTCAGATCGCCGGAGCATTCCCGCCAGGGAAAGGCATCGAAGGAGGACTGGAGATTGCGCCGGCCAAGGTCGGGAAACGCGAACAGCAGGTGATGGGAGAATTCCCGCCAATACACCTCTGATTCGAATTTCTGCACGTCCTTGGTCGCGACCGTGCCGGCGTCGCCCGCCGCCAGGGCGGCGATCAGCACCTGTCGCGGGGAGAGCGCCCCGGCGCGCAGATCCGGCGATAGACGGGAGACGTGGGTCTGGTCCGGCCGGTCACGGCCATCGGCATAGCCGGCCAAACCGTCTGACAGGAAGCGCTCCAGCCGCGCCCGCGCCGCCGCCTCGCCCGGCTGCCACGCCTCCCGCAATCCGCCCGCCCAATCTGGCGTTGTGGGCTCGAGACCCCAGGCATCCAGACTGTCGCTCGGGAGGGACGGAGCGCCGGAGAGGCGGGGCACCGGCAGAGGCTGACCGATATTCCGTACCTTCATCGCCGCCCGCTGGAAGGCGGAAAAAGTGCGCGGCAGACCGCCACCTGTGCCGCGGACGTCCCCCGGCAGATGCAGGAGATGGCCGAGCGTACGCTCCACCGTCTGTCCAGAGGCGGCGAGTGTTTGGGCCACGGCCCCGTCCACGGCCTGTTCCGCCTTCCCCGGACGCCAATTGAAGGCGAGGCGGTCGGCTCCCGCCGCCCGCATGATCTCCGGCACGATGCGGCCCGCCGCGCCGCGTCTGAGAATCAGGGGCACGCCATACCGGCCGAGATCCGCCTGCAAGGCCCGCAGCGACCTGGCCAGCCACCAGCGCGCGGCTCCACCCAGCCGGCGCACGCCGGGGCTATCCTCATCCAGCACATACAGCGCGAGAACCTGTCGGCCATCGGCCGCGGCGGCGAGAGCGGGATTGTCCGCGAGACGCAGGTCGTCACGGAACCACATCACGGCGGTGCTGGCGGCGCTCATGATCGTTCTCCCTGTCTGGGCCAGTTGCGCGGACCTGTGTCCAACTACGCCCGTCGCCCCCTGGCAGATCATACGCCGAGGGTAGGGCCGGCGGTACCGCGGCCGGCAGATGTCAGTCTGCGGGCGTGCCGGAGGTAATAGATTGGGGGGGGGCTTCAGCGGGGCGCGGTCAGGGAGAGGTGCGGGCGTTAGGACGCTGCCGCTGGTTCAGCGCTGGGCGCTCTTCAGCCACTGCTCGAGATACTGTAGCGCCATGGCCCGTTCGTCCGGGGTCGCTTCGGAGAAGGCGTCCTCATAGAGATCCACCACCCATTTGTCGTCGGGGGCGGCCGCGCCGTCGCGCGCGAGGGTCAGCCACATCAGCCCCTTGGCGCCTTGGCGGGGGATGCCGTCGTCGCCGCGGAAGAGCAGGTGCCCCAGCAGGGCCTGGGCTTCATACTGGCCTTTCTGCGCGGAAAGGATCAGCCACCGCGCGCCCTGACGGGGATCCCGTTGGGTGCCGATGCCCTCTAGATACATCTTCCCGAGACGGTACTGCGCGTCGGGATCGCCGAAATACGATGCCGCATAGGAGAACATGTCCCGCGCGCGGGACGGGTCGCGCCGCACCGCGGTGTTGGGAATGCCGGCGAGATAATAGCTGCCCAAGGCCACGAAGGCGCTGGCGGCAAACCGCGCCTGCGCCGTGCCGGGATAGTCTTCCGCATGCAGATTGGCGATGCGGCTGAAATATTCGAACGCCTTGGCGTCGTCCCGCTTCACGCCGTCGCCATCTGCATACATGCGGCCCAGTTTCCACTGGGCGGCCGGATGCCCCTGGTCGGCGGCATAGCGGAGGGCATCCACGCCCTTGGCGGTCTGGCCGGACCGCAGCGCCTGAGTGCCGGAGCGAAATGCCTCATCAACCGGGCGGGCGCCCGGCGGCAGCGGCAGGCTGGCCGGCGGTGTCAAAGCAGCGGAGGAGCCGCCACCCTGGGTATTTCCGTCGAAGGCTTGAGCGGGTGCAATGGCGCCAATCATGGCAGTCAGGCCGATCAGCGCCGCGAATGCGGCGGCGCGGGCGGCGCCGGGCAGGGCCGCGTGGAGACGCGCAGATCCGGTGATGGCTGAAGTCAAACCCATGATGCGGTCAAGGTGCCATGGGGTGGAGGCGATATCACGGCTGAGCCAAGGCCGCGTCAAGGCTTCTCCTTGGCGACCGGGCTGCATTGCCCCTCCTGGAAGACCATAATCGGTCCGACACCCACACATCCGCGAACCCACCTCGGTCACGGCGGAGGGGACCATTTCCCGCGCTACGCGACCGCCGTTACCACCCTCGATTTCGCGGCGTTTTGTGGCGGCTTCGCGGCGTCTGGGGGCCCAAGCTCCCCAGAGGCATTATAAGAAAGCCAGTGTGGCTTTGCTGTCACAGGGGCCGTAGCCCCCGCGACGACTAATCAAGCCCCGCGCGACAATTGGTTAATGGCCAGAACCACCTTGTCTTTGCGGGCCAGATACTCGGCCCGCTTCTCGCGTTCTGCCTCGACCACCTCTTCCGGCGCGCGGGCGACGAAGCTTTCGTTGCCGAGCTTGGCGTCGATGCGACCCACCTCCTGGTCGAGTTTGGCGACTTCCTTGCGCAGCCGTTCCAGTTCGCCCTTCAGATCCACCACGCCGGCCAGCGGCAATGCCGCCACCTCGCCACGGATGACCATCTGGACGCTCTCGGACGGCACCTCGGCGGCGAACGACACCTCGGAGAGGCGGGCCAGCCGGCGGATGGCATCCTCCCATGCGGACGCCCGCGCCTGAGTCTCGGGGCTGGTGCCCACCAGCACCAGCGGCACCTGCGCGGAAGCGGGAACGTTCATTTCCGCCCGCACCGAGCGAATCTCGGTGACCAGATCCAGCACCCAGCCCACCTCGGCCTCGGCGTCGGGCGCCTCCAGCGACAGCACCGGCCACTGGTCGAGCGCCAGCAGCCCCTCACGCGCCGGTCCCTGCTCGCCGGTGCGCGCCCACAATTCCTCGGTGAGGAAGGGCATGAAGGGGTGCAACAGCCGCAGAGCCACATCGAGCACGAAGGCCGTGGTCGCGCGGGTCTCGTCCTTGGCGGCGCCGTCCGGGCCGGTGAGCACCGGCTTGGCCAGTTCCAGGTGCCAGTCGCAGAACACGTTCCACAGGAAGCGGTAGATGGCGCCGGCCGCCTCGTTGAAGCGATAGGCCTCGATGGCGGCTGTGACCTCATTGGTAGCGCGGGTGGCCTCGCCGAGGATCCAGCGATTGAGCGTGCCGTTCACAGCGGTCGGGTCAAAGCCGGCGACGCGGGCGCAGCCGTTCATCTCGGCAAAGCGGGTGGCGTTCCAGAGCTTGGTTGCGAAATTGCGATAGCCTTCCACCCGCGAGGTGGCGAGCTTGATGTCGCGCCCCTGCGCCGCCATGGCCGCAAGGGTGAAGCGCAGGGCGTCGGCGCCATATTGGTCGATCAGGTCCAGCGGATCGATGACGTTGCCCTTGGACTTCGACATCTTCGCGCCCTTCTCGTCGCGGACGAGGGCGTGGATGTAGACGTCCTTGAACGGGATCTCCTCCATGAAATGGAGGCCCATCATCATCATGCGGGCGACCCAGAAGAAGATGATGTCGAAGCCGGTCACCAGCACCGAGGTGGGATAGAACTTCTTCAGTTCCGCGGTCTCGTCGGGCCAGCCCATGGTGGAGAACGGCCACAAAGCGGAAGAGAACCACGTGTCGAGCACGTCCTCGTCGCGGGTGAGGAAGGCGGCACGCTTGTCGGCATCGTCGATCAACACCTGCGCCTCGTCCGGCGTCAGATTCTCGGCCGCGACATTCTTGGCCAGAGCCGCCTCGAAGGCGGCATCCTCGTCCAGTTCGACGAAGACATTGCCGAACGGGTCGTACCACGCCGGAATCTGGTGGCCCCACCAGAGCTGGCGGGAGACGCACCAGGGCTGGATGTTCTCCAGCCACTCGAAATAGGTCTTTTCCCAATTCTTCGGCACGAACGTCGTCTTGCCCTCGCGCACGGCCGCGAGCGCCGGCTGCGCCAAGGTCTTGGCGTCCACATACCATTGGTCGGTCAGCCAGGGCTCGATCACCACGCCGGAGCGGTCGCCATGGGGCACCGTGTGCGGATGCGGCTCGATCTTCTCCAGCAGTTCCAGATTGGTCAGCAACTCGACGATATGCTTGCGCGCGGCGAAGCGATCCATGCCGGTGAGGTGCGAGAGCACGCCGCCGAAATCGGGATCGTCCACATAGGCCTCGCGCCGGGCCTCATAATCCGAGCGGATGTCGTCCGGTTGGATGCGGGCTTCCGCATCGAGCACGTTGATCATCGGAAGATGATGCCGGCGGCCGACCTCGAAATCGTTGAAGTCGTGCGCCGGGGTGATCTTCACCGCGCCGGAGCCCTTTTCCGGGTCGGAATATTCATCCGCCACGATGGGGATGCGGCGACCGAGCAGCGGCAGGATGACGAACTTGCCCACCAGATCCGCATAGCGCTCATCGTCGGGATGCACGGCTACTGCCGTATCGCCCAGCATGGTTTCGGGCCGGGTGGTGGCGACCGTGATGAAGCGGCCGGGCACGCCCTCCACCGGGTAGCGCAGGTGCCACAGATTGCCCTTCACCTCCACCGGCTGCACCTCCAGATCGGAGATGGCAGTGACCAGCTTGGGGTCCCAGTTGACCAGGCGCTTGTCCTTGTAGATCAGCCCCTTGCGGTGCAGTTCCACAAACACCTTCAGTACGGCGCGGGACAGGCCCTCATCCATGGTGAAGCGCTCTCGCGACCAGTCGCAAGAGGCGCCAAGGCGCTTCAGCTGATTGACGATGGTGCCACCGGATTCGGCCTTCCAGGCCCAGATCCGCTCCACGAAGGCGGCGCGGCCCATGTCGCGGCGGCCGGGCTCCTTGCGCTCCAGCAACTGGCGCTCCACCACCATCTGGGTGGCGATGCCCGCATGGTCGGTGCCCGGCTGCCACAGCACGTCCTTGCCGCGCATGCGCTCGAACCGCGCCAGGATATCCTGGAGCGTGTTGTTGAGCGCATGGCCCATGTGCAGCGAGCCGGTGACGTTCGGCGGCGGAATGACGATGGAAAAGCCGGGTGCATCCACCCGCTCGGGGCGGCCGCAGCGGAACGCGCCGGCCTCTTCCCAGGCGGCGGAAATGCGGGCCTCAACGGCGGCGGGTTCGAAGACCTTGTCGAGCATATGTCAGCTCCGCGGACGGCGGGCGTCCCTCAGGAAGAAACCAGTGGGCCGGCCGAGACGCACCCGCGCCCCTGCTCCGTCCCCATGAAAGTCGTGGGGCCATGGTCGCGGCCCTGAGGCCGAAAGCGCCGTTGGCCCGGATTGGGGGTTAAAGCCGTTGAACGCCCCTCGCGTCAACGGGCGAGGTGATGCGGGACGGCTCCACCCCCGCCAACGGCGGGGGCGCAAGCAGATCGATCATGTGCAAAGTGGTCGCATCGGGAACGGGGCGTAATGGCCCGCACCCCGCCATCCGCATGGCCATGGAGAGGCAAGATCGCGAGCGTGGCCGCGCAAAAGCGGTTCAGCGACCGTTGCGCGCGACCCGCTCGATTTCCGCACGTACCAGGCGCTCGACGATGTCGGGCAGATGGTCGTCCAGCCAGGTCTTCAGCATCGGCCGCAGGATCTCTTTGATGAGATCCTCCACCGTCCGGCCCTGTTCCGGCAGCGCTGTCTGCCCGAGCGACACATCGCCGAGCGACTCGAACGCGGCCATGACGGCGGCATCCACCGCCGGCGACAGCAGGTCCTTGCGGCGTGCGTCCGGCATTGCCGACGGGCGGGTGGACCGAGCGTCGATGATCGGCCGCGCGGCTTCCGGGGCGCTCTCGGCACGCAGCGGAACTGGCCGGGGCTGCACCACGGCTTCATCCCGTTCCAGATGGCGGACAGCCGGTTCGGCATCATGGCCGAAGAACCGAGGCGCGTCCTGCGACGACCGTGTCTCGGCTACGGCACGTTCAACAGCGGTGTGAACGGCTTCCGGAGGCGCCACATGCGACCCACGCCCGTCTGGCCGGACGGGATCCAGCCGACCATATTCGCCGCGGGCGCCATCGACGGGACCAGATACCGGCCGCGGCGCGGGACGTGCGACGTCTTGGGCGGCAGGCTGAGCTGCGTCGGGACGCTGCGTCCCATATCGTACCGGCTCGGAATGCGGCGGCTCCACACGGACCGTCTCCGGCCGGAGCGCTTCGGCACGCTGGGGTTCAGGCCGAGGCGTGGGGCGCGGTGCCTCGCCCTCAGGCCGCCGCGCCTCCGGCTGGCGCACAGGCGCAGCCCGGGGTGCGTCAGTGCGTGGAGTATCGACGCCGAAGTGATCCGCGTGAGCGGCGTCAAGGCGCGGCATTTCCATGCGCGGAGCCAAGGCGTAGTCGGTGTCGTGGCGAGCGCGATCGGCCGACGGCGGCTGCATCCGCTGTTCGGCGACCGGGCCGCGCGCCGTATCGGGGCGAGGGGCAGCCGGGCGGGCCGGCTCCGCCCGTCCCGCGTCGGGACGCGGCGCTTCCGGGCGGCGCATTTCGGCTGTCGGATCGTCCCGGCGCCCGGCAGGGCGGCGCACAGGCTGCTGGTCATCGTCGGCGATGATGCGCCGAATCGAGGCCAGGATCTCCTCCATGGAAGGCTCTTGCGGCTTTGGATGTGCGGACATGTCTCGCCCTCGGCCGAAGACGTCCTTCAACCCGCGCGCAACGCCGAGTTTCAGTATGGACGCCAGAATCGCCACCTATTGCTCGAAGTATGTCATCGGGCCAATCCGCGACAACAGGGTTCACCCGCCATCCCGCGATTATTTGCCATCCGGGGTGCGGGTTCCCGCCCAGGCGTCCCGCACCTGATTGTAGTGGACGCGGGAGTCGTAGACCGGGACCTTCAGTCCCAGGGACACGGCATCGAGCTTGCCGATGGTGGAGATCAGCGAATAGGCCGCCACGACCCGGTCTCTTTGAGCCGTCACCAGCGCGGACTTGGAGTTTGTCAGATCCGTCTGAGCATTCAGCACGTCGGTGGTGGTGCGCTGGCCCACCCGCCATTCCTCGCGCACGCCCTCGAGCGCCAGCGTGTTGGCAGCCACGGAGGCTTGCGCCGATTGGATCTGCACCTTCGCGGCTTCCAACGCACCCCAATATTGCACCGCATTGGCGCGGATGGTGTCCCGGTTCACATCCACTTCGATGCGGGCCTGCGACAGATATTCCTTGGACTGGCGGATCGCCGAATATTCCGCGCCACCCTGATAGATCGGAACCGTGAGGTTGAGCGAGACCCCGGCGCCGCTGGCGCTGTCCACCGAATTGCTCTGGTCATAGCTTTGGGACAGCTGCCCCTGAAGGCTGAGGTTCGGAGCCAGCCCTGCCTCGGACATCTTCACCTGGAACAGCGCGGCATCCACGGCGAATTTCGACGCCTGAATAGCGGGATGCTGAGCCAGCCCCTGAGACACCGCACGATCCACGGTCGAGGGGATCATGAACTCCACCGACCGGGGCGGCGACAATTGTCCGGGCTCCACGCCGATCACCTGGCGATACACCGCCCGATCAGACGACAGATTGGCCACGGCCTGGGCAACCTGGTAATTGGCATCGGCCACCTTGGCTTCCGCCTGCGCTACGTCGGTGCGGGTCACTTCACCAACGTTGAAGCGATCGCGGGTGGCGCGCAATTCCTGCTGCAGGGCGGCGAGGTTCTGCTTCTGCAGATCGAGCAGCGCGATCGCCTGGAGCACGTTCATATAGGCGGTGACCGCATTGAGCAGCACCGTCTGTTCGGTATTGCGCAGAGTCTCGCGCGAGCCCTTCACCGTCGATTCGGCCTTGCGGGTGGTGCTTGCGGTCAGCAGGCCATTGAAAATGGTCTGGGTGACGGTCAGGTTGACGGAGCGCGGAACCAGCGTTCCGTCAGTGGAAACGCCGCCGGACGAGGCCCGCGAATACTGGCCCCCGATGCTGGCGCCCGCCGAGACCGTAGGACGATAGCCGGCAAGGGCTTGCGGCACATTCTCGTCCACCGCGCGCGTTCCGGCACGCTGCGAGTTGAGGGATGGATTGTTCACATAGGCCTGGCCCAGCGCGACATCCAGCGATTGAGCGGAAACGCCGGAGGCCAGCGCTACCGAAAGCGCCATCGCACCAGCCAGGACAGAGAGGTGCCGGCCAAAATTCGTCGCAAGCGACATCGATATCTCCCGAACCGCGGCTCCGCTCAAAGCAGGACGCCACACGAAGCCAGACGCGCGGATTTCAACTGAACCATAGCCACCGGACTTCGACGATGGAACCAAGTGGTTCGATCGCTGACGCAATTTTGCCCCACCGCGACAGTTCGGACACAGGTGTTGCCGGAAGGTAAATTGGTGCAGTCAGAAGGTAAAGCGGGGAGTGGCTTCAAAGCCGGGCAAAGGCGGGATTGCGGCATTGAAAACCACCCGCTCGCTCGCCACGTCGCCCACCTTCGTGAACACCGCTGCGCGAGCAGCGCCGCCACGTCCCACAACCGAGACCAGGCGGCCGCCTTCCTTGAGTTGCGCCAGCAAGGCCGGGGGCACCACGTCGACCGAGCCGTTCAGCAGAATCACATCATAGGGCGCCTCGCCGGGCCAGCCCGCCGTCAGCGCGCCGGTCAGCACGGCGACGTTGGTGATGGCAAGATCGCTCAAGGCGGCGTTGGCGGCCGCCGCCAATTCGCCATCGTCCTCCAGGGCCACCACCTGTTCGCACAGGCGGGCAAGGACCGCGGCCGAGTAGCCGGTGCCGACGCCGATATCCAGAACCAGTGCATCGGGAGCGATGTCCGCCAACTGGAGCAGCTTGGCCAGCACCATGGGCTCGATGAGATAACGAGCCGGTGCCGCAGCGGTGGCGGGACGGATCACCAGATCGTCGTCGATATAAGCCAGCGCCCGCAGATGCTCCGGCACGAAACGCTCGCGCGGGATCTCCAGCATGGCGGCAACGATGCGCAGGTCGGTGACATCATTGGCCCGGACCTGACTGTCCACCATGCCGCGCCGAAGTTCCACGAAATCGATCATCTCATCCTCCGGCCGGTGACTGGGCCATTTGGCTGATTGAAGAGCCACACCGTCGCCGTTTTTGCAAGGCGGCGGTGTGGCGCTCGCCGGGCTACTTAGCGGGAGCGGGAGCGGCGAGGTCCGCCAGTCCGGTGAAGGTCACCTGACGGAAGATGATGTGGTCGCCCGCCTTCAACTTGCCGAAATCGGCCTGGTCGCCGGGCATGGCGAAGGTGACCGAATTGCCGGCGGGGCCCTGCAGGGTGAGGGTGCGGCTATCCGGGACGATCTTGGTGATGGTGGCGGCGAATTCGCGACGATCGCTCACCACCGCACCCGGCTTCGCGCCGAGGGGCGTGGTGTCGACGGTGACAACTTCGACCGGAACCGGAGTGCCGTCATTGGGATGCACAACGCGGATGTTGGTCACCTGCTCCACGGCGAGCTTGATCTCGTCGCCGGCCTTCATCTGCGGGAAGTTCTTCACCTCCGGCCCGATCTTGATGGCGGACCAGGCGCCATCGGCACCCACCAGCGTGACGGTGCGGGCATTGGCATCCACCGCCGACACCTTCGCCACCGCCACGGTGACATTGCCGAAGGTGAACTCGAGAATCGGGCCGGCGGCCAGAGCCACGGTCGGCAGCACAGCCAGGGCTGCGGCAAGGATGAGTTTGCGCATGGACATTTTCTCCGTGTCTTCTCCCTTAGCGGAAGACGCTCTGGAGTGCCGTACAAAGGTAACGAAGACAAGACGCGCCGGCGTGCGATCTGTGTCACAGGGGTGGACAGTTTGCCGGCGCACACGCTCCGCCTCTTGCCCCCCGGCCCGTCGTGCTTTAGGGAACCGCTCCGTGAGGCCACGTGGCGGAGTGGTTACGCAGAGGACTGCAAATCCTTGCACCCCGGTTCGATTCCGGGCGTGGCCTCCAGTGCCGACGTACCACTTGCCAGAAATGACAGCATGGTGGCCGTTCGCTTATCCGAGCCGGGACGGCTCGTGTTTTCCCCGCGCCAGATTTGAATACGGCCGGGATGAGATGCCGCGACAGAATGTGCCGCGACGTTGACTTGCCGCCGGGATGGCGGTTGATGGATCGGCGCATGGCCCGCGCCCGGAGATTTTTATGACCTTCAAACCGTTGGCGCGCTTGCGTGCGACCATCGATAAAGACGAGAGCCTTCGAGTGGTTCAGCGGCTGTTCCTCACGGACGGCCGCATGCACTGGAGGGGCTACGCTACCGCTTTCGCGTTCATGGGCCTGATGGCCTTCTCCACCGCCGGCATGGCGTGGCTGATGCGCGATGCGGTGAACTCCATCTTCGTGACCCCGACCGTTGCCGCCATCTGGGGCGTGGCTCTGGGCGTCATGGCGCTGTCCGCCATCAAGGGCGTGTCCGCCTATGGCCAGACCGTGGCGCTGTCCAAGGTCGGCAACCGCATCGTCGCCGACAATCAGAAGAAGGTGTTCGACCACCTGCTCGGCCAGGAGGTCTCCTATTATGCCACCCGGCATACGGCGGAAATCTCCATGCGCCTCCAGCAGGGCGCGAACTCCGCCCGCGAGGCGCTGAACCTTGTCATTACGTCCATCGGCCGCGACCTGCTGTCGCTGGTCTCGCTGGCGGCGGTGGCGATCATCCAGGATCCGACGCTTGCCTTGTTCGCTCTGGTGCTGATGCCGCTCGCGGTCGGCGGCACGCGCAACCTGATCAAGAAGGCGAAGAACATCTTCCGCAAGGAGTTCGCCAGCGGCATCAAGCTGTCCTCCACCTCCATGGAGGTGATTCAGGGTATGCGGACCGTGAAGGCCTACACCCTGGAAGAGATCATGCGCCGCCGCGTCTACAGCTATGTGGACGACGTGGAGCGCGCCGCCAACAAGCTGGTGCGCACCCAGGCCAAGTCCAGCCCGCTCATGGAAACCCTGGGCGGCTTCGCTATCGGCGGCGTGATTCTCTACGCTGGCTATAACGTGATGGTGGTAGGCAAGAGCCCCGGCGAGTTCTTCTCGGTGCTCACCGCGTTGCTGCTGGCCTATGAGCCGGCCAAGCGCCTTGCCCGCTTCCACGTGGAACTGGCCTCCCACGTTATCGGCGCGAACATGCTGTTCGAGATGCTCGACATGCCGGCGCCGGAGACCGAAGATTCGCACCTGCCCGCTTTGCCCAAGGGGCCCGGGCGGGTGAGCTTCGAAGATGTGGTGTTCGGCTATCGCGACAACGAGCCGGTGCTGCGCGGCCTGAACTTCGTTGCCGAGCCGGGCCAGACGACCGCCTTGGTCGGCCCCTCGGGCGGTGGCAAGACCACCATCATCAGCCTCATCGAGCGATTCTACACCCCGGCCGCCGGGACGGTCCGCATCGATGGCGCCGACATTACCAAGTTCAACCGTGGCTCGGTGCGCGCGATGACCAGCCTGGTCAGCCAGGATGTCTATCTGTTCTCCGGCAGCGTGCGGGAGAACATCGGCTTCGGCCGCGAGGGGGCGACCGAGGAGGAGATCGTGGCGGCGGCCAAGGCGGCCTATGCGCACGATTTCATCATGAGCTTCGAGCACGGCTACGACACCGCCGTGGGCGAACATGGGGCGCAGCTCTCCGGCGGCCAGCGCCAGCGCATCGCCATCGCCCGCGCCTTCCTGAAGAACTCGCCCATCCTGCTGCTGGACGAGGCCACCGCCGCGCTCGACAGCGAGTCGGAGGCGGAGGTGCAGAAGGCGCTGCAACTGCTGCAGAGCACCCGCACCACCATCGTCATCGCCCATCGCCTCCAGACGGTGGTGCGCGCGGACCGCATCTGCATCGTCGAGCACGGCCAGATCGCCGAGAGCGGGCGCCATGAGGAGCTGATGGCCCGGCGTGGGCGCTACTACAGCTTCTACCAGGTGCAGTTCGCACACGAGCGCAAGGACGAGGACGGCGCCGAGCCGACCCTGGAAATGGAAGGCCAGGCGCTCCTCAGCGCCTGACCGTTGCTGGCGCTGGATTTTCGCGAGATATCCACCGTCATGGAAACAAAGGCATGAGAAATCTTATGCCTTTGACTTCACAAGCCGGCGCACGGTTGCTATATCGCCGGCCTCGGGTTTGAACACCCGTTCCCCGGTAGCTCAGTGGTAGAGCAACCGGCTGTTAACCGGTTGGTCGCTGGTTCGAATCCGGCCCGGGGAGCCACATTTGAAAGGGATCAAGCCGTAAAGGCTTGATCCCTTTTTCATTTTCGGAGCAGACTCGCCGCGGGCGGTCCCGTATCACCGCGACCGACCGCGGCCATCGCCTTGGGCGCCATTACGGTTTCGACCGAGTGTGGCGCGCCCGAATTCGGTCTGTAAGCAGATCGCGCGCGCTTTTCGCGCGCGCTTTACGCAGACGCCTACGCCGCGAGCTTCAGGTCCACCCACACAGGGACGTGGTCAGACGGCCGCTCCCAGGCGCGCACATGCTTGTCGATGCCGGTGCCGATCAGCTTGTCCGCCGCCTGTGGCGACAGCAGCAGGTGGTCGATGCGGATGCCGAAATCCCGTTGCCAGGCGCCGGCCTGATAATCCCAGAAGGTGAACAACTTGTGCGAGTCGGAGGTGGCGCGGATCGCGTCTGTCAGACCGAGATGGATCAGGTCGCGAAAGGCGGCGCGGGTGCGCGGTAGGTAGAGAGCGTCCTGCACCCAGGCGGCTGGCTCCGAGGCATCAGCCGGGCCGGGGATGACATTGAAGTCGCCGGCGAGCACCAGCGGTTCCTCCAGCGCCAGCCGCGACGCGGTAAACGCCTTGAGGCGGGCCATGAACCCGAGCTTGTAGTCATATTTCTCGGTCTGCGGCGGGTTGCCGTTGGGCAGATAGATGCAGCAGACCCGCATCACCCCGCCCTGGACCGACACGACCGCCTCGATGAACCGGGCCTGCACGTCACTCTCGTCGCCTGCCAGACCGAGCGTCACATCCTCCAGCGGCAGTTTGGACAGGACCGCGACGCCATTGAAGGTCTTCTGGCCGAGCACCGCCACGTTATATCCCAGCGCCTCGAACGGCTCGCGGGGGAAGATGTCGGTCTGGCATTTGATCTCCTGGAGGCAGACCACGTCCGGCTGGGCTTCTTTCAGCCAAGCCAGCACATGGTCCAGCCGCAGGCGGACGGAATTGACGTTCCAGGTGGCGATACGCATGGGCACTCCTTCGCGGCGCACAGAATAGGAGAACGCTCGCGCGCTTGAACAGGTGCGGCGAAAAATACCCGCTTTCGGGCCCACTTGCGGCTGAGCGGCGCATAGATCTTCGCAATTTCGTGAGGGCGGCTTGCCCGCGCTGGCGAACGGTGGCATTGCGATGGCAGCGCGCCCGGAGATCGGCAACCCCAGCATGACGTTCGCTTCGATAGAATTTCTATTCTATTTCCTGCCACTCTTCCTGATCTTGTATTTTGCGGCCAAAGAGCTGAAGACGCGTAACGTCGTACTGATCGTTTTTTCCATCATCTTCTATTCGGTCGGCTACACCCCGCACCTGATCTTGTTGCTGGCATCCATCTACGCCAATTACCGCCTCGCCCTGGCCATCGACCAGCGCGAGGGCAGGGCGCGCCAAAAGGTTCTCATCATCGGCGTGGTGGGCAATGCCCTGCTGCTGGCGGTGTTCAAATACACCGGCTTTATCCTTCAGAATGTGAATGTGCTGCTGGAGCCGCTGAGCGTCCAGGTGCCGATTCCGGCCATCTCGCTGCCGCTCGGCATCTCCTTCTACTCGTTTCACGCCATTTCCTATCTGGCGGATATCTACAAGCGGCGGGTGCATGCCAATCGCAGCCTGATGGAATTCACCCTTTATATGTGCATGTTCCCGCAGCTCGTGGCGGGACCGATCGTGCGCTATTCCAGCGTTGCGCGGCAACTGGGTGACCGCCGGACCACGTGGGGACGGTTTTCGGCCGGGGCGCGGCTGTTCGTCATCGGTCTCGCCTGGAAAGTGCTGATCGCGGACGAGGTGGCCCGGCTGGCGGATTCGGTGTTCGACGCCACCACCAATCCGAGCGTACTGGAAGCCTGGGCGGGGCTCTATGCCTACACGATCCAGATCTATTTCGATTTCGGCGGCTATTCCGCCATGGCGGTGGGGCTGGGGGTGATGGTGGGCTTCACCCTGCCGCGCAATTTCCGCCTGCCCTATGCCGCGCTCAGCATCACCGATTTCTGGCGCCGCTGGCATATGAGCCTGTCGTCCTGGCTGCGGGACTATGTCTACATCACCCTCGGCGGCAATCGCAAAGGACCGGGCCGCACCTATGCCAACCTCTGGGCGGTGTTCCTGCTCTGCGGCCTCTGGCATGGCGCCAGCTGGAATTTTGTCATCTGGGGCGCCCATCACGGCGCCTTCCTGGTGCTGGAGCGGGCCGGGCTGGGCCGGGTGCTCAAGCGCCTGCCGGCGGCGGTCTCCCACCTGTACACGGTGCTGGTGGTGATGCTGGGCTGGGTGTGGTTCCGCGCCGAAACCGTCCCGCAGGCCATCGACATGTTCGAGGGCTTGGTGGGCGTCAACGGCTTCGGCGGCCAGTCCATGGCATTCGGCTTTGGCCTGCATCCTTTGGCCATCGCCGCGCTGATCGTGGGCGGTGCCATCGGCTTCTGGCGCTGGCCGCGCCCGAAGGTGCTGAGCCGCGAGGGGCTGCTGGCGGCCGGGGCCGATTATGCCATGGTGGGCGTGCTGATGATCTTCTGCGTTCTGTGGGTCGGCGGCGGCACCGGCACGCCCTTCCTGTATTATCGGTTCTGATATGCCGCTTCTGTCGCGCCACCGCCGCTATCTCGGACTGCTGTTCGTCGGCATCCTCGCACTGCTGCTGCTGGGTAATGTGGTGCCGGATCCCTTAGGTCGCGGCATCTGGCGCACCAAGGGCTCTGCGCCCTCCAATGTCTGGCAGCAGATGATCGGCAACCTGCAATCGGCCGGGCTCTATCTGCAGGACAATTTTGGCTTCCGCGCCACCCTGCCGATCCTGCGCCGGGAGATCCGGGAGGCGCTCGCCTCGCCTGATGACCGCAACATTTATATGGGCCGCACCGGCCGGCTGCTGTGGGCGCGGGAGAACACCCCCGAGCAATCCGCCGGCGCCTTGGTCCGCACCGAGGCGGTGGAGCGCTTCGTGCGCATGGTGGAGATCTTCCAGCGCGAACTGAAGCCGCTGGGCGCCAAGGTGGTGGTGGCTGTGCCGCCCAATACCCAGTCCGTCGACCTCGACGCGCTGCCGGCCTGGCAGAAGGACTTCAAGACGCGGCCGACCGAATATGACCTGATGCTGGCGGGTCTGAAGGCAGCCGGCATCACCGCCGTCGATCTGCGCGCCGCGCTCAAGGCGGCGCCGTTCGAAGGTCCGCGCTACCTGCGCAGCGATTCCCACTGGAACAACGCCAGTTCGGTCTATGCCTTCAATGCCACCATGGTGGCGGCGGGCCATCCCGACTGGCAGGTGGACCCCAAGGAACTTATCGGCCCGCTGGTGCCCACCCCGGGCGGGGATCTCACCCGCAGCATGCGCATGGCGCCGGACATTGCGGATGCCAATTATAGCCTGAAGTTCCGTCCTACCGAACCGGCGGAGACCCGGTCACCGGCGCTCAAGCTGACCCACGAACATCCCTCGTTCCAACCCTATGTCCAGCATTATGCCGACGCCGGGCCGCGGGTGCTGGTGATCGGCGACAGCTTCACCGCGCATATCTGGACGCATTTCTTCGCCTTCACCCCGGTGGCCGAGGCGGCCTGGATGCACTTCAGCCGCCGCACCCTCGGGCACTGTGGGTTCGACGTGGCGGACATCAAAGCTTACAGACCGGATCTGGTGATCCTGGCGCGCACGGAGCGGTTCTTTCCCTGCCTCAATGGCGCATGGCCGTTCAATCTGCCGAAGCAGTAGCCGGGCGCAGATGCGCCCGGCGCCGGCCTCAAAGCGAGAAGCTGGTGCCGCAGCCGCACGAGGCGGTGGCCTGCGGATTGTCGATCTTGAACGACGAGCCGATAAGGTCGTCGACAAAATCGATGCGCGAGCCGGAGAGGTAATCCAGCGAAACCTTGTCCACCACCACGGTGGCGCCGTCGCGCTCGATCACGGTGTCATCATCGCCGCGTTCGCGCGTCACATCGAAGCGGTATTGGAAGCCGGAGCATCCCCCCCCCTCGACGCTGACGCGCAAGACGCTCTGCGGAGCTTCGCCCGCAAGGATCTCGGAGATGCGGCGTGCCGCGTTTGCGGTCACGACCACGGTGTCATTCTGGGTTTCCATGGGTGCCTTCAGCGCCTTTCGGCGGTTGATCGGATCGTCATTGGATAGTTAAGTGCGCGCGCCGCCAAGTCAACGCCGCCCGCCGGTCGGACGGATGGACCAGTCATGCGGAAATGGAGGGCGGATGGCGGTTTCCGGTGCACGGCCCCGGGTCATGTGGGCAAGCGATCCGGTGTGGACCCGCGGCCGTCTGGTGGCGGAACAGGAGGGGAGCCGCAGCGCGTTCCGGCGCGATTGCGACCGCATCATCCATTCCACCGGCTTCCGCCGCCTCAAGCACAAGACCCAGGTCTTCGTATTTCATGAGGGCGACCACTATCGCACCCGGCTGACCCACACCTTGGAAGTGGCGCAGATCGCCCGCTCGATCGCGCGCGCCCTCGGTCTGGACGAAGATCTGTCCGAGGCGCTGGCGCTGGCCCATGATCTCGGCCACCCCCCTTTCGCCCACGCCGGCGAACGGGCGCTGGATGCCTGTATGGCCGCGTTCGGCGGCTTCGATCACAATGCCCAATCGCTGCGGGTGGTCACCCGGCTGGAGCGTCGCTATGCGGGCTTCGATGGCCTCAACCTCACCTGGGAAACCCTGGAAGGCATCGCCAAACACAATGGGCCGCTGATCGACCGCAACGGCACGGTGCTGCACGCCCGCGGCGGCGGGCTGCCCCACGCCATCGTCGCCCATTCCGCGGTGCAGGATCTGGAATTGTGGAGCCATGCAGGCGCGGAAGCGCAAGTGGCAGCAATTTCAGACGATATCGCCTATGACGTGCACGATCTCGATGACGGCCTGCGCGCCCGCCTCTTCACCCTGGAGGAGTTGCGCGATCTGCCACTGGTGGGCGAGGTGCTGGCGGAAGTCCGCGGGCTCTGGCCGCACCTGGAGGAAGGCCGCATCATCCATGAAGTGATGCGGCGGCTGATCACCCGCCTGGTGGAGGATGTGGTGCGCGAAACCGAGGCCCGCACGCGGGCCGCGGGGGTGCGCTCCAGCTTCGAGGTGCGGATGCTCGGGCATCCGCTGGTCGCCTTCTCTCCCGCCATGCGCAAGGCGGAGGCGGCGGTGAAGGGTTTCCTGTTCCCCCACATGTATCGCCATGCGCGGGTCAACCGCATCATGGACGAGGCCCAGGGGGTGATCCGCGACCTGTTCGGGCACTTTCTCGCCAACCCGCACGACATGCCCGCCGATTGGCACCTGGACACGGCTGATCAGGCCCGCCTGGCGCGGCGCGTGACCGATTACATCGCCGGCATGACCGACCGCTATGCGCTCGACCAGCATGCCCGTTTTTTTGACACGACACCGGAATTGCGTTAGGCGCCGGTGCCCTCATCACATCGGATTGAGCCATGAACGTCTACGCGATCTTCGCCGATCACGTGCGAGATGCCGTTGCCGCCCTTGCCAGCGAGCAGGAGACGGTCGGTACCCTCGATCTCACGCGCATCGTGGTGGAGCCGCCGCGCGATGCCGCGCATGGCGACCTTGCCACCAATGCGGCCATGGTGCTGGCCAAGGACCTGGGCCTGAAGCCCCGCGAACTGGCCGAGCGCATCGCCGGCAAGCTGGCGGCCATCCCGCAGGTGGTAAAGGTGGATGTGGCCGGTCCCGGCTTCATCAATCTGACCCTCGATCCGGCCTTCTGGCCGCAGGTGCTGGGCGCTGTGCTCCGTGCCGGACCGGAGTTCGGCCGCTCGACCATCGGCGGTAATGAAGCCGTCAACGTGGAATACGTCTCAGCCAACCCTACCGGCCCCATGCATGTGGGCCATTGCCGGGGCGCGGTGTTCGGCGATGCCATGGCCAGCCTGCTGGGCTTCGCCGGCTACAAGGTCACGCGCGAATATTACATCAATGACGCCGGCGCCCAGGTGGATGTGCTCGGTCGCTCGGCGTTCCTGCGTTATCGTGAAGCGGTGACGGGCCAGGCGGCGGAGATCCCGGATGGCCTGTATCCCGGCGACTATCTGGTCCCCGTAGGACAGGAATTAGCGCAGGTGCACGGGCCGGCTTTCCTGGAAGCGCCGGAATCCGAATGGCTGCCGGTGTTCCGCAGCTTCGCCATCGGCGCCATGATGGTCATGATCCGCGAGGATCTGGCGGCGCTGGGCATTTCCTTCGACGTTTTCTTCTCCGAGCGATCCCTCACCGTTGGGCCGGATCGGGTCGGCCTCACCATCGAGCAACTGCGCCGCACCGGCGAGGTCTACCAGGGCCGCCTGCCGCCGCCCAAGGGTGCGCCGCCGGAGGATTGGGAAGATCGCGAGCAGACCCTGTTCCGCACCACCGCCTTCGGCGACGACGTGGACCGGCCGCTGGTCAAATCGGACGGCAGCTACACCTATTTCGCCGGTGACATCGCCTATCACAAGGACAAGTTTGATCGCGGCTTCCGTCGCATGATCGACGTCTGGGGGGCCGATCACGGCGGTTATGTGAAGCGCATGCAGGCGGCGGTGAAGGCCGTGTCCGCCGGCCAGGCCAGCCTGGACGTCGAGTTGTGCCAATTGGTGCGGCTGTTCCGCAATGGCGAGCCGGTGCGCATGTCCAAGCGGGCGGGCTCCTTCGTCACCCTGCGTGAGGTGGTGGACGAGGTGGGGCGCGACGCCGTGCGCTTCATGATGCTGTTTCGCAAGAATGACGCGCCGCTGGACTTCGACCTGGCCAAGGTGATCGAGCAATCCCGCGAAAATCCGGTGTTCTACGTCCAGTATGCGCATGCCCGGGCGCAATCCATTCTGCGCAATGCCAAAGAACAATATGCGGATCTGCCGGATGACTGCAGCTTTTACGCGCACGCGCCGCTGAGCCGGCTTGAGGACGATGGCGAACTGTCACTGGTGAA
>CALRNP020000067.1:0-23319 GCA_943369575.1 Azorhizobium sp. AG788 | reverse complement strand
CGCCGTCCATTCTGGTGGGCCTGTTCATCTACCAGCTGCTGGTGGTGCCGTTCGGCGGCTTCTCCGGCTGGGCCGGCTCGCTGGCGCTGGCGATCCTGGTGATCCCGGTGATCGTGCGCACCACCGAGGACATGCTGAACCTGGTGCCGGTGGGCCTGCGTGAAGCGGCCTTCGCGCTCGGGGCGCCGCAGTGGAAGGTGGTGATGATGGTCACCTGGCGCGCGGCCCGCGCCGGCATCGTCACCGGCATTCTGCTGGCCATCGCCCGCGCCGCGGGCGAGACGGCGCCGCTGCTGTTCACCTCGCTGGGCAACAATTCCTGGTCGGTGGATCTGAGCAAGCCCATGGCGAGCCTGCCCATTGCCATCTATCAATATGCCGGCAGCCCGTTCGACGACTGGGTGTCGCTGGCCTGGGCGGGTGCGTTGCTGATCACGGTGGGCGTTCTGGTGCTCAACGTGGTGTCGCGGCTCGTGCTGGCGCGGTCACACTGACCGCGCCTCCTGACTGCCCTGGGATGCGCGCCGCGCGCCCGATCGACTTTCGCCCGATAGCCCGCGCTCTTATGCAGCGGGCGCCCGAGACCGAACGAGGCCTGCCATGAACTCTGCTGTCGACCCGACCTTCAATCTGTCCTCCTCCGTCAGCGCCAAGCCCGGCGCCGTGGAGGCTCCCACCAAGATCCACGTCAAGGGCCTGAACTTCTACTACGGGCAGAACCACGCCCTGAAGAACATCAACTTCCAGATCCCCGAGAAGCGCGTCACCGCGATGATCGGCCCCTCCGGCTGCGGCAAGTCCACGCTGCTGCGGGTGTTCAACCGCATGTATGACCTCTACCCCGGCCAGCGCGCCGAGGGCGAGGTGCTGTTCGACGGCGTAAATGTGGTGGGCAAGGAACTGGACTCCACCGTGGTGCGCAGCCGCATCGGCATGGTGTTCCAGAAGCCGACCCCGTTCCCCATGTCGATCTATGACAACATCGCCTTCGGCGTGCGCCTGCACGAGAGCATCGGCAAGGCGGCCATGGACGAACGGGTGGAAAGCTGCCTGCGCAAGGCGGCGATCTGGGAAGAGACCAAGGATCGCCTGCACACCTCGGCGCTCGGCATGTCCGGCGGCCAGCAGCAGCGCCTGTGCATCGCTCGCACCATCGCCGTGCGGCCGGAGGTGATCCTGCTGGACGAGCCGACCTCGGCCCTGGATCCCATCTCCACCTCGAAGATCGAAGACCTGATCGACGAGCTGAAGCAGGAATTCACCATTGTCATCGTGACGCACAACATGCAGCAGGCTGCCCGTTGCGCCGATCTCACTGCGTTTTTCTATCTTGGCGAACTGGTGGAAGTCGGCACGTCCGACGTGATCTTCACCAACCCCAAGGAGATCAAGACGCGCGATTACATCACCGGCCGTTTCGGCTGAGCAGCGGGGGAGCCCCCTTATGTCCGATCATACCGTTTCGGCCTTCGACGCCGAACTCAAGGAACTGGGCCGCAAGGTCGTGGAAATGGGCGGCCAGGCCGAGCGCCTGGTGTCCGATTCCGTCGGCTCGCTGATCCGCCGCGACGGCGTCGCCGCTCAGCGCGTGGTGGTGATGGATGCCGCCATCGACCAACTGCAGCGCGAGATCGAGGACAAAGCCGTCCTGGTGATCGCCAAGCGCCAGCCGGTGGCCAGCGATCTGCGCGACATCGTCGCCACCCTGCGCATCTCCAACGATCTGGAGCGCATCGGCGATCTGGCGAAGAACGTCGGCAAGCGCGTGCTGGCCATCGAGGGCGAGTATCACCCGCAGAAGCTGGTGCGCGGCGTGGAGCACATGTCCGATCTGGTGCTGGAGCAGCTCAAAGAGGTGCTCGACGCCTATGCCGGCCGCGACCAGGCCAAGGCTTTGGACGTGTGGCGCAAGGACGCCAATGTCGACACCATGTACACGTCTCTGTTCCGCGAACTGCTGACCTACATGATGGAAGATCCGCGCAACATCTCGGTGTGCACGCATCTTCTGTTCTGCGCAAAGAATATCGAGCGCATCGGCGATCACGCCACCAATATCGCCGAAACCGTGTTCTACATGGTCTCCGGCAGCATGATCTCCGATGATCGCCCCAAGGCGGACGTCTCCAGCGAAACGTCGGTGTCGTTTCCCGCGCGAACCCTTCAGGGGTAATCATCCGTGGCTGCGCGTATTCTGATTATCGAAGACGAGGAACCCCTGACCCTTCTGCTCCGGTACAATCTGGAGTCGGAAGGGTATTTCGTCGAGAATGTGGGCCGCGGCGATGAAGCCGAGACCCGGTTGCGCGAAAGCGTGCCGGATCTGGTCATTCTTGATTGGATGCTGCCGGGCCTCTCCGGGATCGAACTGTGTCGGCGCCTGCGCACCAGGCCCGAGACGGAGCGTCTTCCCGTCATCATGCTGACCGCGCGCGGCGAGGAAACCGAGCGCGTCCGGGGGCTTGCCACCGGCGCCGATGATTATGTGGTCAAGCCCTTCTCCGTGCCGGAGCTTCTGGCGCGGGTGCGGGCCTTGCTGCGCCGGGCCAAGCCCGAGCATGTGGCCACCTTGCTGCGCGCCGGCGATATCGAACTGGACCGGGAGACCCATCGGGTGCACCGGGCCGGGCGCGAGATCCATCTGGGGCCGACCGAGTTCCGCCTGCTGGAATTTCTGATGCAGAGCCCCGGCCGTGTATTCTCGCGCGAGCAATTGCTCGACGGGGTCTGGGGTCAGGACGTCTATATCGACGAGCGCACCGTGGACGTGCACGTGGGGCGCCTGCGCAAGGCGATCAACCGCGGTCGCCAGTCCGATCCCATCCGCACCGTGCGCGGGGCCGGCTACTCGTTCAACGAGATGTTCGCCCGCGCCCATTGAGCCGGCCCGGCCCTGCCGGCCGGTCCCGCGCGATGCCACGGCGTGGGGATAACCCTGCGCCGCGGGCGGTGCGGGTGCCAGGAGGCTTCGTTCTGCGCTTCATCTTCCGCTAGGATAGATGCGGAGGAGACCAGAACCATGAAGCGACTGTTTGGCATCATTGCCCTTGCCGCCACCATCTGGACGGGCGCCGCCGCGGCCCAGGACAGCTATCCCAACCGTCCCATTCGGCTGGTGGTGCCGTTCGCGGCGGGCGGCTCCACCGACATCGTCGCCCGCATCATCGCCGCCAAGATGGGCGACATCCTCAAGCAGCCGGTGGTGGTGGACAATCGGGGCGGGGCCGGCGGCAACGTGGGCGCCGCCGCTGTCGCCCGCGCCGCGCCGGATGGCTATACCGTGCTCATGGGCACCGTGGCCACCCACGCCATCAACCCCGCGCTCTACACCAAGATGCCCTATGACCCGGTGAAGGATTTCGCGCCGGTGTCGCTGCTGGTGAACGTTCCCAACGTGGTGATCGTCCACCCGTCGCTGAACGTGAAGACGACGGCGGAACTGATCGCGCTGCTCAAGGCCAATCCCGACAAATATGAATATGCCTCTTCCGGCGTCGGCACGCCGCTGCATCTGTCCGGCGCGCTGTTCGAGAGCATGGCCGGGGTGAAGATGGTGCATGTGCCCTATAAGGGCGCCGGCCCCGCCATGCTGGATCTGGTGGGCGGCCAGGTGAAGATCATGTTCGACAATCTGCCCTCGGCCATCGGCCACATCCGCAAAGGCTCGGTGGTCGGCCTTGCCATTACCACCAAGGAGCGCTCGCCCGCCGCCCCCGATCTGCCGACGGTGTCGGAATCCGGTCTGCCCGGCTATGAAACCTATAGCTGGAACGCCATCTTCGCCCCGGCGGGCACGCCCATGGCTATCATCGACAAGCTAGCCAAGGCGGGCGCGCAGGCGGTGGCGGACCCCGAGGTCCAGGCCAAGCTGGCGGACCTCAGCGCCGTGACGGTCGGCAGCACGCCGGACCAATTGGCGGCGCATGTGAAGGCCGAACTGGCGAAGTGGGCGCCGGTGGTGAAGGCGTCTGGGGCGTCCATTTCCGAGTGAACGCCCATCCTGCCGGGCGCGCAGGCGCGCCGCCCGGCAGGGGCATGCGAGAGGATGGGGGCGGCCGGGAACCGGCGCCCCCGCCCTCGGTTGCATCCGGAAAGCCGCCCGTCTTGCGCCTGTGGAACGCGGTGCCGGATAATGCGGCGGCGATCAGGGGAGCGCAGCCATGACATCAGAGCATTGCCCGTCATCGCGCTGCTGGCGCACGGGCCGGGCCGGTTTCGGCATCCTGGTGGCGCTGACCCTGGGGGCTCCCGCGGCACAGGCCCGGCCTGCGACCCCAAGCATGACCTGCGCCGCGGTTCAGGCGCTGGTGGCCCGCAGCGGCGGCATCGTGCTGGACACCTCCGCCACCACCTTCGACCGCTATGTGTCCGATCGCCGCTTCTGCATGCCGGATGAAGCGACCCGCCCGGCCTTTGAGCGCACGCGCGACAATGCGCAATGCTTCATCGGCTACACCTGCTACGAGCCGGACCGCGACCGCTGGCGCTGGTAACGAGCGCGTGCGTCGACGTGTGGTGCGCGCGGCGGGTTGTTCCGGGGGCGGCGATTTGCGGCTATGGTCCGCCCGGTCGCGGGTGCATGGCCCGCAAGACGATCATCAAGCGCGGTGTTCAAGAGCGTTCGGTGAAGACTGCCGTGCGGGAGAGTTGCATGTGGAAGTTTGCGCGCGGTGCCGGCGCGGCGGTGGTGGCCTCGGCCGCGTTCCTGCCGATGGCAGCCCTGGCCTTGCCGGCCAGCACTCAGATGACTTGCAGCCAGGCGGCCACTTTGGTGCGCACCGGCGGCGCGGTGGTGCTTTCCACCAGCCCGACCACCTATGACCGCTACGTCGTCAGCCGCCAGTTCTGCCCGGCGGACCAGACGCTCGATCCCGCCTGGGTGCCGACGCGCAACAGTCCGCAGTGTTTCGTGGGCTATACCTGCTTCGATCCCACCCGCGACCGACGCTAGCGCCCGCGTTGATCCGCTTGCACCGCACGCTGGTCGGACCATGCGCGTGCTGTTCGGGCGGATCGGTGCAGGCGAGAGAGGTCAAAGGAAACGGCAGGGCAGGTGTCGCGCTGAACCGTCGTCGATCTGCAACATCCAGCTCGTAGGCTGTCGGCTTGATCGGTGGCCCTGCCGCCCGGCAGCCGCGTATGCGGGACCGGACTTAAGGGGCATCGGATGGGCTGTCCCGTGGCATGGGCCACGGGAGCCCGAAGTTCCACCTCGCAGAGCGCCGGCGACCTTGATCCTGTCCAATGCAAAATCAGGTCGGCCCGGCAAACCGCGCGAGGTCTCAGATCCGCGCCACGCGCCGATCACGCCGGCGATCCTGCACCGGCTGGTAGGCCATGCGGGCGTGCTGGGTGCAATAGGGCAACCCGGACACGCTGCGCCCGCCGCAGAAGTAGAAGGAGTCCGTGCCGGGCTCGCCCATGGGCCAGCGGCAGGTGGATTCCGTCAGATTCATGATGGTGCAGCGCTGGCCGATGGCCAGAACATTGTTGGACTGCTGCGGCGCGGGTGCGGGCGCAGGTGCGCTCTCCACAATGGCGTCGAGAGCGGGGGCGAGCGCGGTGTTGCCGTGCGTCGCAGGCCGGTTGGGGGCCTGGGGGCGCTGGGGCGCCGGCGGTGTTTCCGGGCGCGCGGTCTTGCGCGGCCGGGCAGCCACGGCGGGGGACTTCGCCCGCCCGGACAGTCCAAGACGGTGGACCTTGCCGATCACCGCATTGCGGGTGATGCCGCCGAGCTCTCCAGCAATCTGGCTGGCGGACAAACCGTCGCCCCAGAGCTTCTTCAAGAGTTCGACGCGCTCGTCGTTCCAGCTCATCGCTCTCCTCCTTGGCTGCCTCATCGCAATCCCCGGCCGCACCCGAAACGCGCGAACCGCGCGCGGGATATGGGGATCCGACGCCACTTGGGAACGGTGCCGCACGACATGTCGTGTCCGGCGAGGAGCAACCTACAATATGGGGCGTGCCCCGCGAAGAGTCTGAATCGCCTCAGGGTCTGTTTTCCCCAAGTCGTTGCGAATTCGTTAACCACGCAAGGTGTGTTGACCCCGCGCAACCGATCATTAGAATCCCCGATGTGGGGCTGCTCCCGTGAGCGGCCTTTTTCCGTTTCTCCAAAGGCGTCGCATTCGGTGGCGTCTCCTTCCACCCTCGCAAGGAGGGGTCCGTGATCACCCCCGTTCTGCCCACCTACGCACGCGTCAATCTCGAATTCGAGCGGGGGGAGGGCTGTTGGCTCGTCACCACGGACGGGCGACGCTATCTGGATTTCACCGCGGGCATCGCCGTGAACGTCCTCGGCCATGCGCATCCCTATCTGGTGGAGGCGTTGACCGCGCAGGCGCAGAAGCTGTGGCACACCTCCAACCTGTTCCGCATCTCCGGCGGCGAGCGGCTGGCCCAGCGCCTCACCGAGGTGACCTTTGCCGATACCGCCTTCTTCACCAATTCCGGTGCGGAAGCGCTGGAGTGCGCCATCAAGATGGCGCGCAAATATCAGTATGTGTCGGGCGCGCCGCAGCGCAATCGCATCATCACCTTTGAAGGCGCCTTCCATGGCCGCACCCTGGCGACCATCGCCGCCGGCGGCAATGCCAAGTATCTGGAGGGCTTCGGCCCCGAGATGCCGGGCTTCGACCAGGTGCCGTTCGGCGATCTGGACGCGGTGAAGGCGGCCATCGGCCCCGAGACCGCTGCCATCCTGCTGGAGCCCGTCCAGGGCGAAGGCGGCGTGCGGGTGCCGCCGTCGCAGTTCCTGGTGGCGCTGCGGGCGCTGTGCGACGAGCACGGCCTGCTGCTGGTGCTGGATGAAGTGCAGAGCGGCGTCGGGCGCACCGGCAAGCTGTTCGCGCACGAATGGGCCGGCATCACCCCGGATATCATGGCGGTCGCCAAGGGCATCGGCGGCGGCTTCCCCATGGGCGCGTGCCTGGCGACCGAAGAAGCGGCCAAGGGCATGACCCTGGGCACCCATGGCTCCACCTATGGCGGCAATCCGCTGGCCATGGCGGTGGGCAATGCGGTGCTGGACAAGGTTCTGGCGCCTGAATTCCTCGAGCACGTGCGCCAGATGGGCCTGCGCTTCACTCAGCTGCTGGCGCAGGTGAAGGACAAGCACCCCAACGTCATCGCCGAAGTGCGCGGCCAGGGCTTGCTGATGGGCTTGCGCGCCCAGGTGCCGGCCGCCGAGCTGGTGGCGGCGCTGCGCGAGGAGGGCATGCTGGTGCCCGGCGCCGGCGACAATGTGGTGCGCCTGCTGCCGCCGTTGGTGGTGAACGAGGAAGAATTGGGCCTCGCAGTGGAGCGGATCGAGGCGGCGTGCCGGCGGATCGAAGCCTCCCTTGCGGCGGCGCCGGTGCGGGGGGCCGCAGAATGAGCGGGACTGGTGTGCGTCATTTTCTGGATCTGTCCGACATCTCGTCGGACGATCTGCGGCAGGTGATCGATCTCTCCAAGGACCTGAAGGCGCAGCGCAAGGCGGGCACGGCGGAGAAGCCGCTGGCCGGCAAGTCGCTGGCCATGGTGTTCGACAAGCCCTCCACCCGGACGCGGGTGTCGTTCGACCTGGCCATGCGCCAGTTGGGCGGCGACCCCATCATGCTGACCGGGGCCGAGATGCAGCTGGGGCGCGGCGAGTCCATCGCCGACACGGCGCGGGTGCTGTCGCGCTTCGTGGATGCGATCATGATCCGCATCCTCAGCCATGAGGACCTCATGGAACTGGCGCGCAACGCCACCGTGCCGGTCATCAACGGCCTGACCCGCATCTCCCATCCCTGCCAGGTGATGGCCGATGTGCTCACCTTCGAGGAGCACAAGGGCAATATCGCCGGCCGCAAGGTGGCCTGGACCGGGGACGCCAACAATGTGCTGGCCTCCTGGGTGCATGCGGCGGAGCGGTTCGACTTCTCGCTGGACGTGGCGGCGCCGAAGGAACTGTCGCCCCGGCAGGCGCTGAAGGATTTCGTCAAGCGCACCAAGGCCAAGGTGCGCTTCATGCGCGACCCCGAGGAAGCGGTGGAGGGCGCCGATTGCGTCGTCACCGACACCTGGGTCTCCATGGGCGACAAGGAGGCGGAGCGCCGCCATAACCTGCTCAAACCCTATCAGGTCAACAGCGCGCTGATGGCACGGGCGGCCCCTGGGGCCATCTTTATGCACTGCCTTCCTGCCCATCGCGGCGACGAAGTGACCGATGAAGTGATGGACGGTCCGCAGTCCGTGGTGTTCGACGAAGCTGAAAATCGTCTCCATGCCCAGAAGGGCATCCTTGCCTGGTGCCTCGACAAGGCCCACCTGTGAGGCACACCCGCGCCATCCTGGCCGGATAAAGCTCCCCTCCGCGCGCGGCCCTGCTGCGGGCGGACGGCGGGCCAACCTTCTGACGCGGCGCCGGGCTCATCGCCTGCGGCGCCGCCTTGCATAGTGGAGCCCCTCATGGGTGAAGAGGCCAGATCCCCCCGGCTTGATCCGGAGGATGATTGCGTGACGCCGTTCCAGGTGGATGCGCTGGATGTGCGCGGCCGTGTGGTGCGCCTGGGCGGGAGCCTGGACGGTGTGCTGGCCCACCACGCCTATCCCAATTCCGTCAAGCGCGTGATCGGCGAGGCGGTGGTGCTCACCGCGTTGCTGGGATCGTCGCTGAAGTTCGAAGGCCGCTTCATCCTCCAGACCCAGACCGACGGGCCGGTGGACATGGTAGTTGTGGACTTCGTGACCCCCGACGCCATCCGAGCCTATGCCCGCTTCGACGCGGCAGCGGTGGAAGAGGCCGAGCGCGGCAATGCCGCCACGCCGGCGGCCTTGCTGGGCCGGGGCCATCTGGCCATGACCATAGACCAGGGCATTTCCACCAATCGCTACCAAGGCGTGGTCGCGCTCGATGGTGGCGGACTGGAGGATGCGGCGCACGAATATTTCCGCCAGTCCGAGCAGATCCCCACCAAGGTGCGCCTGGCGGTGGGCGAGGAGATCCGCCCCGGCGGCGAGCCGTCCGCTTGGCGGGCCGGTGGGCTGCTGGTGCAGTTCCTGCCCCAGGAAGCCAATCGCGCCGCCCAGGCCGACCTGCATCCCGGCGATGCGCCCGAGGGTGCCGCGTTCCACGACGTGGCCGAGGCCGATGCCTGGACCGAGGCGCAGGCGCTGGTCGCGACCCTGGAGGACGTGGAACTGGTGGACCCGGTGCTGTCGGGCGAGCAATTGCTGTTCCGCCTGTTCCATGAGCGGGGCGTGCGGGTGTTTTCCACCCAGCCGTTGGTGGCGCAATGCTCCTGCTCGCGCGAGCGGGTGGCCGGCGTGCTGGCCAGCTTCTCCCGCGACGAGCGGCGCGACATGATCCAGGACGACGGGCGGGTCACCGTCACCTGCGAGTTCTGCGGCCGGTCCTACGGCTTTGCGGGCGACGAGGTGCTCGGGCAGGCGGATTCCTGAACTGTCCTGAGACGACGGCCCCGGCTCGGTGAGCCGGGGATGGCCCGCGGCTCACCGCGCCCAGAAGCGGGGCATGACCAGCACCAGCACGGTGACGATTTCCAGCCGGCCCAGCAGCATGGCTAAGGTGAGGACCGCCACCGCCGGGTCGCTCAGCGTCGCATAATTGCTGGCCGGCCCCACCAAGGGACCGAGCCCCGGCCCCACATTGGACAGGCAGGCAATGGCCGCTGAAAAGGCCGTGCGGAGATCCAGCCCCAAGGCGCTCAGCAGCACCCCCACCACCGCGAAGGTGGCAATGTACAAGAACACGAAGCCCAGCACCGAGGCGACCACGTCGTCCGCCACCGGCGCCCCGCCATAGCGGATCGGGAACAGCCCGTTGCGGTAGGAGATGCGCTTCAAATGCTGGCGCACCGCCTTCATGGCGATCAGCAGGCGCAGGCTCTTCAGGCCGCCGGCGGTGGAGCCGGTGCAGCCGCCCAGGAACATCAGCACGAAGAACAGCGCGTCCGAAAGCGGGCCCCAGTTGGTATAATCCACGGACATGAAGCCGGTGGTGGAGATGAGCGAGGCGACGGTGAACAGCGCCCCGCGCAGCGCCACCTCGCCCTGGGCAACGCCCTGGAACACCTGTTGCAGGAACGAGGCGAGGGTGAAGACGACCACGATGCCGAGGAATAGCCGCACCTCGGGATTGCGGAACAGCCGCCCCGGATCGCCGGAGAGGGCGCGCACATAGAGCGGGAAGGGCAGGCTGGCGGCCAGCATGAAGACGATGGCCACATAGTCCACCGCCGGATCTGCGAACACGCCGAGGGAGGAATCCGAATTGGCGAAGCCGCCACTGGAGACCGTGGACAGGCCGAGGGTCACGGCATCGAACAGCCCCATGCCCGCCAGCGCATAGCCGGTGATGCACAGCACCGTGAGCACGCCATAGGCCAGCAGCAGCCCCTTGGCCACCGCGCCGGCGCGGGGCAGGAATTTCTCCGAACGGTCGGAGGATTCGGTGCGGAACAACTGCATGCCGCCGATGCTCAAAGCCGGTAGCACGGCGATGGCGATGACCACGATGCCGATGCCGCCGAACCAATGCAGCATGGCGCGCCACAGCAGGATGCCCGGCGCCATGGCATCCAGGCCGCTCATGACGCTGGCGCCGGTGGTGGTGAGGCCGGACACGCTTTCGAACAGCGCATGGACCACGCTCAGATGCGGCGGCCCCCAGATCAGCGGCAAGGTGGCGAACACCGCCAGCACCACCCAGACCGAGGTGGTGAGCAGGAAGGCCTGGCGCAGATCCAGCCGCGGCACGCTGGCGCCGCGCCCGGATACCGACAGCAGCACGCCCACGAACAGGGTCACGGCGGCCGAGCCTACGAAGGCGCCGGCGCCGCCGGAATTGGCGCGGAAATCCGCCAGCGCTGGCAGCAGCATGCTGACGCCCAGGATGCTCAGAAGCGTGCCGAGGGTAGCTGCGATCGGGCGCAGGTCGAGCGCCGGCGTGGCCTCGGTCTGCACCCCTGAGGCTTTCGCCAAGGTCATGGAGGTGGCCGCTTCAGTTCAACACGCGGGGCATGTGCGGGATATCGAGCGAAAATGCCGGGATCTCAACGAAAAAGGTCTCCCCGGCATCGGTGCGCATGTCGTAGCGCCCGCTCATGATGCCGGTGGCGGCCATGAGCGGAACGCCGCTGGTATATTCGAAGCGCCCGCCCGGCGGAAGCACCGGCTCCTCGCCCACCACGCCGGCGCCGTGGACTTCCTCCACCTGGCCGCGGGCATCGGTGATGACCCAATGGCGGGCCTTGAGCTGCACCGTCTCGCGGCCGAGGTTCACCACCTCGATGGTATAGGCCCAGAAGTGCCGCCCGCTTTCCGGCTCGGACCGTTCCGCCACATAGCGCGGCGTCGCGGTGACCTGGATCTTCCGCGTGATCGCCCGATACATGCGCCTTCGCCTCCACCCGACGGAATGCCCCCGTCGCTGCGCGCTAGTGAACCTGCCAAACGGGCGCCGTGCAATGGGAACCTTGTCCCAGGCATGGTTCAGTCCAAGCTGGGCGCGGCCGCCGCGGGAGGCGGGGGCAGCATATCGTCCAGCTTGCGGTTCATCTCCTCCGGCGAGAGCGCCCGGGCGGGCGCCGCGGCGGGTTTCGCGAACGGCGACGCCGGGTGCGTGAGCGCAGGAAAACCGAATACCGCTGCCAGCACCAGCATCTGCACTGCCACATAAGGCGCCAGCGCCGTCAGCATGGCGCGCAGGCTGGCCGGGCCTTTCAGCAGGTCGCGGGTGACCACCAGGGCATAGCCCAGCGGCGGCAGCAGGAAGCTCATCTGCAAGGTCAAGAGGATCAGCACCGCCACCCAGGTGGCGTCCTGCACCCGAATCAGCAGCGGCGGCACGATGATCGGGACGATGACGAACACGATCTCGAACGCATCCAGCACCAGCGCACAGGCGGCCAGCACGGCCAGAACCACCAGCACCGCCACCGTGTCGCCGCCGGGCAGCATGGCGATGAGGTCGGCGATCAGCCGGTCGGTGCCGAACAGGCGGAACACCAGGGTCAAAGTGGTGGCGGCGGCCAGCAGCGCGAACAAAGCGCCGGTCATGCGCATGGTCTCGTCCAGCAGCGGGCCGATATTGGTGCGGTTGACGTGGCCGCTCACGAGCCCGGCCACGAACAGCACCATGGCCCCGCAGGCGGCCGCTTCCACCGGATAGACATAGCCCAGCGTCACGCTGGCCAGCAGTCCGCCCACGAACGGCACCGCCAAGGCGCTGATGAGGGCGTCGCTCATCCGCAGCGGCGCATGCTTGGGGCGCACCACCAGTGGCCCGCGCCGCCGCCAGGCCAGCAGGGTGACGATCAGGGCCCCGGCCACGAACAGCGCCGCCGGCAGCAGCGCGCCCTGGAACACGTCCTGAGTATTGATGACCCGGCCGCTGCGCCCGCTGACATTCAGCGCGATGGAATGGGCATTGAGCATGGCGTCGCCCAACAGGATCAGCACCAGCGAGGGCGGGATCACCACCCCCAGCGTCGCCGCCGTCGCCGTCACCGCCTGCACGGTGGCGAGCGGGATATGCCGGGCGCGCATTTCCGGGGCGATGGTGCGGGCCAGCGCCATGGCGCTGGCGCCCACCGAGCCATTCATGGGGCCGAGCAATGCGCCGATGATGATGCCCACCACCGGGGCGCTGGCGTCCGCACGGGGCAGCATCGCTATGCCGGTGCGGAATAGCGCCGAGGCCACCGGCAGGCGGTTCATCAGCACGCCCATGAACACGAACAGCGGCAGCGCCTGGAGCAAGTCGTTGCTCATCAGATCGACGATGCGCGAGGGCAGGGCGGACATCAGGTGGGCGTCGATCACCCCCGTGAGCAGCCCCACCATCAGGCCGAAGACCGCCACGGCCAGCAGCACCACCACATTCGGCAGGCCGGTGAAGACGGTGCCCCAGCCGATCAGCACCAGGAGGATGAGGCCGAAGGCGCTCATCAGCGGGCGGTATCCGTGGGCGCCGCCACATCCAGCGCCGCCTGGATGAAGACCAGCAGCGCCATCAGCCACATGGCGGCCTTCACGATGAAGAAGCCGGGATTATAGGTCTCGGGAAAGGATTCCAGGCTCGCCACCGACTGGAAGGCAAGGCTGGCCCCGGCGGCCATGAGCCAGAGCGACCACGGCAGCAGACCCACGGCGGCGCCGATGCGGGCCAGCCGGGCGCGGGTGGCGGGCGGGTAGCGATGGGCGAACAGATCGCTGGCGAGATGGGCTTTGGCGCGGGTGGCGGCGGTGACGGCGGCGGCCACATAGAGCGCGAACAGCCATTGGCCAAGGTCATTGGCCTCGCGGGCATAGGCCTTGATGAGATCGCGTAGCGGCCATTGCAGGAACAGCAGCAGGGCAATGGGGAGAATGAGCCACCGCGCGCCCTTCAGGCCCACGCCCAGCGCCGCCGATACGCCCGCCGCCGCCCGTGCGCGCATGGCAAATGCGTCCCCCTCCGTCGCCCGTGACCGGCGGCAGAGGGGGACGGTAGCGTGTCACCGGGCAATGTCCAGGGGGCATCCGCCCCTTCCGCAGGGGCGGGCCGGGGCCGTCTCAGACCGCTTTGAGCGCCTGGGCGATGTCGGCGATCAGGTCGCCGGGATGCTCCAGGCCCACGGAGAGCCGCACCAGTCCGTCGGAAATGCCCATTTCCGCCCGCGCTTCCGGGGTGAAGCGCTGGTGGGTGGTGGTGGCGGGATGGGTGAGCAGGCTCTTGGCATCGCCCAGATTGTTGGAGATGCGGATCACCTTCAGCGCGTTGGCGAAGCGGAAGGCGCCTTCCTTGCCGCCGGCGACCACGAAGGTCACCAGCGTGCCGCCGCCGGTCATCTGCCGCCGGGCCAGTTCCGCCTGCGGATGGTCGGCGCGGAACGGATAGAGAACCTTCTCCACCTTCTGCTCGCCCGCCACGGCATCGGCCACCAGCGCGGCGGTGGACTGGGCGCGGTCCACCCGCAGGCCCAGCGTTTCCAGGCCCTTCAGCAGCACCCAGGCATTGAACGGCGAGATGGACGGGCCGGTCTGGCGCAGGAACGTCTGCAGATGATCGGTGACGAATTGCTGCGAGGCCAGCACCACGCCGCCGAGGCACCGGCCCTGGCCGTCGATATGCTTGGTGGCCGAATAGACCACCACGTCGGCGCCCAGCTCGAACGGCTTCTGCAGCAGGGGCGTGGCGAACACATTGTCCACGATCAGCATCGCGCCCGCTGCATGGGCGATGTCGGCCACGGCGCGGATGTCGATGAGTTCGAGGGTCGGGTTGGTGGGGCTTTCCAGGAAATAGACCTTGGTGTTGGGCTTGGCCGCTGCTTTCCACGCATCGAGGTCGGTGCCGTCCACCAGGGTGGTCTCGACGCCGTAGCGGGGCAGGAAGTCTTCCAGGATCCAGCGACAGGAGCCGAACAAGGCGCGGGCCGCCACCACATGGTCGCCGGCCTTCAACTGGCACAGCAGCGAGGCATTGACGGCCGCCATGCCGGAGGCGGTGGCGCGGGCGGCTTGTGCGCCATCCAAGAGCGCCATGCGCTCCTCGAACATGGCGGTGGTGGGATTGCCGTAGCGCGAATAGACGAAGCCGGGATCCTCACCCTTGAAGCGGGCTTCGCAGGCTTCGGCGCTGTCGTAGACGAAGCCCTGGGTGAGGTAGAGCGCTTCCGAGGTCTCGCCATAAGGCGAACGGGAGGTGCCGCCATGGACGAGCAGCGTCTCGGAATGCAAAGTGGAGGGGTCCGGCGGAACGAATTTATGTGCCACGGTCATAAGCCTTCCAGCGAGGCCGAGGACACGTGACCGGAGGGCATGCGAAACCAGAGCATGCGGTCGGACCCATCACGATCCCCGGCCTTTTAGCTATCTTGTTTAACGTGGCAGCAAGCCGGCCGGGCTCAAATTCACCACGAGTGCCCGGCAGTTAAAGCCCTCGCCACCTTGGCGTCAAGGGAAGCGTCCGTTAAAACGAACGCTACCAGCGAAACGGAGTGCAGCGTGGCCGATCAGTTGAGAGCAGGCATTCTTCCCGCGCAGGCCATCGCCGCCTTGGCTGCCGACGGCAGCATCGCCACGCGCCGTCCGCTGGATGACGACCAGATCCAGCCGGCGAGCCTGGATCTGCGGCTGGGCCGCACCGCCTGGCGCATCCGCGCCAGCTTTCTGCCCGGCGCCGGCATCACGGTGAAGGACCGCCTGGCGGATCTGGCGCTGCACAAGCTGGATCTGGCCGACGGCGCGGTGCTGGAGACCGGCTGCGTCTATCTGGTGCCGCTGTTCGAGAAGCTGCGGCTGCCGGCGGATGTGGCGGCTTCCGCCAATCCCAAAAGCTCCACCGGGCGGCTCGACGTCTTTACCCGCGTCATCGCCGACGGCGCGCGGGCGTTCGACGCCATTCCTTTGGGATATGAGGGGCCGCTCTATCTGGAGATTTCCCCGCGCACCTTCCCCATTCTGGTGCGCACCGGCTCGCGGTTGTCGCAGGTGCGGTTCCGGCGCGGCATCTCGCGCCTCTCCGACCTGGAATTGCTGAACCTCCAGCAGGAGCAGCGGCTGGTGGATTCCGATGCCCCGGACGTGGCCGGCGGCGGCATCGCGCTGGGCGTGGATCTGGCGGGCGATGCCTGGAACGGCCTGTTGGGCTTCCGGGCCAAGAAGCACACCGGCGTGGTGGATGTGGACCGCCGCGCCAGCCTCGACGTGGAGGATTTCTGGGAGCCGCTGCGGGTGCGCGGGGCCGCAGCCTTGGTGCTGGACCCTGACGCCTTCTACATCCTGGCCTCGCGCGAGGCGGTGCATGTGCCGCCCGATCAGGCCGCCGAAATGGTGCCGTTCGATCCGCTGGTGGGCGAATTCCGCGTGCATTATGCCGGATTCTTCGATCCCGGCTTCGGCCATGCGGCGGCGGGCGGGCAGGGCGCGCGGGCGGTGCTGGAAGTGCGCTCGCGCGAGGTGCCGTTCATCCTGGAGCACGGCCAGACCGTGGGTCGGCTGGTCTATGAGCGCATGGCCGCCCGGCCGGAGCAGCTTTATGGCGAGGGGCTCGGCTCCAATTATCAGGGCCAGGGGCTGAAGCTCTCCAAGCATTTCCGCCCGTTCCTGCCGGGAGCCTGAGCCTCCGGGCGGGGCGGGCGTGCCTTATGCGGCGCGCTTCTCCGCCGACGGCTTCGCCTCGCTCACGGCTGCGGGCGGGGCTGCGACCGGCGGATTCAGCACCGTGCGCAGGTCCGACAAGGGCTGGAGAATGGCGTCGGAGAACGCCAGATAATCCGCCACGAACGGCAGCAGGCGCCGGGTGGCCTCGTCCGAGGAAATCCCCAGGGCCGAAGAGAGCGCCGCGTCCAGTTGCGGCGCGTTGGTCACGTCCGCGGCCGGTGCCGCATCCCCCAGCGCCAGATCGAAACCCAGCAGGGTGCGCGAGCGCGCCGCTTCCAGAGCGTTGACGATTTCCTCCGGCGGAGAGAGGGCGGAGAGGCGCTGGGCGGCGTCCTCCAGCAAGGCCAGATAGGTGGTGAGCACGTCGAGGGTCGAGACCAAGTTCACCACGTCGCCCGCGCCCCGATGTCCGAGCGAGGATTCCGCATCCAGTTGCGGCAGGCGGTCCATGATCGGGCGCATCTCCCAGGCCAAAGCGCTCACCGTCTCCCGCTTCTCGCCCCGCGGCCACCAGCCGGCGAACGCATGGCGGCAGCGCCCCACCATGGTCTTCACCTGGCCGATCACTTCGTCGCTGCCATAGATCGGCAGCACCAGATAGGAGATCACCAGCGCCACCACCGCCCCGATCGCGGTCTCATAGATGCGCGAGAACATGCCTTCGGCGCTGAGCCCGGTGACCAGATGCAGCCCCACCACCACGGACAGGCCGGTGGCGGCGGAGGCGATGTCGTAGCGATCGCGCATGGTCAGCAGGCCCGCCACCTGGCCCACCAAGGACACCAGGGCCAGCAGCCAGATGTTGGCGTCCAGGGCGTAGACCGCCACCATGCCCACCACCACGCCCAACACTGTCCCCCAGGTGCGGTAGCGCATCCGCATATAGGTTTCGCCCAGGCTGTTCCCCAGCACGAACATCACCGTCATGGTGGCCCAATAAGCGTGATCCAGCCCGATCAGCAGATCGAGCCCGGTGGTGATGCTGGTGGCGACCAGCGCCTGGATCGCCACCCGCGTGGCCGGGTTCAAGCCCTCGGCAGCGGGCTCAGGGGCCGGTGCGCTCTTGGGTTGGGCGGGCGGCGAGAAGGCGGCGAGACTGGCGGCCACCGGCCGCTCCAGGTGAAAGCGCTCCAGGCCACGGATCAGCAATGTCAGGCGCTCGAACGCGGTGACCGCCCGCAGCAGGGTCAACTGCACTTTCGGCTCGAGGTCGGCGTGGGTGGCGGCGCGGCGCAGCCGGGCGAGGCTTTCGTCCATGCGGGCATCGCCGAACGAGGGGCCGATGCCGATCTGGTCCAGATGGCGGGCGACCTCTTCCGCCATGGTGGCCACCGGCCCGGACCAGGCGTCCGTCGTGCCCTTGGCCTGGCGCACGGAAGGGATGCAATCGTGCAGCAATTGGGTGGCGACGCGCAGCCGGTAGACATGGGTGCGCACCGCTTCCACCCAGGCGCGGGCCTCGGGATCCTCGGCGGTGGCGGTGAGCAGCGCGACGCGCACGCGCACGCGCAGGCGGTTCAGGATGGTGTCGCCCGGCTTGGGCGCATCCTGGCCGGTGCGTACCGCTTCGGCGAACAGGCGCAGATAGTCGCCCACGCCCTGGACCGCATCCACCACCGCGTCATTATAGGCCTGCATGGCGCTGGGGCGGAACGGCGCCAGGCGCACAATGGCGGTGATGATGAATCCTTCGAGCGCCGCCAGCAGCAGCCACAGCGCCTGTTCGTGCGTCGGCCGCAGGATAGCCTCGACGGTGGCGATGATGATGAAGGCGATGCCCAGGCGTTGCCCGTCCATGCCATAGCGGCGCAGCCACATGGCGGCGAACGACAACGGCACCAGCATCAATTTGAGTACGAGCGCATTCTGCGGATGATCGCCGGGACCGACGACCACCACCAGCAGCAGATAGGCCATCACCACTGCGAAGATGCGCAGGAAGGTCTTGGCCTCGATGGCGATGGAGGCGGCGGGGGTGAAGGTGATCAGGACCGAGGCGGTCATGGCCCCGGTCATCGGGAACACCACCTCCATGTCCAGATCGAAGGCAAACGAGGTGGCGACGCCCAGGATGATGATGATGACGTAGGACAGCGCCAGATGAAACGAGCGCATCCGGTCGATCCCGCCGGGGTCGTGGTCGTCCAGCCAGGCGCCCACGCGTTGCAGCAAGGGGCTGTGGCTGGGGAGGGCTTGGAGGGAAGGCCGAAACTTCACCGCACGCACCCCGGGTCCATCCGCGTCACAAGGATGGGTTCATGGCTCCGCAAAAATGTCCAGAGCGCGGCAGGGTTTTCCCTGTCATCCAGGGAGTTGTGGACAGCGCAACCGTCGCTATCGGCGGTCCTCAATAGGGCCGATAGCCCGGCATGGCGTAGCTGGGATAAGCGGGGTAGCCGGGCATGGCATAGTTCGGGTAGCCCGGCAGGCCATAGCCGGGCGCCATGTATCCGGGCGCGCCGTACCAAGGCACGGCGACGGTGGTGGGAATGAGCGCCGGACCGGGCAGCGCCTGCACGCCGACCACCACGGGCGTCGGTGCGACCGGCGCCACCACGGGACCGGGAACCACGACGGTTCCGGACCGGGGCACCGGAATGGTGGTGACGAAGATCTGGCCGGCGGGCGCGACGATGTTGGCGCCCGGCTTGCCGACCGATTGCGCCGTCTGGTCCTGGATCAGCACATAGCCGCCGCGCTGGCCGAAATAGTCCATCTGGCGCTGAAGGATCATGCTGTCATTGCCCTGGCTGACGGAATCGTCCGCCCAGGCGCCTGAAGCGGCAGCAATCCCCCATACCAGAGGGAGCGCAAGGGCGAGGAACCGCCGTGCGTTGGCTGTCATCGATCCACTCCCTGTGCCGCCGGTGCATCGCAAGCGACGCATTCAGCCACCACCATTGCAAGGCGATCTTGCGGGGGGCTGACCTTATGGCCGCACCGGGGCGGGTACGCCTACGGTCGGACGCCTTTCCGGCGTCCGGCCGCAGGACTGAAGAGCCGCGCTTAGACCTGGGTGATCAATACGGCGCGTAGCCGTAGCCCGGGACCACGTAGGTGGTGGAACTGGAGGTCGCGGGTACTTCCACCACATAAGACGGGTTCATCGGAGCATAGACCCGAGGGACCGGCTCGATCATGGTGGCGTTGCGGCCGCCGACCGCGAGGGCGTTCTGATCCTGGATCAGCACGTAGCCGCCATGGCGGCTGAGGTAGTCCATCTGGCGCTGCTGCACCATGCTGTCGTTGATCCGGTTGATGCTGTCATCGGCGGAAGCGGCGGCGGAGAGGCCGACGGCGCCGGTGGTGAGGGCCAGGGTAAAGGCGGCGGTGCGCAGAATGCTGGTTTTCATGGTGTCCTCCTTCGCGAGTGACCCACTCAAGCGACCGGCTAGCGGCGTTCGGAGCCGCTGACGGCAGGGTCGGTTGCGCTCAGTGACGAGCCAGGATTGTCCGGGGTCGGGAGGCGCTGGCCTCGTCCGTTGCCGCCGGACACACACATCCAACCAACGTCGTCCGGCTGATTTGGTTTCCTCCGCCAGTGCCAGAGGCCGGCGCGCCGCCCGCTTGCGAGGGGGCGTGCGGGCGTCTAAGCGGAGGGCGCGGGCGCGGATGATGCCCGGTGCTGCACCGTCGGAGGCCAGATGGGGAACGAGAGGGTGTCCAGCCGCTACAAGGCGATGCTGGCGGCGGGCGAGATCCAGCCCGATGCGGCGCAGGAAACCGTCGTTGCGGCACTGGCCCAGCTGGAACAGGAGCTGCGCGACCGCGCTCTCGCCAAGAAATCCTCGCCGCTCGGCTGGCTGTTTCACCGCCGCGCCCCCACGGTGCCGCGCGGGCTCTACATCTATGGCCGGGTCGGTCGCGGCAAGACCATGCTCATGGACCTGTTCTTCGAGGCGCTGCCCGGAAAATCGAAGCGGCGGGCGCATTTCCACGAATTCATGGCCGACGTGCATGAACGCATCTATGCGGAGCGCGAGGCCCAGAAGCGCGGTGAGCGCAAGATCGCCGACCCCCTGCTGCCAGTGGCGGCAGCGCTGGCGGCGGAAGCCAGCGTGCTGTGCTTCGACGAGTTCCACGTCACCGACATCGCCGATGCCATGATCCTGGGGCGGCTGTTCCAGCGCCTGTTCGACGACGGCGTGGTGCTGGTGGCCACCTCCAACGTGGCGCCGCAGGATCTCTATGCCGGCGGTCTCAACCGGGCGCTGTTCCTGCCGTTTATCGCCATGATCGAGGCGAAGACCCGGGTTCTGGCGCTGGATGCCAACACCGACTATCGCATGGAAAAACTGGACGGCCTGCCCACCTGGTACAGCCCGCTGGACGATGCGGCCCATGCCGCCGTCGATGCCGCATGGCTGCGCCTGGCAGGGCCGGACGGCGGCAAGCCGGCGGACATGCATGTGAAGGGGCGGGTGATTCCGGTGCCGCGGGCCGGGCAAGGCGCGGCCCGCTTCAGCTTCGCCGATCTGTGCGAGCGCCCCTTGGGGGCCTCGGACTATCTGAGGCTGGCCCGTACTTTCCACACCTTGGTGCTGGACGACATTCCCGCCCTCAATCCGGAGCGGCGCAATGAAGCCAAGCGCTTCATCACGCTGATCGACACGCTCTATGACAATAACGTCAAGCTGATCGCCTCCGCAGCCACCGATGCGGAAGGGCTCTATACCGGGGCCGATGGCACGGAAGCCTTCGAGTTCGCCCGCACAGTCTCGCGGCTGCACGAGATGCGCTCGTCCGAGTATTTGTCTACGCCGCACGGGCGCGGGGATTCCGCCGCCAGCGGCGATGCCACTGGCCTTGTGGAAACCTGAGCGGGGGCGTGTCCCCGCCGTGCGTCATCCCCGGTTAACCCTACCGCTGCGAAAGCCGTATGCGCTGATGTCTTGAACCCCTCTGCGGATGGGAGTAGTCAAGCCCGGCTCGGCCTTAGGCCGCTGTCTTTTGCATCCGAGGATTTCGTCCCTCATGGCGCGCAGCAAGATTGCCCTGATCGGCGCCGGCCAGATCGGCGGTACGCTCGCGCTTTTGGCGGGGCTGAAGGATCTCGGCGACGTCGTGCTGTTCGACGTGGCCGAGGGTATTCCTCAGGGCAAGGCCCTGGATCTGGCGGAACTGGCCCCGGTGGCCGGCTTCGATTCCCGCCTGCTGGGCACCAATGCCTATGAGCATATCGCCGGCGCCGACGTGGTCATCGTCACCGCCGGCATCGCCCGCAAGCCGGGCATGAGCCGCGACGATCTGCTCTCGGTCAATCTCAAGGTGATGGAACAGGCCGGCGCCGGCATTGCCAAATACGCGCCCGACGCCTTCGTCATCTGCATCACCAACCCCTTGGATGCCATGGTGTGGGCACTGCAACGGGCCTCCGGCCTGCCGCGTCCCAAAGTGGTGGGCATGGCCGGCGTGCTCGACAGCGCCCGCCTGCGCTTCTTCCTGGCGGACGAGTTCAACGTTTCGGTGGAGGACGTGACCGCCTTCGTGCTCGGCGGCCATGGCGATACCATGGTGCCGCTGATCCGCTATTGCACGGTGGCGGGCATTCCGGTGCCGGATCTGATCAAGATCGGCTGGACCAGCCAGGAGCGCATCGACGCCATCATCCAGCGCACCCGTGACGGCGGCGCCGAGATCGTCGAACTGCTGAAGACCGGCTCGGCGTTCTATGCGCCGGCGGCGGCGGCCATCGCCATGGCGGAGAGCTATCTCAAGGACAAGAAGCGCGTGCTGCCGGTGGCCGCCGCTCTGTCCGGAGAGTATGGCCTCAAGGATATCTACGTGGGCGTACCGGCGGTGATCGGCGCCCGCGGCGTGGAGCGGATCGTGGAAATCGATCTCGATCGCTCCGAACGAGCCCAATTCGATCGGTCGGTGTCCGCGGTCCAAGGACTGGTGGATGCCTGCCTCGCCCTCGCACCGGACCTTGCCCGGTGACCGCGTTATCCCCCGGCGGCCCCCTGCGGGCCGCCGTTTTCATGCCGACCGGCCAGCCGGCCGGTGCGTTTCCACCCGAAGTGTTCCGCTCCCTGACGGGAGGGGCGCAGTTCGCAACCCTTAGGGACGGAGCCTCATGAACATCCACGAGTACCAGGCGAAAGCGCTGCTGAAGACGTACGGAGCGCCGGTGTCGCGCGGCGTCGCGGTTTTGGCGGTGGACGAGGCGGAAAAGGCCGCGACCGAACTGGGCGGACCGCTGTGGGTGGTCAAGTCGCAGATCCATGCCGGCGGCCGCGGCAAGGGCAAGTTCAAGGAAGCCGCCGCCGGCGAGAAGGGCGGCGTGCGCCTCGCCCGTTCTGTCGACGAAGTGAAGACCTTCGTGCGCGAGATGCTGGGCAACACCCTGGTGACCGCGCAGACCGGCCCCGCCGGCAAGCAGGTCAACCGCCTCTATATCGAGGAAGGCTCCGACATTGAGGCGGAGTTCTATCTCTCGCTGCTGGTGGATCGCTCCACCTCGCGCGTCTCCTTCGTCGTCTCCACCGAAGGCGGCATGGACATCGAGGAAGTGGCTCACAACACCCCCGAGAAGATTGTTTCCTTCTCCGTGGACCCGGCCACCGGCATCGAGCCGTTCCATGGTCGCAAGGTGGCTGACGCCCTCGGCCTGACCGGCGATCTGGCCAAGCAGGCCGGCAAGGTGACGGAAGTGCTCTACACCGCCTTCACCGACACCGACATGGCGATGCTGGAGATCAATCCGCTCATCGTCACCAAGGACGCCAAGATCAAGGTGCTGGACGCGAAGGTCACCTTCGACAGCAACGCCATGTTCCGTCACCCCGACCTCATGCCGCTGCGCGACGAGACCGAGGAAGACGCCAAGGAAATCGAGGCCTCCAAGTACGACCTCGCCTACATCGCCCTCGATGGCACCATCGGCTGCATGGTCAACGGCGCGGGCCTGGCCATGGCGACCTTGGACATCATCAAGCTCTATGGCGAAGAGCCGGCCAACTTCCTGGACGTCGGCGGCGGCGCCACCGAGGAGAAGGTGACGGCGGCGTTCAAGATCATCACTTCGGACCCGTCGGTGAAGGGCATCCTGGTGAACATCTTCGGCGGCATCATGAAGTGCGACGTGATCGCCCGTGGCGTGATCGCGGCGGTGACCGCGGTGGGGCTGAAGGTGCCTTTGGTGGTGCGCCTGGAAGGCACCAATGTGGAGCAGGGCAAGCA
>CALRNP020000066.1:0-23370 GCA_943369575.1 Azorhizobium sp. AG788 | reverse complement strand
ACCCCGGTCGGGCCGCTACCAGGGCTTGCCGCTACCATGGAATAGCGCGAACCAGCGTATTGGCGCCGAGCACGCCCAAGCCGACGAAAAAGCAGGTGCGGAAGGCCTGCTGGGAAATGGCGACCCGCACCCGCCGGCCGATCTCCATGCCGGCGAAGGCGGGGATCAGCGCCGCCCCCGTCGCCAGCAGCGCCGGCCCGGAGGCCAGCGGCGCGCCCTTGACCGACAGGGCCACGATCAGGCCGAACGAGCCCATGGAGAACGCCAGGCCCATGGCCTGCACCAGATCCTCCCGGTCCAGGTCCAGCGATTGCAGATAAGGCGCGGCGGGCATCACGGTCACGCCGGTGGTGCCGGTCAGTAGGCCGGAGGCCAGGCCGATGATCGGCGAGAGCCAGGGCTGGAACCGGGCCGGCGTGCGGAAGTGAAGCCGGGCCAGACCCATCACCCCATAGACCAGCAGCGTCCCGCCCAGCACCGCCGGGGCAAGGTGGGACTCCAGCCCACCGATCCATGCCCCGCCCGCGAGCGTGCCGAGGAAGGTGGCGAGCCCCAACAGCCAGAACCGGCGCAACACCGCCAGCCGCCGCGGCCCGCTGGCGAACTGCACCACATTGGTGAGCAGGGTGGGGGCCAGCAGGATGGCGGCGGCTTCCGCCGGCGGCATCATCAGGCTGAGCAGGCCCATGCCCAAGGTCGGCAGGCCCATAGCGGTGACGCCCTTGACCAGGCCGGCGAGCACCAGGATCAGGGCGATGAGGGTGAGGGTGACGAGGCTCATCGGCGCAAGCTGAGGCTTCTTCCCCCTTGCGGCAATGCGTATTATCCGGCTTCATCCTTCGGAAAAGACGAAGGATGAAGCCGTGCGGTTCGATCTGGTCGACCTGAAGCTGTTTCTCGCCATCCTGGAGACCGGCAGCCTTACCGCCGGGGCGGCGCGGGTCCATCTGGCGCTGGCGTCCGTCAGCGCGCGGGTGCGCGGCATGGAGGCGCTGGCCGGGGCGCCGCTGCTGGTGCGCCGCCGGACCGGGGCGGTGGCCACCCCGGCAGGCGAGGCGCTGGCCCATCATGCCCGCATCATCCTGGAGCAGGCGGAGCGCATGCGCGGCGAACTCTCCCGCTATGGCCGCGGGCTCAAGGGGCATGTGCGGCTCTGGAGCAATACCGCCGCGCTTTCCGCCCGTCTGCCGCAAGACCTGGCGCGGTTTCTGGCGCGCCATCCCGAGGTGGATGTGGATTTGGAGGAGCGGCCGAGCCGGGAGATCGCCCCGGCGCTGCGGGCCGGGCTGATCCATATCGGCCTGCTCTCGGATGTGGGCGATGTCAGCGGCCTGGAGACCCGGCCCTATGGCGAGGACGTGCTGATGGCGGTGCTGCCGCCGGGCCATCCTCTGGCCGCCGCTGCCGGCCTGTGCTTCGCCGACGTGGTGGCGCTGCCTTATGTGGGACTGACGGCGGGCAACGCCATCCAGCACCTGATCGAGGCCCACGCGCTGGATCTGGGCTTGCCGCTGAACTACCGGGTGCGGGTCAACCGCATTGAGGCGGTGGGCGAGATGATCCAGGCCGGGGTCGGGGTCTCGGTGCTGCCGACGGCGGATGCGCTGCGGGTGGCGGCGCGCATGCGGGTGGAGACGGTCCAACTGCCGGACCCCTGGGCGCGGCGCAAGCTGCTGCTGGCGGTGCGCGCCCGCGACCAACTGCCGGAATTTGCCCGCCATGCTCTGGACGCGCTGGGCAACGGCGCGTCCGTCGAGGTCAAATAGGCCGGATCAAATCAGCCGAATCAGAATTCGGCGTCGAGTTCTTCCAGCTCTTCCGGCTCGCTTTGGGCGTCGGCGATCCATTCCTGGATCAGCGGCAGCGCCATCACCCGGTCGCGATAGGCCCGGCACATGGGATCGAGCGCGACGTCATAGGTGGTGAAGCGCGAGCACACCGGGGCGTACATGGCGTCCGCCAAAGTGGGAGTGGGGCCCATGAGGAACGGGCCGCCATGGGCGGTGAAGCAGCCGCGCCAGATGGCGACGATGCGCTCGATATCCGCCTGGGCGCCCGCCCACACCTTGAAGCCGGGATAGCGGGCCTTGATGTTCATGGGCAGCGCCGAGCGCATGTTGGCAAAGCCCGAGTGCATCTCGCCGGAGATGGACAGGCAGTGTGCGCGCGCCGCCCGATCGGCGGGCAGCAGGCCTGCCTCGGGGAACACCTCGTTGAGATAGGAGGCGATGGCCAGCGTATCCCATACGGTCACGCCCTCATGCACCAGCCGGGGCACGAGAAAGGACGGCGAGAGCAGCAGGAGTTCGGCCCGGGCGCTGGGGTCGTCCACCGGCACCCGCTCTTCCTCGAAATTCAGCCCCGCCATCTTGCAGAGCAGCCAGCCGCGCAGCGACCAGGAGGAATAATTCTTGCTCGAAATGGTCAGCGTGGCCTTCGACATGTGCGCTCCCGACATGTGCGCTCCCCGATGGCAGTGCGCTTCCCCCCGTTGGCTTGCGCCGGAGAAAAACGAAGCATGCTGCATCGCACCATGCCTCTCGCCAAAATCCCATATAAGAGGTACAACCGAACGCGCCTGGGGAAAAGCTCTAAAACCGGGCCGCGTGCGCTGCATTAAAAACTTTTGTGCAGGTGCGTGAATTGCCGGTTCGGCGAATGGAGGCGAGGTCGCATGAATAAGCGATGGTGCCGCGGTGAAATAGCCGACTACACTCCTGGTCGAAAGGCATGACCATGTATCGTGCGTACCAGGCCCAATCGGACATGATGGCGCCGTTGAAGCTCAGCGCCCATCTGGCGCGGCGTTTCCTGACCGGCCCCTTCGCCGCTCCGTTCCAGAATGCCGCGACCCGGCGCCTTGCCGCCGCCTACGAGATGGTGGAGCGCGTGGGGCTGACCCACGGGCGCCCGGATTTCGATCTCAAGACCACGGAAGTGGGCAATCGCGAGGTGCAGATCACCGAGGAGGCGGCCTGCGTGCTGCCGTTCGGCACCCTGCTGCACTTCAAGAAGGACGTGGACGTGCCGCAGCCCCGCGTGCTGGTGGTGGCGCCGCTCTCCGGCCATTTCGCCACGCTGCTGGTGGGCACTGTGCGCACGCTGCTGCCGGATCACGACGTCTTCATCACTGACTGGCACAATGCCCGCGACGTGAGCCTGGAGCACGGCGCGTTCGATTTCGACGGCTATGTGGAGCACGTCATCAAGTTCCTGGAATTCATGGGGCCGGGCGGCCATCTGGTCGCCGTGTGCCAGCCCTGCGTCCAGGCTTTGGTGGCCGCCGCGGTCATGGCCCAGCAGGGCAATCCGGCCCAGCCGCGCTCCATGACCCTGATGGCCGGGCCGATCGATTGCCGGGTGAACCCCACCAAGGTCAATGAGCTGGCCACCTCCAAGCCCATGTCCTGGTTCGAGCAGAACCTGATCTCCACCGTGCCCATGGGCTTCAAGGGCTCGGGCCGGAAGGTCTATCCCGGCTTCATCCAGCTCTCCGCTTTCGTCAGCATGAATGTGAACCGCCATCTCAAGGCGCACATGGACCTCTATGAGGCGCTGGCCGACGGCGACGAAGAGAAGGCCACCACCACCAAGAATTTCTATGACGAGTATTTCGCGGTCCTCGACCTGGCGGCGGAATTCTATCTGGAGACCGTCCAGTACGTGTTCCAGGAATATCGCCTGCCCAAGGGCGAGTTGACGTTCCGCGGCAACAAGCTGGACTTCAATGCCATCCGCCGCACCGCTTTGCTCACCGTGGAAGGCGAGCGCGACGACATCTGCGCCCTCGGCCAGACGGTGGCGGCGCACGATATCTGCGGCGGTCTGCGGCCCCACCGCAAGCGCCATCACATGCAGGCGGGCGTCGGCCATTACGGCGTGTTCAGCGGCCGCAAATGGGCGGGGCAGGTCTATCCCATCGTGCGCAACCACATCCTCGCCAGCGACTGATCGCCCGCCGATGCCCTGACGTGGCAGTGGCATGTGCCGGCCGCGAAGGCCGCGTCATGCGCGGTCCGCATGCCGGTGGCGTTATGGTCCCGGCTACCGCTTTGCCGCGAGCCACGCCACAGGCGATGACCCGTGCGTGTGGCGCTCTATGACCGTTTGATGTCGCAGATTCCTTGCCCGGCCTCGCTTTTCGCCCGCCATCTATGTTGACGTGGGGGGCGCGCCTGCCCATGGTGCGGCGCCCCGCGAACGCGGCGATCCACTACAGGAGTGTTCCAAATCATGAGCCAATGGCCGGTTCACGCGACCATCGATGGCCCCATTGTGATGATCGGCTTCGGCTCGATCGGTCGCGGCACGCTGCCGCTCATCGAACGCCATTTCGACTTCGATCTGGAGCGCATGGTCGTCATCGACCCGGTGGCCGATGACCGCAAGCTGCTGGATGCCCGTGGCATCCGCTTCATCCAGTCCGAGGTCACCGCGGAAAACTACCGCGAGCTGCTCACCCCGTTGCTCACCAACGGGCCAGGCCGCGGCTTCTGCGTCAACCTGTCGGTGGACGTGTCCTCGGTGGCGGTGATGGAACTGTGCCGCGAAATTGGCGCGCTCTATATCGACACGGTGATCGAGCCCTGGAAGGGGTTCTATTTCGATCCCACCCTGGGCGCCGAGGCCCGCACCAATTATGCATTGCGCGAGAGCCTGCTGGCGGCGCGCAAGCGCAACCCTGGCGGCCCCACCGCGGTGTCCACCTGCGGCGCCAATCCGGGCATGGTGTCCTGGTTCGTGAAGCAGGCGCTGCTCAACATCGCCCATGACACCGGCCTCGATCGGCCCGAGCCCACCACCCGCGAGGAATGGGCGCAGTTCGCCCGCGCTCTCGGCGTCAAGGGCATCCACATCGCCGAGCGGGACACCCAGCGCGCCCGCAACCCCAAGCCGCGCGACGTGTTCGTCAACACCTGGTCGGTGGAAGGCTTCGTCTCCGAGGGCTTGCAGCCGGCGGAACTGGGCTGGGGCACCCATGAGAAGCAGCTGCCTCCCGATGCCCGCACCCACACCACGGGCTGCGGCGCTGGCATCTTCCTGATGCGTCCGGGCGCGGACACCCGCGTGCGTTCCTGGACCCCCACCCCCGGTCCGCAGTTCGGCTTCCTGGTCACCCATAACGAGGCGATCTCGATCTCCGACTACCTCACCGTCCGTGATGGCGATCAGGTGGTCTACCGGCCGACCTGCCATTATGCCTATCACCCGGCGGGCGATGCGGTGCTGTCGCTGCACGAGATGTTCGGCGCCGGCGGCAAGATGCAGAGCGACTGGAAGATCCTCGACGAGCACGAGATCGTCGACGGCATCGACGAACTGGGCGTGCTGATCTACGGCCACGCCAAGAACGCTTATTGGTTCGGCTCGCAGCTCTCCATCGAGGATACCCGGCAACTGGCGCCCTATCAGAACGCCACCGGCCTGCAGGTCACCTCGGCGGTGCTGTCGGGCATGGTGTGGGCGCTGGAAAACCCCACCGCCGGCATCGTGGAAGCCGACGAGATGGACTTCCGCCGCTGCCTGGAGATCCAGACCCCCTATCTGGGGCCGGTGATCGGCACCTATACGGACTGGACCCCGCTGGCGAACCGCAGCGAATTCTTCCCCGAGGATGTGGACGCCGAAGACCCCTGGCAGTTCAAGAACGTCATCGTGCGCTGACCCGCCGCTGACGCGGCCCGCGCTGGCGCGGGCATCGGCGACAATGCAACCACGCCCCGGCAACGGGGCGTGGTTTTTTTATGCCTGGCATCGGGACGCGAACGACGCGTCCATGGCATTCCCACCGGCGGCTCCTCCACCGGCTCCGGCATGCGGCGGTAGGGCGGATGCCGCAAAGGTAGTACTGTAGAGTACAGCAACATTCAGCAAGAAATGACTTACATATTAGAATGATTTCAATCTAAAGTTCCATAAAATAGAACAACTATAAAAAACTGTTTCACATAAGTCTTTGATTGAACGCCGACGGAATCGTTTTTAGGGTCCGCATCGTGGTGAGATATTGATTGATGTTAGAGTGTGACATGGATGTTTTCCGGGTGCAAAGTCGGTCGTCTTCGCGCATTGGTCGCAACTCCATTATGCTGGGAGCGACCGCCTTGGCCTCGGGATGGCTGTGCGGCGCGGCCGCTGCGCAGCAGACGGTAGTGAACCTGCCCACGGTGCAGGTGCAGACCAGCGGCGAGCAGACCGCCTGGGGTCCGGCCGACGGCTATGTGGCCACCAACAGCGCCGCCGGCACCAAGACCGACACCCCGCTGATCGAAACCTCCCGCGCCATCTCCGTGGTCACCCGCCAGGAGATGGATGATCGCGGCGCCCAGAGCGTGGTGGATGCGGTGTCCTATACCGCGGGCGTGGTGACCGGCACCTATGGCTATGATCCGCGCTTCGATCCCATCTATCTGCGCGGTTTCTCCGTGACCTCGCGCGGCGACTTCCGCGACGGCCTGTCCCAGGTCACCGGCAACTGGTCCTATTACCGCACCGAGCCGTACGGGCTGGAGCGCATCGATGTCATCAAGGGCCCGGCCAGCGTGCTCTACGGCCAGACCGTGCCGGGCGGGCTGATCAACCGCATTTCCAAGATGCCCACGGACAAGGCGTTCGGGGAAGTGGAGATCCAGGGCGGATCGCCGCAATGGTACCAAGCCGCCTTTGATATCGGCGGCCCGGCCACCAAGGACGGCAGCGTGCTCTATCGCATCACCGGCGTGGCGCGTGATTCCGATGCGCCGATCAATTACACTAAGAATAACGAACTGTATCTGGCGCCCTCGCTGACGTTCCAGAACGACGCCACCCGCCTGACCATCCTGGCCAATATTCTCGATGCCACCCTGCCGGCCAGCCAGTATTACTGGCAGCCCGGCGGCGTGCTCACCAAGGTGCCGATCGGCACCACCTACAACAGCCTGACCCAGACCCAGGAGCAGGTGGGCTACCGGCTGGAGCACGACTTCAACGACATGTGGACCGCGCGCCAGAATGTGCGCTACGGCCATATCGACACCGTCGGCCGCTGGCTCACACCCACGGGGGTGACCAACGGCACGCTGATCGAGGTCTATCCTGCCAATTATCAGGAGACGTTGGACACCTTCCAGGCGGACAACCAACTGCAAGCCAAGTTCGCCACTGGCGCCGTGAGCCACAAGCTGCTGTTCGGCGTCGATTATCTATGGGCCGACAGCAATTATGGCTGGGCCTACGGTTCCGGCTCCGATACGGCGCCGGTGAACCTGCTCAATCCGGGTGCGCCCAATTCCTCCCTGGTGCCGCAGATCACCAGCCGCACCGGCGTGACCCTCAACCAGGTCGGGCTCTATGCCCAGGACCAGATGACGTTCGGCGACGGCTGGCACTTCAATATCGGCGGCCGCCAGGACTTCGTCACCCAGGATCAGAACAATCTCTCCAGCGGTGGGCAGAGCGTCAGCCGCGACGACAATGCCTTCACCTGGCAGACCGGCCTGCTCTACGAATTCGCCAATGGCATCTCGCCTTATGTGAGCTATGCCACCTCGTTCCTGCCCACCACCAATGTGGATGCCTCCGGCAACATGCTCCAGCCCTCCAAGGGCGAGCAATATGAGGCCGGCATCAAGTTCCAGCCCAAGGGTGGGCGCAGCTTCTTCACCCTGTCCGCCTATCAGATCACCCAGACCAATTATGCGGTGCCGGATCCGGTGTCCTTCATCTACAGCCCGGTGGGCGACATCCAGGTGCGCGGCTTCGAGGCCGAGGCGATGTGGGAAGTGATGCGCGGATTTGATCTTACCGCCGCTTACACCTATTCGGATGGCGTGATTCAAAGCAGCCTCGACACCGCCACCATCGGCAATACGCCGGTCAACATGCCCGCCAACACCGCGTCGATCTGGGCCAAGTACAGCTTCCTCGACGGGCCGTGGAAGGGCTTCGGCGTGGGCGCGGGCGTGCGCTATGTGGGCGAGTTCTACGCCGACAATGCCAACACCTATATGAATCCGTCGCAGACCATGGTGGACGCGGCGCTGTTCTATGAGAAGGCCAACTGGAAGTTCCAGATCAACGCCAAGAACCTGTTCAATGAGCAGGTGGCGCTGGAGAACGAGGGCTATTGGTACTGGTCGCAGGGCCGTACCGTGGTCGCCTCTGCCAAGTATCGCTGGTGAGCACGCCCGTGGGCACACGTCCTGCCGCATCTCCGTCTTCCACCGGGCGCCGCATCTCGCTGCGCCCGGCGCTGGTGTGGGCCCATCGTATTCTGGGCCTGGCCACCGCCGCCTTCCTGGTGGTGGCCGGGCTCACCGGCAGCGTGCTGGCCTTTCATGAGGAGCTCGACCAGCTGCTGAACCCCGCCGCCTATCGGGCGACGGTGCCGGGCGCCACCTTGTCGCCCGATCAGATGGCGGCACGGCTGGAGGCGGCCGATCCGCGTCGCGCGGTCTGGTACATCCGGTTTCCCGAAGCCCCGGGCGACACCGCCCTGGCCATCGCCACCGGCCGGCCCGATCCGGTCACCGGCGTGCAGCCGGACCTGGCCACCGACTGGTTCTATCTGGAGCCGGCCACCGGCGAGATCCGCGCTGAGCGCAAATGGGGCGAATGCTGCTTCTCGCGGCTCAACCTCATTCCGTTCCTCTATGAATTCCACCACAACCTCAGCCTGCCCGGCGTCTATGGCGTGCTGCTGATGGGGGTGGTGGCGCTGGCCTGGCTGATCGACGGGTTCGTGGGTTTCGCGCTGACGCTGCCGCGCGGCCGGCCGTTCTTCACCAAATGGCGGCCGGCGTTCGGTATCAAGGGCGGCTCGACCTTCCGGCTCAATCTGGACTGGCACCGGGCCGCCGGCCTGTGGCTGTTCCTGCTGCTGATCGTGGTCGCCATCTCCTCGGTGACCATGAACCTGCGGCAGGAGGTGGTGGAGCCGGTGGTCAAGCTGGTCTCGACGCTTACCCCCGGCCCGTTCTCCGGTGCCATGCTGGACAAGCCGCGGGCGCGCACGCTGTCCTATGACCTGATTCAGGCGCGGGCAGTGGAGGCGGCGCGGGCGCGGGGCTGGGAGGAATTGCCGGGCGAGATCTTCTATGCGTTGCATTATAACGTGTTCGGCGTCGCCTTTGGCGATCATCACGCGCCGATGGGCGCGCGCTGGCTCTATTTCGACGGCGAGACCGGGGCGCCGAAGGGCGAGGCCATCCCAGGCACCGGCACCGCCGGCGACATCTTCCTCCAGGCCCAGTTTCCGATCCACAGCGGCCGCATCCTCGGCCTGCCGGGGCGGATCCTGATCGCGGTGCTGGGGGTGGTGGTGGCGGGGCTGTCGGTCACCGGGGTGGCCATCTGGTGGATGAAGCGGGCCGGTCGCCGCAGCCGCGCGCTCAAGGCGGCAAAGGCGCCGCGCATGGGTGTGGCGCGGCCGGCGGAATAGCGCCGGTGCCGCGTCAGGCGGCCACCCCGAAGAGGACGCCGATGCCGGCGGTGGCGGCCATGGCCAGCGCGCCCCAGAAGGTAACGCGCACGGTCGCCTTCGCCACCGGCGCCCCGCCGGCCTTGGCGGCGAGCGCCCCGAGCCCGGCCAGCAGCACCAGCGAGCCGCCGGAAACCAGCATCACCCGTCCCGAAGCCGGGGCCGCGAGGGCGATCAGCAGAGGCAGGATGGCGCCGGCTGCGAACGAGCCGGCGGAGGCGATCGCCGCCTGCACCGGCCGGGCGGCAGTGGTTTCCGAGATGCCCAATTCGTCGCGGGCATGGGCGCCGATGGCGTCGCGCGCCATCAATTGCACCGCCACCTGCCGTGCCAGTTCCGGCTCCAGCCCGCGCTCCTCATAGATCGCAGCCAGTTCGAGCGTCTCGCCTTCGCCATCGGCCGCCAGTTCCCGCCGCTCGCGGGCGAGTTCCGCCTGCTCGGTGTCGGCCTGGGAGGACACCGAGACGAATTCGCCCGCCGCCATGGACATGGCGCCCGCCACCAGCCCGGCGACGCCCGCCAGCATCACCTCGCTGGATCCGGCGGACGCGGCGGCGACGCCGACGATGAGGCTGGCGGTGGAGACGATGCCGTCATTGGCGCCCAGCACGGCGGCCCGCAGCCAGCCGATGCGCGAGACAAGGTGGGTTTCAGCATGCTGGGCACGCAGGAGGAAGCCGCGGGACATGGCAGTCTCAACCGGGCGGCGGGAGGAACACCACGCCGGTGGCCGCCCCGGCACCGTGCGCGTCATCATCAGGGGCAGCCGGCCACCGCCGGCGGGCCGGCGTTGGCGCATCCATGAGCGATCGGCGGTACCATGCACGGGCGACGGCGCGATGAACATCCCCGCGGGCTGTTCATCGCGGTCAGTTGCTGAAGGCAGGCGCTGCGAGCGGGAAGGGGGATGCTGTTGTCTCAAACAAGTATTTGGAAATACATTGTATCTGTTCGCATTAATTCGTGTTCATCATGGCTGATGTTCATTGACGCTTCGGCGGCTGGGCGTATTGTCCGCCTGTGCCTGCCCTTCGCCAGGCATTGCTAACGGCGAGCTGTCGTCATGAACAAGATCATTCTCGCAACTATTGCCGCGCTTACGCTGGCTGCCCCGGCGGCCACACCCGCCTTTGCCTTTCCGGTGCAGTCGGACATCGCTGTCACCGCTCCGGTCATTCCGGTGGCGGAAGGCTGCGGCTGGGGCCGCTGGCGCGGACCGTGGGGCGGCTGCCGCTCCACCCCTTATGTCGGCCCGCTGCCCGGCGGCGGCTATGCGGCCGGACCGGGGCCGGTGGTGGTCGGCAACGGCTGCCCTCCTGGCTACTGGCGCGGCCCCTGGGGCCATTGCCGCGATACGCCCTACCACGGCCCGCTGCCCGGCGGCGGCTGGCAGTAGGCGCGGCGTCAGGCGCCTGGCCTGAAGCCTGCCATCTGAAGCGCCCGCCGAAAGCCCAGGGCCCGGCCTGATCCGCTTCGGCGTTCGGGCCGGCAACCCGCCGGCGGCCGCGCCCCCCTCTCAGCATCACAACCGGCACCCCGCCCTTCGGCGCGCCGGTCTCTTTCCTCCGGAGCGTTCGCGCGATCAGGATGCCTGCGTGCAGGCGCCGCGCGGATCCCGCTCTTTCTTCAAGGACATGCCAATGGCTCGTCACATCTCCCATCTGCTTGCCGCGACACTTCTCGGCACCGCCCTCGTCGCCGGCGGCGGCGCCATGGCCCAGCCGGCCCAGCCGGCCCCGCCCGCGCCGCCGGCTCCCCCGGCGCCTGCGGCCGCAGCCCCGGCTCCGTCCGGCCCCGCCATCATCGTCTCCGGCAGCTATTCCGACGCCGATGCCCGCGCGGTGCTGAACGCCCGCCTCGCCGCGCTCAAGACGGTGATCGAGCTGACGCCCGAGCAGGAGAAGCTCTGGCCGCCGCTGGAGGCCGCGATCCGCGACATCAGCAAGAATGCCATCGCCCGCCGCCAGAAGATGGAGACCACGCCGCCGCCGAGCGATTTCCTCGGCGTCCTCGATGCCATCGGCACGGCGGAAGAGACGCGCGGCCAGGAGCTGAAGCGCTTCGTGGCGGCGGCCCGGCCGTTCGTGGCCTCGCTCACCGAGGCGCAGAAGCGCCGCATCCCGGCCTTCCTCGGCCTCCAGGACACCTCCGGCCCGCACCAGCCGGCCGGCACGCTCTGGCTGTTCGAAGAAGAAGCCGGCTGAGGGGCGCACGGCGCTCGGAGTAAGGCTCGACCCGTCGAGGACGGCGGCCGAAGGCTTGAAACGAAACGGGGCGGCTCTCGGGCCGCCCCGTTTTGCGTTGCAGGATGAAAAAGCGCTCAGTCGTCCATCTTCAGGGCGGCGATGAAGGCTTCCTGGGGAATCTCCACCTTGCCGAACTGGCGCATCTTCTTCTTGCCTTCCTTCTGCTTGTCCAGAAGCTTGCGCTTGCGGGAAATGTCGCCGCCGTAGCACTTGGCGGTCACGTCCTTGCGCAGGGCCTTGATGGTCTCGCGGGCGATGATCTTGGCGCCGATGGCGGCCTGGATCGGAATGTTGAACAGATGCTGCGGGATCAGATCCTTCAGCTTCTCGCACATGGCCCGGCCGCGATGCTCGGCGCGGGTGCGATGCACCAGCATGGAGAGGGCGTCCACCGGCTCCGCATTCACCAAGAGCGACATCTTCACGAGGTCGCCCTCGCGATAGTCGGTGATGTTGTAGTCAAACGAGGCATAGCCCTTGGAGATGGACTTCAGCCGGTCGTAGAAATCGAACACCACTTCGTTCAGCGGCAGGTCATAGGTGACCATGGCGCGCGAGCCCACATAGGTCAGCTCGATCTGGTTGCCGCGGCGGTCCTGGCAGAGCTTGAGCACGGAGCCCAGATACTCGTCCGGCGTCATGATGGTGGCTCGGATCCAGGGCTCGCGGATCTCCTTGATCTTCACCACGTCCGGCATGTCGGCCGGATTGTGCATGTCGATGGTGGTGCCGTCGTTCATCTCCAACTGGTAGATGACCGAGGGCGCGGTGGCGATCAGGTCGAGATTGAACTCGCGCTCCAGCCGCTCCTGGATGATCTCCAGATGCAGGAGGCCCAGGAACCCGCAGCGGAAGCCGAAGCCCAGCGCCGCCGAGGTTTCCATCTCGAACGAGAAGCTGGCGTCGTTGAGGCGCAGCTTGCCCATGGCGGCGCGCAGATCCTCGAAGTCGGCCGCATCCACCGGGAACAGGCCGCAGAACACCACCGGCTGCGCCGGCTTGAAGCCCGGCAGCGCCTCGGCGCAGGGCTTTTTCTCTTCGGTGATGGTGTCACCGACGCGGGTGTCCGCCACTTCCTTGATGGAGCCGGTGAGGAAGCCGATCTCGCCCGGGCCGAGGTGATCCATCACCACCAGCTTGGGCGTGAACACGCCGACGCGATCCACGTCATAGGCGGCCTCGGTGCGCATCATCTTGATGCGCATGCCCTTCTTCATCACGCCGTCGATGATGCGCACCAGCACCACCACGCCGAGATAGGTGTCGTACCAGCTATCCACCAGCAGCGCCTTGAGCGGCGCGTTGCGGTCGCCCATGGGGGCAGGCAGGCGGGTGACGATGGCTTCCAGCACCTGATCGATGTTCAGCCCGGTCTTGGCCGAAATGCCGATGGCATTGGAGGCGTCGATGCCGATCACGTCCTCGATCTGCGCCTTCACCTTGTCCGGCTCGGCGGCGGGCAAATCGATCTTGTTGAGGACCGAGACGATCTCGTGATTGTTGTCGATGGCCTGATAGACGTTGGCCAGCGTCTGCGCCTCCACGCCCTGGGAGGCGTCCACCACCAGCAAGGATCCTTCCACGGCGGCGAGCGAGCGGCTCACCTCATAGGCGAAGTCCACATGGCCGGGGGTGTCGATGAGGTTGAGCGTATAGGTCTCGCCGTCCAGCGCCTTATAGGACAGGCGGACGGTCTGGGCCTTGATGGTGATGCCGCGCTCGCGCTCGATGTCCATATTGTCGAGCACCTGCTCGGACATCTCCCGTTCGCTCAAGCCGCCAGTGAGCTGAATCAGCCGGTCGGCGAGCGTGGACTTGCCATGGTCGATATGGGCGACGATGGAGAAATTGCGGATGTGCTTCTGCGGCGTTGCGGTCATGGCTGGCGCCATAGCATCCGCTTGGATGGGGGACAAGGCTGGGGAGGGGGCAGCGCGGCTGTCGTGCCGCCGCATCCACGCTCAGTGCGGCGGGGCGAAGCCCGCCACCAGCCGTTCCAGCGCGTCCAGTCCATCGGTCAGAGCGGCGGGGCCGGGCTGGAGAATGAGTGGCGACTTGATCTCATGCAGCGCGCCAGCGATGACTGCCGGCAGGCTGCCAAAGCCCGGCCGGGCGGCAAAGGCCTTGGCATTGAAGCGTTTGCCGCACCAGGAGGCGATCACCATGTCGGGAGCGGCGGCGATCACCTCCTGCGGGGTGACGATGCGCGCGGTCGCCGCCTTGCCGCGGGCGCGCTCGGCGAACACGTCGATGCCGCCGGCCAGGGCAATGAGTTCCGAGACCCAGCCGATGCCGCAGATCATCGGCGAGTCCCATTCCTCGAAATAGATTTTCGGCCGCACGCTGCGCTCGGCCGCGCGGGCGGCGACCGCCTCCAGGCGCGCGGTGAGGGTGGCGATGAGCGCCGCGCCCTTTTCCGGCACGCCCACCAGCGCCGCCACGGTGGCGATCATGGCCAGGATGCCGGCGATGTCGCGCTGGTTGAACACATGCACCGCGCAGCCCGCCGTCACCAGATCGGTGACGATGGGCGCCTGAAGGTCGGAAAAGGCCAGCACCAGATCCGGCTCCAGCGCCAGGATCTTGGGCACGTCGGCGGTGATGAAGGCGGAGACGCGCGGCTTTTCCCGCCGTACCCGCGCCGGGCGCACCGCATAGCCGGACACGCCGACGATGCGGTCCTCCTCGCCCAGCAGATAGAGCGTCTCCACCGTTTCCTCGGTGAGACAGACGATGCGGCGGGGCGGGAAGTGGTTCATCTCCCGCCCGCGCTCACAGGCCGAACGGCCGCTTGCGCGGGGCCGGGGCTTCCGCCGGCTCCGGTTCGCCGCCGGGGCCGGGATCGTCGGGCAGCGGCGGCAGCGCCACCACCGGCGGGGCATCGGGGCGATGGGCGCTGGCGGCGGCCGGCGCCGTGTCCTCGCTGGCCTCCACCGGCGCCGCGAGGGCGGCGGCGGCGGTCTCGGCGGCGATGCGTTCCAGTTCGGCGGCGCGGGCGATCTCGCGGCGGGCCTCTTCCTTCTCGCGGATGGCGGCGATGGCGGTGCGCACGCGCTCGGCCTCATGCTCCAGCACCGGCGTGGCGGAGACCCCCGGCGGCACCGCCCAGACGAAGGCGTCCAGCTTGCCGGTGAGCGGCGAGAGCGGCCCCCAGGCATCGAACACCCGGCCGTCGCAGATCCAGGCCGGATCGCGCGGCGCGCGCAGGGCGCGAGCGGCCCATTCGCGGGCCTTGCCCACGTCCTCGTGCTCGGCGGCTTCCAGTTCCGCCATCAGCAGGCAGATGCGCTGGGTCGGCTCCAGGGCCAGCTTCTGCAGCACCGCGCGGGCTTCGGCGAATTCCTGCGCATCAATGGTGGCATGGGCCAAAGCGATGGCGCTTTCCGGATGGTCCGGGGCGCGGGCCGCCAAAGCGCGGATGCGCTTGAGGCGGTCGAGAGCCGCATCGCCGGGCCGCAGATGGGCACAGACCTCGGCCAGTTCCGGATGCGGGGTGGCGGCATAAGCGGTCTCGACGCTCTTGGCCGCCTTGCGCAGATCGCCATTGGCGCCCAGCAGGCGGCCGGCAACGGCTGCGGCCGGCACCAGGGTGGGGGCGAGGCGCACCGCCTCCACCGCCCGCTCGCGGGCCACCGGCGGGTCGGTCTGTTCCAGGGCCAGGGCCTCGGCCGCCAGCAGCACCGCGCGGCGGCGGCGATATTGCAGCTTGTCGATGCCGCGATGGGCCATCTGCTTTTCCAGCACCGCGCGGGCGCCGGCATAATCGCCGTCGGAGCAGCGGGCCTCGATCACCGCATCCGCCGCCCAGGTGAGGGCGGGAGCCTGCGCCGCCGCCTCTTCCGCCAGCAGGCGGGCGGCGTCGGTGTCGCCGGAGCGGCGGGCTTCCACATGCAGGCCGCGCAGGCCCAGCAGGCGGGTATTGGGATCCTCCAGCATGGTGCGGAAGGTGCGCAGCGCATCCTCCTGCTCGCCGGAGAATTGCGCCGATTGCGCCGCCAGCAGGCGGGTCAAAGGATCATTGGGCAAATAGCGCTGCGCATCGGCGCGGGCGCGGCGGGCGGCATCCGCGTCGCCGGCGCCGATGGCCATGAGGCCGCGCGACACCGCCGCCAGGCCCTTTTCGCGCCGGCGGCGGCGGGAGAAGGCGGCCAGCAGCTTGGGCGAGCGCACCAGCAGCGACAGCGCCCACCATGCCACCAGCAGCACGATGCTGAAGGCGGCGAGCGCCGCCAGGGCCACCGGCACGGTGGTCTGGATGTGCCAGCCTTGCCAGGCGATGGCGATGTCGCCCGGCCGGTCGGCCAGCCAGGCGGCGCCGAAGGCGATGAGCGTGAGACAGACGAGGAGGAGGACGAGGCGGATCACGGCACCTTCCCGGAAATGGCGGCGAGGGCCTGCTGGAACAGGCTCGTGGCGGCGGCGGCCGCATCGCGGCGGCCCTCGATTTCGGCGATCACCGGCTTCAGCTTTTCGATGACCGGCGCGGGCAGTTTCTTCAGATCCACCAACGCGGCGTCGAATTCGCCGGCGCGCACATTGGTCACCGCCTGCTGCAATTGGGCGGTGGCCTCCGGCGCGGCGGCGCTGCCGTCCGGCGGCGTCACCCGCACCAGGCCTTCGGCGCTGGACATCAGGCGGTTGACCAGGCTGTCGGTGCGCGGCGCGCCGGGCTGGGCGGCCAGAGCGGCAGCGCCGAGATCGGCAAGGCGGGTGGCCAGCTTGGCCGGCGTCGCATAGCCGTTGGCGGCGGCGGGGGTGAAGGGATCGAGGCCGGCGGCGCTGGGGCCGAGGATGGCGCGGGCGGCATCCAGCTCGGTGGCGAACGGCCGGCCGGAGAGCACCGCATCCCGCAGCAGCGCCAGCACGGCCACCGCCGCGGCGGCGCGATCCATGGCCTGGGCGGAGACCGACACCTCCTCGATGCGCTTCTGCATGGCGTCGATCTTGCGGCCGAGATCGGCCACCTGCGCCTTGGCGCTGTCGGTGCCGCTCTGCACGGCAGCCTGGAGGGCCGCCTGCTGGGTGCGCAAGGCGGACAGATCGGTCTCGGTGCGGCTGTCGCCGGCCCGCAACTGGGTGATGGCGGCGGTGATGGGCTGAAGATCGGGCGTGGCGCTCTGCTTCAGCGCGGTTTCCAATTGCGTGATGCGCTGCACCTGGGTGGTGCGGTCCGCCGCCAGCCGGGCTTCCAGCGCGTCGAGGCGGGCGTTGGCGCCATTCTGGCCGGGGGCGGGGACATAATGGGTCAGTGCCCAGGCGGCGGCTACCGCCACCACGGCACCGGCGAGCGCGCCGGAGAGGACCGCGCCCCAGGGCGAGGGCCGGGCCGCGCGGACCGGGGGAACGTCGGCCGTTTCGGTCGCGGTGTCTGGCGCCAGGGCCGGCTCGTAGGCGTCCGGCTCGGGGGCATCGTCTCGCGCGGCCTCCGCACGCGAAGCTTCGGCGGCAGCACCGGCGGGCGCTTCCTCGACCGAGGCATGCTCGACCGCGGCGGCATCAGCAGGATTGGCCTCGACGGGCTTGCCATCAACGGATTTGCCATCAGCCGTACTTGCGTCCGCAGCATTGGCGTCCGCGGGTGCGTCCGGCTTGGCGGCTGCCGATGTCCCCGGTGGGATTCGGGCCGGATCCTGCGGGGTCGGATCGTCGCTCGCCATGGGCCTCCTCGAGAAATCTGGTTCCGGTGCCCGCGCGCTGCGGGTCCCGGAGGATCGTGTGGTCCGGCAGATCGGCGGTGAAGCTGAGCTTCGGCCGAACGTCTGTCTGTCCGTCGCAAACCGGGCCAACGTGAGGCGTTGCCCCGTCCTGTCCCCACCGCCCGCATGATGCGGCCCGGCCATCTGAATCTCGTCCGGCCGCTGCCGCCGGATCATCGCACCGAAGACTTAGAGCATGATGCCGGACACGGGCAAACCGGCGGCATCAACTCGTGCGAGAAATGCGCCGGTTCTTCCGCCTTCGCCCGCAAGCCATTCGGAAGGCTTACAGCAAAGTCAGCAGCGCGTCCTCATTAGGCGCAGCGGCGATCGTCACCTGCGCCCCCTGGGCGCGCAGGCCGGCCGCCACGGCGTCGGACAGACACAACTGGCGCAGGGCCAGGAAGGGTCCGCTCACCCCGGCAGCAGCGACGCCGTGAAGCAGGGCCGCCACCGTGCGCGGCGAGAAATGCAGCGCCGCATCCAGCGTGCCGGCATGCAGGGCGGCGATCACCTCCGGCGCCAGTGCCTGCGCCGGCCGGCTCTCATACAGCACCGCCACCGCCAAACTGATGCCGTGCGGGGCCAGCGCGGTGGGCAGATCGCCGGCCCGCTCGGCCCCGGCCGCATGCAGCACCCGGCTGCCGGCGGGCAAGGTGGCGAGCCGCGCGCCCAAGGCGACCACGTCGCCGGCACAGTCGATGACATCGGGAAAGCCGAGGCGGCGGGCCTCGGCGGCGGTACGGGTGCCCACCGCGAAGGCCGGCAGCGGCCCGAGTTCAGCGCGCGCGGGATGGTCCGCCAGCGCCCTCACGCCATTGAGGCTGGAGAAGGCGAGGGCGTCGAACCGCCCCGCCGGCAGCGGCGCGCCGGTGGGCACGATACGCAGCATGGGGTCGCACAAAGCGCTGTGGCCCAGCGCGGCGAGGCGCCGGGCGGTGTCGCCGGCGCCGGGTTCGGGGCGGGTCACCAGAACCCGCACCGCTCAGAGCCCCAAAGCGCGGGCGGGGGCGGTGGTGCGCAGCCGCGCGCCGGCTTCCGCCCCGAGGCGGGCGGCATCGGCCAAGGGAGCCGCCTGATCCACCTCGGCCGCATCGCGCCCGTCCGGGGAGAGAATGAGGCCGCGCAGGCGCACCTGATCGCCCTCCACCCGCGCCAGTCCGGCGATGGGGGTGCGGCAGGAGCCGTCCAACGCCGCCAGGAACGCCCGCTCCGCCGCCAAGGCGATGCCGGTGTCGGTGCAGGCGATGGCAGCGATGGCGGCATTGGTGGCGTCGTCGCCGATCCGGCTCTCGATCGCCACCGCCCCCTGGCCCACGGCGGGCAGGAAGTGGGTGGTGTCGAGAATGGCGCTGGCCTCATGGGCAAGGCCGAGGCGGGTGAGGCCGGCCAGTGCCAGCAAAGTGCCGTGGAAGACGCCGTCGCGCACCTTGGTCAGGCGGGTGTGGACATTGCCGCGCAGCAGCGACACTTCCAGATCCGGCCGCAGGCGGCGCAACTGGGCTTCCCGCCGCAGCGAGGCGGTGCCGATGCGGGCGCCGGCGGGCAGGTCGTCCAGGCTCGCACCCTCGCGCAGAATCAGCGCGTCGCGCACGTCGGCGCGGGGCAGGAAGCCGGAGAGGAACAGGCCGTCGGGCAGCGCGGTCGCCATGTCTTTGGCCGAATGCACCGCCAGATCGATGCGCTGTTCCAGCAGGGCTTCCTCGATTTCCTTGGTGAACAGCCCCTTGCCGCCGGCTTCCGAGAGGGCGCGATCCTGAATGGCATCGCCCGAGGTGCGGATCACCGCGATGGTGATGCTCTCCACCGGCCGCGCCAATGCGTGGGCCAAGGCATCACGCACGGCATTAGCCTGCCACAGCGCCAGCGGGCTGCCACGGGTGCCAATGGCGAGACGGGGGATCGGGGACGCGGACGCATCAAGGGACGGGGACGACATCGGATCTTCAGGTCTCACAGCTTGCGGCATCGCGTCTTGTGTCGGGGGCGCATACAATGATAGCCGGATTCGCAACGGCATAGAGCGGCGTTCCGGCGCAGCTCCCGGTGCCGCACTTTTCCGCGTGGATATTTCTTGTGCAGCCCGAGGCGCGGCTGCCGGTGGAGGCGACAGCCAGTGGCGGATCTTCTGGTGCTCGGCATCGAAACCACATGCGACGAGACCGCCGCGGCGGTGGTGGCGCGCTCCCCGTCGGGGGCCGGCGACATCCGCTCCAGCATCATCCGCTCGCAGATCGAGGCCCATTCGCCTTATGGCGGCGTGGTGCCGGAAATCGCCGCCCGTGCCCATGTGGAGGTGCTGGACCGGGTGATCGCCGAGGCCATGTATGAGGCCAATGTCTCGTTCCACGATCTGGCGGCGGTGGCCGCCGCCGCCGGCCCCGGCCTGATCGGCGGCGTCATCGTCGGGCTGACCACGGCGAAGGCCATCGCGCTCGCCGCCCATCGCCCGCTGGTGGCGGTGAACCATCTGGAAGCCCACGCGCTCACCGCCCGGTTGACCGATGGCGTCGCCTTTCCCTATCTGCTGCTGCTGGTCTCCGGCGGCCATACCCAATTGCTGGCGGTGGAAGAGGTCGGCCGCTATCGCCGCCTCGGCACCACCTTGGATGACGCCATCGGCGAAGCCTTCGACAAGGTGGCCAAGATGCTGAGCCTGCCCTATCCCGGCGGGCCGGAGGTGGAGCAGCAGGCGCTGCTGGGCGATCCTGAGCGCTTCAGTTTCCCGCGCCCCATGCACGGCCGCCGCGAGCCGGACTTCTCGCTCTCGGGCCTGAAGACCGCCGTGCGGCTGGAGGCGGACCGCCTCGCCCCGCTGTCCGATCAGGACGTGGCCGATCTGTGCGCCTCATTCCAGGCGGCGGTGGTGGATGTGGTCACCGATCGGGTGCGGGCCGGCGCGCGCATGTTTCGCGACCGTCTGGGCACCACGCCCACCGCGCTGGTGGTGGCGGGCGGGGTGGCTGCCAACGGCGCCATCAAGGCCGCCTTGCAGAAGGCGGCAGCGGAACTGGGCACGCGCCTGGCGGTGCCGCCACCGATCCTGTGCACCGACAATGGCGCCATGATCGCCTGGGCCGGGGCCGAGCGTTTGGCGCGCGGCCTGACCGATCCCTTGCACATTTCCCCCCGCGCCCGCTGGCCGCTGGACCCGGCGCCGGCCCCGGTGCGCGCCTGATTCCCATGGCGGCTTTCTCCCGCATCGGCGTCATCGGCGCCGGCTCCTGGGGCACGGCATTGGCCAATGCGGCGGCGCGTGCCGGCCGCGACGTGGTGCTGTGGGCCCGCGATCCCGCCCAGGTGGCCGACATGGCGGCGCGGCGCGAGAATGTGCGCGGCCTGCCGGGCATCGCGCTGGCGGACGGCGTGCGCCCCACCGCCGATCTGGCCGACGCGGCGGCGACCGACGCGTTGCTGCTGGTGGTGCCGGCGCAGGTGTGCCGCGCGGTGGCGGCGGATCTAGCGCCGCTGATGGCGCCGGGCACGCCGCTGATTTCCTGCGCCAAAGGCATCGAGCGCGGCACGGCGGCCTTCGTGACTGAGATCATCGCGGAAGTCGCGCCTCGCGCGCAGGCCATGGTGCTGTCGGGGCCGAGCTTCGCCAGCGATGTGGCGCGCGGCCTGCCCACCGCCGTCACTTTGGCGGCGGCAGATGCCGATCTGGCGCGGGCGGTGGCGGAGGCCTTGGGCTCGTCCTCGTTCCGGCTCTATCACTCCAGCGACGTGCGCGGCGTGGAGATCGGCGGCGCCGCCAAGAATGTGCTGGCCATCGCCGCCGGCATTGTCGCCGGGCGGCGGCTGGGGGCGAGCGCGGGCGCGGCCCTCACGGCGCGTGGCTTTGCCGAACTGCTGCGCTTCGGCCGCGCCTTCGGCGCCTCGCCGGAGACGCTCACCGGCCTGTCGGGCCTGGGCGATCTGATCCTCACCGCCTCCGGCCCGCAATCGCGCAACTTCGCCTTCGGGCTGGCTTTGGGCGAGACCGGCAGCGCGCCGGCGGGCGGCAAGCTGGCGGAAGGCGCCTTCACCGCCAGCGCCTTGGTGGCCATGGCCGGCGCGCGGGGCATCGAGATGCCCATCTGCGCGGCAGTGGATGCGGTGCTGGCCGGCCGCCTGTCGGTGGAAGGCGCCATCGAGGCGCTGATGGCCCGGCCGCAGCGGGCGGAAGTTTAGGGTTTTCCGGGGGGAAACGGATCGGGCGGCAGAGGCCGTAAAGACCAAAGCCCCAGCCAAACCCGCATCTCCGCCATCAACGCTCCACCTCAGCCCCCGGTTGTCGCCGCCCGCCGGACGTGCATAGCTGGCGCGGAGGTAGCGATGGGGGGCGGCGTGATCTCGCGACTGATGACCAACTGGGTCTATGGCGGCTTTCTCGCCAGCTTCCTCATCCTGGCGCTGATGCCGCTGATGGCGGTGCCGCTGCCGTTGCTGGGGGTGATCCTGCAACTGCCGGTCTACATGCTCCACCAATTGGAAGAGCATGACGACGACCGCTTCCGCCGCTTCGTCAACACCAATATCGGCGGCGGCCGCAATGTGCTGCCGATCCCCGCCGTCTTCGTCATCAATATCGGCGGGGTGTGGCTGTTCAACCTGGTGTCGATCTGGCTGGCGGCGACCGTGAACCTGGGCTTCGGCCTGATCGGCATCTACGGCATGCTGGTGAATGCGGTGGTGCACATGGCCGCCGCCGCCGGCAGCCGGCGCTACAATCCGGGCCTGGTGACCGCCATCGTGCTGATGCTGCCCGCCGGGCTGGTGGGGATGTGGGGGGTGGTGGCCAGCGGCCACGGCACGCTGGCCTTCCAGCTCACCGGCCTCGGGGCGGCGATCGCGCTGCACATCGCCATCATCGGCTATGTGCTCACCAACAAGCGCCGGCTGGGGGCCTGAGGGCCGGCTCCGGTGACCGGAGCCGGCAGAAGATCAGAAGCCGACGAACACGGTTTCCAGATGCTGGACTTCCGGGGGGGAGGCGAAGAACGGCCCCACCAGACCGCGCCATGCCTGGAAATCTTCCGATTCGCGGAAGTCGACGGTGTGATTTTCCAGGGTCGCCCACTGCACGGTGAGGCGATATTGCGAGGGGTGCTCCACCGAGCGGGTAATGGCCATGCCCGAGCAGCCCTTGGCGCGCTGGAACAGCGGGATCGCCTGGCGCGCAGCCGCTTCGAACGCGGCTTCCTCGCCGGGCTTCACATGGATCAGGGCGACTTCATAAACCATTTGGACGGCCTCCTTTTGGGCGGCGCGGACCCTATCACGTCCGCCGAGGCGGGCAATGCGCCGCACCGGCCTTTGCCGCGCTTGCCAAGGCCGGCGTGGCGCGGCTACAGCGGAGCTGTCGCAGCCGCCGCAGGAGAGTTTCATGGCCCATTGGCTCTACAAGTCCGAGCCGTTCAAATGGTCGTGGGACCAGCAGGTGCAGGCGGGGGCCAAGGGCACCCATTGGGACGGGGTGCGCAACCATCTGGCCAAGCAGAAGCTGCTGGCCATGAAGATCGGCGACCAGGGCTTCTTCTACCATTCCAACGAGGGCAAGGAGATCGTCGGCATCGTGGAAGTGATCCGCGAGGCCTATCCCGATCCGTCCGACCCCTCGGGCAAGTTCGTCATGGTGGACATCAAGGCGGTGAAGCCGCTGAAAAAGCCGGTGACCTTGGCCCAGGTGAAGGACGACCCGCGCCTGCAGGAAATGGCGCTGATCAAATTCTCCCGCCTGTCGGTGCAGCCGGTGACCGATGACGAGTGGGATCTGCTCTGCGGTCTGGGCGGGCTGTAGCACCCGGTCCGGCTTCCGAGCCAATCCGGCTCGGGGACGCGTGGCGGGACGGCAACGCGCCGCCCCACCGCGCGCAGGCGAGCCTCAGCCGAAGATGGTCTCGCCGCCGACCCAGGTCTGCGACACCTTGATCTTCATGATCTCGTCGGGCGCGACGGTGAACGGGTCCTGCTCCAGCACCACCAGATC
>CALRNP020000065.1:0-23375 GCA_943369575.1 Azorhizobium sp. AG788 | reverse complement strand
TTGACCGGCCTCGCGCTGGCCATGGCCATGGGCCCGCTCGCCGGCCCGGCTGCTGCCGCGCCGAAGAAGGACTTCAAGGTCGCCTGGTCGATCTATGTGGGCTGGATGCCCTGGGGCTATGCCGCCGACACCGGCATCGTCAAGAAATGGGCCGACAAATACGGCATCAACATCCAGGTCACCCAGTTCAACGACTATGTGGAGAGCATCAACCAATACACCGCCGGCGCCTTCGACGCCCTGACGGTGACCAATATGGATGCCCTCTCGGTACCCGCCGCCGGCGGCGTCGACACCACGGCGGTGATCGTCGGCGACTTCTCCAACGGCAATGACGCGGTGATCCTGAAGGGCAAGGACAATCTGGCCGCCATCAAGGGCCAGAAGGTCAATCTGGTGGAGTTCTCGGTCTCGCATTATCTGCTGGCCCGCGCCCTGGAGAGCATCAAGCTTTCCGAGCGCGACGTGAAGGTGGTCAACACCTCCGACGCCGACATGGTGGCCGCCTACAAGACCAAGGCGGTGACGTCGGTCGTCACCTGGAATCCGCTGGTGTCCGAGATCCTGGCGGAAAAGAGCGCCAAGAGCGTCTTCGACAGCTCCAAGATCCCCGGCGAGATCATGGATCTGATGGTGGCCAACACCCAGACGCTCAAAGACAATCCGGACTTCGGCAAGGCCCTGGCCGGCATCTGGTATGAGACCGTCACCCTGATGACCGCCGACACCGAGGCCGGCAAGGCGGCCCGCGCCGCCATGGGCAAGGCCTCCGGCACCGATCTCGCCGGCTTCGACAGCCAGCTCAAGGCCACCAAGCTGTTCGACAAGGCCGCCGACGCGGTGGCATTCGTGAAGTCGCCGGCGGTGGGCACCACCATGGACCGGGTGCGCAAGTTCCTGTTCGAGAAGAAGCTGCTGGGCGAAAGCGCCAAGTCCGCCGACGCCATCGGCATCGCTCTGCCCGACGGCAAGGTGCTGGGCAGCGACAAGAACGTGAAGTTCCGCTTCGTCGACACCTATATGGCGCTGGCGGCTGACGGTAAGCTCTGAGCAGAAAGCAGCGTGCGGGAGGCTTTCCCCTGCGCGCCCATTTTGCGGCTCGCCTTCCGGTTCGTCATGGCCGGGCTTGTCCCGGCCATCCACGCCGCACCGACGGTGCGATGCTGGAATTCGAGCGCCAAGCCGATCCGCGTGGATGCCCGGGACAAGCCCGGGCATGACGATCGACCAAGAACACACGGAGCGCCTTGGTCAGTTCCATATGCACTATGCCCACCCCTCCCCCGCACGGGGGGAGGGAGCCGCGACCGCCCAGTCCCGCCCGCGCAACGAAACCAGGAGGCAGCAGCATGCGACTGATCAACCGCCGGCCGGACCGCACCGCCATGCTGCTGCTGGCGATGCTGCCGTTTGCGCTGGTGATCCTGGCCTATGTCCTGGGCTCGGCGGCACGGCTGGCGGAGAACCCCGCCGACAAGCTGCTGCCCAGCCTCGGCACCTTGGGCGATGCCATCGCCCGCACCGCCTTCTCCCCCGATGCCCGCACCGGCGATTATCTGCTGCTCAATGACACCCTCGCCTCGCTCGACCGCCTGATCAGCGCGCTGGCGCTCTCCACCGCCATCGCCTTGGTCGTCGGCGTGCTGATCGGCCTCTTGCCCACCGTGCGGGCGCTGCTGGCGCCGTTCGTGGCCATGGTGTCCATGGTGCCGCCGCTGGCGCTGCTGCCGATCCTGTTCATCGTCATGGGCCTGGGCGAGACCTCCAAGATCGCGCTCATCACCATCGGCGTCACCCCGTTCCTCATTCGCGATCTGGCCATGCGGGTGCAGGAATTGCCGCGCGAACAGATCATCAAGGCCGAAACCTTGGGCGCCTCCTCCTGGCAGATCGCCTTGCGGGTGGTGCTGCCGCAGATCGCCCCCCGGCTGATCGACGCCGTGCGGCTCTCGCTCGGGCCGGCCTTCCTGTTCCTCATCGCCGCCGAGGCCATCGCCGCGGAATCCGGGCTCGGCTATCGCATCTTCCTGGTGCGCCGGTATCTCGCCATGGACGTGATCCTGCCCTATGTGGCCTGGATCACCTTGCTGTCGGTCATCATGGATTATGCCTTGGTGCGCCTGCGCCGGGCGGCGTTTCCCTGGTTCGGCGGGAGGGGCGCATGACCGCGATCTCGATCCGGCACCTGTGGAAGGAATATGGCGACCAGATCGTCCTGGAGGACATCAATCTGGAGTTCGCGCCGCGCTGCTTCGTGGCCCTGGTCGGCCCCTCTGGCTGCGGCAAGACCACGTTTCTGCGCATCCTGCTGAGCGAAGAGACAGTAACGCGCGGCCAGGTGCTGATCGACGGCCAGCCTTTGGCGCGCGAGCCGGGTGCCGATCGCGGCGTGGTGTTCCAGCGCTATTCGGTGTTCCCGCATCTGACCGTCTTGGGCAATGTGCTGCTCGCCGCCGAACTGCCCAAGGCGCCCTTCACCGGCCGCCTGTTCGGCGCCGCGCGGCGGGCGGCGCAGGACGAGGCCCGCGCCCTCATCGCCGAAGTGGGGCTCAAGGGGGCGGAAGACAAATATCCCGCCGCGCTCTCGGGCGGCATGCAGCAGCGCCTCGCCTTGGCCCAGGCCATCATGCGCAAGCCCAAGATCCTGTTGCTGGACGAGCCGTTCGGTGCGCTCGATCCCGGCATTCGCGGCGACATTCACACGCTGATGCGCAAACTGTGGAACAGTTGCGAGATGAGCGTGGTGATGGTCACCCACGATCTGAAGGAAGCCTTCACCTTGGCCACCCGCGTCATCGCCTTCGAGCGCAAGCGCAACCGGCCGGAAGAACGCGAGCGCTTCGGCGCCACGGTGGCACACGATATCGAGGTCTGGCCGCCGCGCATCGCCGGCCAGCTCCGCTTTGATACCCCGCACCGGGACGACCCGGTTTCCATGGCGGGCCCTGGCCGGGACGACCCGGCACTCATGAGCGTCTAAGGAGAGGACCACATGACTGCCGATGCCGAAACTGTGGCGCTGATTGAAGCCAACAAGCGCCGCTATGAGGAACTCAAAGCCGCCAGCCACGCGCCCGCGGCCCTCCCCCCGCCAACGCCGCGCGGCAGCGTGCTGCTGCCCGCCGGCGATCTCGCCCGCGAGGTAATCCCCGGCGGCTGGTATTGGACCACGCAGTTGAAAGCCGGCGAGGCGCTGCGCATCGCGCTGATGGATGGCCCCGCCTCGGTCGCCTTCATCGCCTGGAACGCCGCCGACACCTCCGAGCGGCTGAATTATGCCGACACGGTGAAGATCCAGTGGACTGCCGCTTTGGGCAAAGGCCGAGTGCTGTTCTCCGACATGGGCCGGGTGATGGTCTCGCTGATCGAGGACACCACCGGCGCCCATGATGCGCTGGCGGGCGGCTCCACCCGCGCCTCCAACCGCGCCCGCTACGGCAACAAGGTGCTGCGCAACACCCGCGACAACTTCATTCTCGCCGCCGGCAAGCTGGGCCTGGATCGCCGCGATATCCCGCCCTGCCTCACCTTCTTCGCGCCCGTGCGCACCGCCGCCGAGGGCAAATTGGTGTGGGCCGAGGACACCCGCCAGGCCGGCGACTTCGTGGACCTGCGCGCCGAGATGGATTTGATCATCGCCCTCTCCAACTGCCCGCACCCGCTGGACCCAGCCCCCACCTACGCGCCGAAGCCGGTGGAAGCGATCCGCTTTCCCGCCCCGCCTGCCGGGCCGGATGATCTGTGCCGCACCGCTACAGCCGAGGCCGCCCGCGGCTTCGACAACCTCGCGCGCTGAAGGAGGCGAGCATGACCCGCAACCCGTTCTTCGCCACCCCCGTGCGCACCGCCAAATCCCCCGCCAACAAGGCCCCGGTGCAGACCCATCGCGTCGCCGCCCAGGCGCCGTGGTCCGGCATCGTCAAGCGCGGCCAGTCGATCCGCATCGTCGATCTGGACGGCCAGCAAGCGGTGGACACGCTGTTCTATCGCGCCGATGCCTTTGGCGAGCGCTATTCCTCGCAAGATACCGTGCGGGTGCAGGGCGCGGCCTATGTCACCACCGGCACCCGGCTGATCTCCAACGAGGGCCACCTCATGGCCACCGTGACCGCCGACACCTGCGGCCGGCATGACACTTCGGCGGGCGCCTGCTCGTGCGAGAGCAACACCGTGCGCTTCGGCCACCACACCAAATATCTGCACGCTTGCCGCGAGAATTTCGTGCTGGAAGTCACCAAGCACGGCATGTCCAAGCGCGATATCGTGCCCAACATCAACTTCTTCATGAACGTGCCCATTGAGCCGTCAGGGGAACTGGCCATCGTGGATGGGGTGTCGAAGCCGGGGGATTATGTGGAGCTGCGCGCCGAGATGGACCTGCTCTGCGTCATCTCCAACTGCCCGCAGATCAACAATCCCTGCAACGGCTTCAACCCCACCCCCATCGAAGTGCTGATCTTCCCGGGCGACGAGGACTGACCCATGTTCTCTAGCGTTTTGATTGCCAACCGGGGCGAGATCGCCGGCCGGATCGCCCGGACTTTGCGCAAGATGAGCATTCGCTCAGTTGCGGTCTATTCCGATGCCGACCGCTTCACCCGGCCCGTGCTGGATGCGGATGAAGCCATCCGCCTCGGCCCCGCCCCGGCCTCCGAGAGCTATCTCGATGTGGAGGCGGTGATTGCCGCCTGCAAGCAGAGCGGCGCCCAGGCGGTGCATCCCGGCTATGGCTTCCTGTCGGAGAATGTCGCCTTTGCCGAGCGGCTGGCGGCGGAGGGCATCGCCTTCATCGGCCCGCGGCCGGAGCATCTGCGCGCCTTCGGCCTGAAGCACACCGCCCGCGAGATCGCCCAGGCCAGCGGCGTGCCGCTGCTACCCGGCAGCGGCCTGCTGGCGGATGTGGAGGCGGCGCTGGCGGCAGCGGAAGCCATCACCTATCCGGTGATGCTGAAAAGCACCGCCGGCGGCGGCGGCATCGGCATGCAGCTCTGCGCCACGCCGGAGGAATTGCGCGAGACCTTCGAGCGGGTGCAGCGCACGGCCCGCGCCAGCTTCGGCGATGCGCGGGTCTATCTGGAGCGGTTCGTTGCCGCCGCCCGCCATGTGGAAGTGCAGATCTTCGGCGACGGCCGGGGCCATGTGGTGGCGCTGGGCGAGCGCGACTGTTCCTTGCAGCGCCGCAACCAGAAGGTGATCGAGGAGACGCCTGCGCCGCTGCTCTCCGACGAGACCCGCAAGCGCCTCCATGCCGCCGCCGTGGCGCTGGGGCAGAGCGTTTGCTATGCCTCCGCCGGCACGGTGGAGTTCATCTATGATCCCATCCGCCAGGAATTCTACTTCCTGGAGGTGAATACCCGGCTGCAAGTTGAGCATCCGGTCACCGAGGCGGTGTTCGGCATCGATCTGGTGGAATGGATGATCCGCCAGGCCGCTGGCGAAGACCCCATTGCGGAGGCCGGCCCGCTCACCGCCAAGGGGGCGGCGCTGGAGGCGCGGGTCTATGCGGAAATCCCCCACGCCAATTTCCAGCCCAGCGCCGGCCTGCTGACCCAGGTGCGGTTTCCCGCCGGTGTGCGCGTGGATGGCTGGGTGGAGACCGGCACCGAGGTGACGCCGTTCTACGACCCCATGCTGGCGAAGATCATCGTGACGGGTCACGACCGCCCCGCCGCCATCGCCGCTTTGCAGGAGGCCCTGGCCGCCACCGCCATCAGCGGCATCGAGACCAATCTGGATTATCTGCGCGCCATCGCCGCCTCCGACCTTTTGGGCTCGGGGCTGGTGGCCACCACGGCCTTGAAGGATTTCGCCTTCCGCCCGCACAGCATCGAGGTGCTGGTGCCCGGCGCCCAGTCCAGCCTCCAGGAACTGCCCGGGCGGCTCAACCTGTGGCATGTGGGCGTGCCACCCAGTGGCCCCATGGACGCCCGCTCGTTCCAGCGCGCCAATACGCTGGTGGGCAATGCCCCCACCACCGCCGCGCTGGAGCTCACGGTCAACGGCCCCACCTTGCGCTTCCATGCGGCAACGCAGGTGGCGCTGGCGGGCGCCGAGATGCCGGCGACGCTGGATGGCGTGGCGGTGCCCCACGATGCGCCGTTCGCGGTCGCCGCTGGGCAGGTGCTCAGCATCGGTGCCATCACCGGCCCCGGCCAGCGCGCCTATCTGGCGGTGGCCGGCGGCTTTGATGCACCCCAGGTGCTGGGCTCGCGCGCCACCTTCGCGCTCGGCGCGTTCGGCGGCCATGCCACCGGCACGCTGAAAGGCGGCGATGCGCTGCATCTGGCGGGCGCCGCCCCCGTGGACGTGCCCGTCGTCGAGGCCGCGCCGCTCACCCGCGCCTGGGAGATCGGCGTGGTCTATGGCCCCCATGGCGCGCCGGACTTCTTCCAGGATGCGGATATCGCCGATTTGTTCGCGGCCTCTTACGAGGTCCATTTCAACAGCGCCCGCACCGGCGTGCGGCTGATGGGGCCGACGCCGCGCTGGGCCCGCACCGATGGCGGCGAGGCCGGGCTGCACCCCTCCAATCTGCACGACAATGCCTATGCGGTGGGGTCGATCGATTTCACCGGCGACATGCCCATCATCCTCGGCCCGGATGGTCCCTCGCTCGGCGGCTTCGTCTGCCCGGCGGTGATCGCCCGCGACGAGCAATGGAAGATGGGCCAGCTCAAGCCCGGCGACAGCGTGCGCTTTTATCCCGTGGCGCGCGCGGCGGATGCCGTCGCCGGCCCCACTGTGATGACCGCGCCCCCGGAGGTCGGCTCGCCCATCATCGCCCGGCGCGACGACGGCCCGGTCTCCGTGGTCTATCGCCGCCAGGGTGACGACAATCTGCTGGTGGAGTTCGGCGACATGACGCTGGACATCGCCTTGCGCCTGCGTGCCCATCTGCTGGCGCAGGCGGTCACCGAGGCCAAGCTCCCCGGCCTCATCGATCTGACGCCGGGCATCCGCTCGCTGCAGATCCATTATGACGGCACCAGCCTCACCCGCGCCCGGCTGGTGGGGGCGTTGCAGGAGATCGAGCAGGCCCTGCCCAAGGCCGAGGATGTGGTGGTGCCCAGCCGCACCGTGCATCTGCCGCTGTCGTGGAACGATCCCGATGCGGAATTGGCCATGCGCAAGTATCAGGAGCTGGTGCGGCCCAATGCGCCCTGGTGCCCGTCCAACATCGAGTTCATCCGCCGCATCAACGGCCTGCCTGATGAGCAGGCAGTCAAGGACATCGTGTTCGATGCCCGCTATCTGGTGCTCGGCCTGGGGGATGTCTATCTGGGCGCCCCGGTGGCCACTCCCATCGATCCGCGCCATCGGCTGGTGACCACGAAGTACAATCCCGCCCGCACCTGGACGCCGGAAAATGCCGTGGGCATCGGCGGCGCCTATATGTGCATCTATGGCATGGAGGGGCCAGGCGGCTATCAATTGTTCGGCCGCACCATCCAGGTGTGGAACACGTGGCGCTCCACCCCGGCCTTCGCGCCCGGCACGCCCTGGCTGCTGCGCTTCTTCGATCAGATCCGCTTCTTCCCGGTGAGCCACGCCGAACTCACCGAGGCCCGCGCCGCCTTCCCGCACGGGGCCTATCCGCTGCGGATCGAGGAGGGCTCGTTCTCGTATGCGGACTATGCGGCCGGGCTTCAGCGGGATGCCGCCTCCATCACCGCCTTCAAGACCCGCCAGCAGGCCGCCTTCGAGGCGGAGCGGGCGCGCTGGAAGGCGGAGGGGCTGGACAGCTTCGTCGCCGACGACGGCGGGCCGTTGATGGCGGCAGATGCCATTCCCGAGGGCTGCTTCGGGGTCAGCGCCAATGTGCCGGGCAATGTGTGGAAGGTGCTGGCAGAGCCGGGCGCCATGGTGGCGGCGGGCGAGACGCTGGCCATCATCGAAAGCATGAAGATGGAAATCGCCATCACCGCCCCTGCGGCGGGCCGGGTGCGGGAGATGCGGGTCGCTCCCGGCCGCACCATCCGCAGCGGCGATGTGGTGGCGGTGCTGGAGACCGTGGCATGAACCAGACGACGGATACCTTGCCCGAGACCCTGCCCCTGGTGGTGGTGGGTGCCCATCTCACCGGCATGGCGCTCAATGGCGAATTGACCGGCAGCGGCGGCACCCTGCTGCGCCGCTGTCGCACGGCGCCGGACTATCGGCTCTATGCCCTGCCCGGCACCACGCCGGAAAAGCCGGGGCTGGTGCGCGAACCGGGCTTTGCCGGGCCGGGGCTGGAGGTGGAGGTGTGGAGCCTTACCCCCGCCGCCTTCGGCAGCTTCGTCGCCCGCATTCCCGCGCCTTTGGGCGTGGGCAAGATCCGCCTCGACGACGGCTCGGAAGCCTCTGGCTTCCTGTGCGAAGCTCATGCGGTGAAGAGTGCGCGGGAGATCACCGCCCTGGGGGGATGGCGGGCCTATATGGCCACCCGGCAGGGTTAGGGCGCGATAAAGCCCGCATCGGGACGCGGCAGCCTCAATCCTGCCGCTCGCCCAGCCGCTCGAACAGCCAGAGGCCGGCGGGGCCGAGCGGCTCGTCCTGGCGGTGAACGACGGCGATGGGCAGGCGGGTCGGGGAGCGGGCAGACCGCTCGTCGGTGAACGACAGCCGGCACAGCCGGCCGGCCGCGAGATCCTCCGCCACAACCGGACCGGGCAGGCTGCCCCAGCCGAGGCCCTCGCGGATCAGGCCGTGCTGGATCGCCGGATCGGTGACCCGCCAGATCCGCAGCGCCACCACGCCCCGGTCTTCGCCCGGCCGCGCCTCGGCCTGTTCGCTGAGCACGATCTGCACATGGTCGCGCAAGGCCTCCTCATCCAGCGGCCCCGCGATGGCGGCGAGCGGATGGGAGGCGGCGACCACCGGCGTCAGCTGCACTTCGGCGATGGTGCGGCGGACGACCTCCGCCGGCAGCAGGAAATCGAACAGGATGCGAATGTCGGCCTCGCCCGGCAGCACGCCCGGCACCTTGCGGCCGAAGCCCATGGAAAACGGCAGGCTGGTGATGCGCAGCTGCACCATGGGAAAGGCATCCCGGAATGCCGACAAGGCCGGCGTGAGCAGACCCAAGGGAATGGACGGCGCCATCAGCAGCCGCACCTCCGCCTCCATGCCGCGGGTCATGTTCTGGGCGATGGCGCGGAAACGGCCGACATCATCGACGATGCGGCGGGCCTGGGGCAGCAGGAGCCGGCCCGCGCGGCTGAGGGTGGGGCGATAGGCGGAGCGGTCGAACACCGCGGTGCCCACCTGCCCCTCCAGCTTCTGGATGGCATAGGTCACCGCCGACTGGGCGCGATTGAGCGTGCGGGCGGCGGCGGAAAAGCTGCCGGTCTCCACCACTGCCACGAACACCCGCAACTGGTCGAGGGAGAGCCCGTCAGTGTCCATGGCGAAACCATCTGATTATTCGATGAAGATTATCCAGACTATGCCTGTTTTTTCGATAGGCCGGCAAGGCCATGCTGCAGCTCCCTGACATCCACCCCCATGAGGGCCTCCCCATGCAGCTTGCCCAAGCCACCGGCGCCGCCGCCTCCAAGCCGACCGCAAAACTCTTCCGCGCCAGCATCTGGCTGGCCCAGCTCATCGTCGCCGGGCTGTTCTGCATGGCCGGCGTCATGAAGATCAGCACACCCATTGCCGAACTGTCGGCCATGATGCCCTGGACCGGGCAACTGCCGGCCGCCTTCGTGCGGGTCATCGGGCTGATCGATCTGGCCGGCGGCGTCGGCATCCTTCTGCCCGCGCTCACCCGCATCAAGCCGCAACTGACGGTGGCGGCGGCGCTGGGGTGCGTGGTGCTCCAGGCTTTGGCCTTCGGCTTCCACGCCATGCGCGGGGAATATGATGTGCTGCCGCTGAACGTGGTGTTGTTCGCGCTCGCCGCCTTCGTGCTCTGGGGCCGCGCTAAGGCCGCCCCCATCGCCCCGCGCGCCTGACATCCGCCCGCTCCTCCCGCACCCATAAGGCATTCCCATCATGAGGGCGTCGTACACGGCCGCCATCGCCGCCCTCGTGCTCGCGGGCGCCGCCTGCCTCCTGGGCCTCGGCTATCTCACCGGCGCCCGCGCCGCCGCGGAGCAGGCCCAGCCGGTGCCCAAGGCGCACCGGCTGGTGATCCTGGTGGATTCCAATGACCAGAAGGTGATGGGGCACGCCATCAGCTATGCGGTGAATATCTCGCGCGCCTATGCCATGAAGAACGAGGCGGTGCAGATCGAGATCGTGGCCAATGGCAGCGGCATCGAACTGCTGCGCGACGATATCTCGCCGCTCAAGCAACCGCTGGCGGCGCTGCAGAAGGCCTTGCCGGACCTGACCCTCTCCATGTGTGATTCCTCCCGCCAGATTGCCGAGCAGAAGGAAGGCCGTGCCATCGCCCCGATGCCGGGCGCCCGCATCGTCCCCTTCGGCATCGGCCGGGTAATGGAGTTGCAGGAAGCCGGCTGGAGCTTTCTGCATGGCTGAGACCGGCAAGACCCCCGCCCGCCCCTCCCGGCGGGCGGTGCTGGCGGGCTTGAGCCTGCTGCCCCTGGGTGCCGCCACCCCGCCGGCGCAGGGGGCGAGCCCGCCGGTGTTCCGCACCGGGCGGCGGCAATTCACCCAGCTGGAGCCGGCGAGCCTCTTGCCCACGGTGATGCTCGCCGACCTCAAGGGCCGCCCGGTCCCGCTCGCGCCGCCGCCGGGCAAGGTGATGCTCATCAACATCTGGGCCAGCTGGTGCGCCGCCTGCCAGACCGACCTGCCGCTGCTGGCGCGCTTCCATGCGGCCCGGCCCGACGTGGCGGTGGCCGCCGTCTCCACCGACCGCGTGGTCGCCCGCCAAAGCCTGGAGCAATATCTGGCCAAGCTCGGGGTGCAGTCGCTGCCGGTCTATCGCGATCAGGCCGGGACGCTGGTGAGCGAGACCGGGGAGGCCGGCGCGCCGCTGCGGGTCACGGGCATGCCCATCACTTATCTCATCACCCCCGCGGGCAAGATCGCCGGCTATATCCAGGGCGTGGCCGACTGGATGGCCCCGGATGCGCAGCAGCTCCTGGACTATTACGCGGCCGCTTAGGCGGGATGGTCCTGCACCGCTCCAGCCTTGACGCCACTGATGCTGGCGACGATGAACTTTTGCATTGCAGCATAATTTGCGCTCCGAAGCGGAGAGCGGACGGTCGCACCGCTGCGGCCCGGCGCGGGGCGAAGCGCCGGTTCATGGGGACTTGCAGCACGATAGCCCGCCGAGCCCCCTCCATAGCGTGCACTGCATCAAAATCGACGACCGCCGGCCGCCGGCGCGCGATCTTTTAGATCGGTCTAAAAAAGTCGTTGACCACCCCCGAATGCCTCCCTTAGACAGTCCGGGTGTCGCACGGTCAGCGGGCCGGCGATGTCCCGTTTCGCACGCAGATGCCACGGAAGAATGAGAACTGCATTCCGGCTCAATAGGGCCGGAACAAGCATGTCCATGGCGTGTTTCCGGCCACCGGCCGGGGGAGAACGCCCCGAGGGAGAACGCCAAGGTGAAGACGCGCCAGAGACCAGCGCCTGACGACGCGAGCCCCGCCTCCGCCATCCGCCCGGCGGCGCAGGGCGCGCCGGGGCGCGTCACGCTCAACGACATCGCCGCCCACGCCAATGTCTCGCGCGCCACCGTCTCGCTGGTGCTGCGCAAGAGCCCGCTGGTGGCGGACGAGACCCGCGCCAAGGTGGACGCGGCCATGGTCGAGCTGGGCTATGTCTATAACCGCCGCGCCGCCAATCTGCGCTCGGGTGCCTCGCGCACCATCGGCCTGGTGCTGTGCGAGATCATCACCCCCAATTATGCCCAGTTCACCTCCGGCATCGATGATGTGCTGGCGGCGGAAGGCTATGTGGCCTTCATCACCAATGCCGACGAAGACCCCGCCCGCCAGCGCAACCTGCTGGTGCGCATGCAGGAGCATGGGGTGGACGGCATCGTGCTGGTGCCCGCCGAAGACACCCGCCCCGATGCCATGCAGGACGCCCATTGCGCCGGCGTGCCCTGCGTGGTGGCGCAGCGCCGGGTGGCGGATTTTCCCGCCGATTATGTCGGTCCCGATTATGCCGCCGGCATGGAACTGGTCACTGAGCATCTGATCTCGCTGGGCCACCGCAACATCGCCTTCATCGGCGGCGTCCGGCGCATTTCGCCTTTGTCCGAGCGGCTCGCCGGCTTCCGCAAGGCTCTGCGCCGGCATCGGCTGAAGAGCGGGCCGGTGGTGCCCTGCCCGGTGCTGGACCGCACCGACGGCTATGGCGCCGCCCGCGCCTTGTTCGCCGGCGACGCCTATCCCTCCGCCGTGGTCTGCTACAATGACGTGGTGGCGTTCGGCGTCATGCTGGCGCTCACCGAGCGCGGCCTCACCCCCGGCGTCGACGTGGCGGTGGTGGGCTGCGACGACGTGATCGAGGCCGGCCTGTACCGCCCGGCGCTCACCACCTTCACCACCGATCCGCGCGTGGTGGGCCGGGAAGCCGCGCGCCTGCTGCTGCGGCGCATCGCCAGCCCGGAGCGGCCGCCGGAGCAGATCATCGTGCCGCCGCGCCTCATCATCCGCCAGTCCTGCGGCGCCGCCCCCGGCCAGCGCAGCCGCGCCGCCCACATCCCCTTGCCCACTCCCTCCCGCACGCCGGGCCGGCGCACCGCCGCCCGCGCGGCCCAATCGTAAGAGGAAGCGTTGAGATGAACTACGTCTTCCAGTTCGGCGAAGTGTTCAACGCCTGGCCGGAACTGCTGCTGGGCGCCTGGCTGACCATCCGCCTGTCCGGCATGGCCATGGTCCTCGGCCTGATCGTCGCCATCACCTGCGCTTTGGGCAAGACCGGCGGCCCGCGCCCGGTGCGCTGGCTGGTGGATGTCTATGTGGAAGTGATCCGCAACACGCCGTTCCTGGTGCAGATCTTCCTCATCTTCTTCGGTTTGCCGCGCATGGGCATCCGGCTCGACGCCAATGAGGCGGCGCTCCTCGCCATGGTGGTGAATGTGGGCGCCTATGCCACCGAGATCGTACGCGCCGGCATCGAGACCATCCATAAGGGCCAGATCGAGGCCGGTCTCGCGCTGGGGCTGAAGCCGATCCAGGTGTTCGCTTATGTGGTGATCTTCCCGGCGCTGAAGGCGATTTATCCGGCGCTCACCAGCCAGTTCATCTTGCTGATGCTCACCTCCAGCGTGGTCTCGGCCATCTCGGCGGAAGAGCTCACCGCCATCGCCAACAATCTGCAATCGCAGACCTTCCGCTCGTTCGAAATCTATATCGTGGTCACGGCCATGTATCTGGCCATGTCGCTGATGTTCGCCGCCGTGTTCGAATTCATCTACCGCGCGGTGTTCGCGCGGTCCGACGCCGCGCGCTGAGGGAGGCGACCCATGATCCGTCAATTCACCTCCGCCGAGCTGATCTTCCTGCTGATGTCCGTGCGCTGGACCCTGCTGCTCTCCGCCATCGCCTTCTGCGGCGGCGCCTTGGGCGGGGTGGTGGTGGCGCTGGCGCGCACCTCCTCCTGGGGCTGGCTGCGGGCCATCGCCGGCGGCTACATCCAGATCTTCCAGGGCACGCCGCTGCTGATGCAGCTGTTCCTGGTGTTCTTCGGCGCCACCATGCTGGGCGGCTCCATCGATCCGCTCACCGCCGCCGCCATCGGCCTGACGCTGAACGGCTCGGCCTTCCTGGGCGAGATCTGGCGCGGCTGCATCCAGGCCATTCCCAAGGGCCAGTGGGAAGCCTCCACGGCGCTGGGCCTGCATTATGTGACGCGGATGAAGGAAATCATCCTGCCGCAGGCGGCCAAGATCGCGGTGGCGCCCACGGTCGGCTTCCTGGTGCTGCTGGTGAAGAGCACCTCGCTGGCCTCCATCATCGGCTTCGTGGAGCTGACCCGCGCCGGGCAGATCGTCAACAACGCCACCTTCCGCCCGTTCCTGGTGTTCAGCATTGTGGCGGTGATCTACTTCATCCTGTGCTGGCCGCTGTCGCTCTATTCGCGCCATCTCGAAAAGAAATTCGGCACCGTTTCGCGCTGAGCCCCGCTCACGCCGAACCTGCCTTTGCCATACCGGGCGCAACGCCCGGAGACGCCCGCCCCGAAGGGGCATACGGAGGAAGACCAGATGTTTCTCGGATCGGTCCTGAAAACCGCACGGCGCGTGCTCGCCGCCACCGGCCTGGTGGCGCTGGCCGCCACCGCTCTGCCCCACGGCGCCTCGGCGCAGTCCATCGACGACATTCTGTCGAAGAAGAAGATCCAGGTCGGCATGCTGGTGGATGTGCCGCCCTTCGGCCTCATGAACACCGAAGGCAAGCCGGAAGGCTATGATGCCGACGTCGCCAAGCTCATGGGCAAGTATCTGGGCGTGGAAGTGGAACTGGTGCCGGTGACCGGCCCCAACCGCATCCCCTATCTGCTCACCAACAAGGTGGATGTGCTGGTGGCGGTGTTCGGCATCACCCCGGAGCGCGCCAAGCAGGTGCAGTTCTCCATTCCCTATTCCACCATCGAGATCCAGCTGCTCGGCCCGAAGAAGCTGGACATCAAGACCCTGGAGCAGACCGCCGGCAAGAAGATCGCGGTCGCCCGCGCCTCCACCCAGGATACCGCGCTGACCGCCGCCGTGCCCAAGACCGCCACCATCATGCGCTTCGACGACGACGCCACCGCCGCCCAGGCGTTCCTGTCGGGCCAGGTGGATCTGCTGGGCTCCAACAACATCATCGGCACCCAATTGGCCGCCGCCAATCCGGACATGGGCATCGAGCGCAAGGTCGTGCTGCGCAGCCAGTATAACGGCATCACCGTGCGCCGCGGCTCCACCGATTTCCTCCAGTGGATCAACACGTTCTTGTACTTCATCAAGAACAATGGCGAGCTGGATGCCATCAACCAGAAGTGGTTCAAGACCCCGCTCGGCCCGCTGCCGACCTTCTGATCGCGTACCGGGAGGAGGGTGAGCGGCCCCGGCCGTTTCACCCCCCCTCTGGAAAGGCGAGGGAATGCATTTGAGGCCTGGTGATCAGGCCTTTGGCATTCCGGCTCAACCGGGTGTTCGTCATGGCCGGGCTTGTCCCCAAAGTCGGATATTTCCGACTTTGGTCTCCATCAGCGAAAGTCGGCAAAAGCCGACTTTCGGCCATCCACGCCGCGCCGACGGCGCGAGCCTGGATATGAAGCGTCCAGCCGAACCGCGTGGATGCCCGGGACAAGCCCGGGCATGACGACCGACCAAGAACACACGTCATTCCCTGACCTTTTCCCGATGCAGTTACGCAAAGGGTGAGGGAGGGGGGTGAAACGCCATCCGCCTGAGAGCGCTTCGTTCGCAGCACCTTAGGCCAAGACACCATCCCTCGTTCGACAAGCCCGGAGACGCCGTCATGAGCAGCACCGCCAGCCCAAGCCCCGCCTCCGGCTCGGCCGGAACCGTGCGCCCGTCGGAGGGCGCGGTGATGATCCGCATGGAGGGGGTGGAGAAGCACTACGGCACCTATCACGCCCTCAAGAATATCAATCTCACCGTGCGCTCCGGCGAGAAGATCGTCATTTGCGGTCCCTCCGGCTCCGGCAAGTCGACCCTGATCCGCTGCATCAACGCCCTGGAGCACCACCAAGGCGGGCGCATCGAGGTGGACGGCGTGGAAGTGGGCTCCTCCTCGCGCAATCTCGACAAGGTGCGGGCCGAGGTGGGCATGGTGTTCCAGTCGTTCAACCTGTTCCCGCATCTGACCATCCTGCAGAACTGCACGCTGGCCCCGCGCAAGGTGCGCGGCACCCCGCCCAAGGAGGCGGAGGCGCAGGCGATGAAATATCTGGAGCGGGTGCGCATTCCCGAACAGGCCAACAAGTTTCCCGGCCAGCTCTCCGGCGGCCAGCAGCAGCGCGTGGCCATCGCCCGTGCTCTGTGCATGAACCCCAAGGTGATGCTGTTCGACGAGCCCACCTCGGCGCTGGACCCGGAGATGGTCAAGGAAGTGCTCGACACCATGATCTCGCTGGCCCAGGACGGCATGACCATGATCTGCGTCACCCATGAGATGGGCTTCGCCCGCCAGGTGGCCGATCGGGTGATCTTCATGGACAAGGGCGAGATCGTGGAAGAGGGTGCGCCGGAGAGCTTCTTCGCCAACCCCACCAACGAGCGCACCCGTACCTTCCTCGGCCAGATCCTGCATCATTGAGGGGTCAGGCCCGGCCTTAGCCCCGCCCCGGCGGGCGGGGCAAGGATGGCGTGGGGCCGGCCGGGGCGTGACGGCGGAACCTCGCCCGCCGCCCGCGCTTCCTGTATTCCCAAGCTCCATATGCCGCCCCGAGGACGCCGTCGATGACCACCACCGCGCCCGCCGCCCTCATCACCTTGGATTGGGGCACCACGGCCCTGCGGGCCTATCTCCAGGCCGCCGATGGCGCCATCCTCGACAGCCATGCGGCCATGCAGGGCATCATGTCCCTGGACGGCGCCGGCTTCGCCGATGTGCTCACCGCCAATGCCGCCGGCTGGGCCCATGCCCACGGCCCGCTGCCGGTGCTGCTATCGGGCATGATCGGCAGCCGCCAGGGCTGGGTCGAGGCGCGCTATGTGGCGACCCCCGCCGGCCTCGCTGATCTTGCCGCCGGCCTCACCCATGTGCCGGATGCGCCCAAGCCGTTCGGCCCGGTTTCCATCGTGCCCGGCCTGCTGCGCGATGATGCCGACGCCCCCGACGTGATCCGCGGCGAGGAAGTGGAGGTGTTCGGCGCCCTGCACCGGCTGCACCGCACCGACGGCCTGTTCGTGCTGCCGGGCACCCATTCCAAATGGGTGCGGGTGGAAGCCGGGCGCATCATCCATTTCTCCACCTACATGACCGGCGAGGTGTTCGCCGCCTTGAAGGGCCACACCATTCTCGGCCGGATGATGCAGGCCGACACCCATTCGGCCGAGGGCTTCCGGCGCGGCGTGCTGGCGGCGCGCGGTCTCAAGGGTCCCGGCGCCCTGCTCGGCCGGCTGTTCTCGGTCCGCACGCTGGGCCTCACCGGCCGGCTGGGCGAGGAGGACAGCGCCGATTTCCTCTCCGGCCTGCTGATCGGCGCCGAGCTGGCGGACGCCACCCACGGCCATGAGCCCTTCATTCTGGTAGCCAATCCCGGCCTGACCGAGCGCTACGCCAGCGCCGCCGAGATTCTGGGCCTGCCCCACACCACCGCCCCCGCCGGCAGCGCGCCTGCCGGCCAGTTCGCCGTCGCCCGCGCCGCCGGCCTGATCTGATCGCGCAAGGAGTGCTCATGTCCCTCACCTTCACCGAGGCGCTTTCCGCCTGCCCGCTGGTGGCGATCCTGCGCGGCCTCACCCCGGCCGAGGCGCCGGAGATCGGCGCGGCGCTGGTGAGCGCCGGCTTTACCTTGATCGAAGTGCCGCTGAACTCGCCCGATCCTTTGTCCTCCATCCGCCGGCTGGCGCAGGACTTCGGCGACCGGGCGCTGATCGGCGCCGGCACCGTGCTCTCGCCCGCCGATGTGGATGCGGTGGCTGACGCCGGTGGGCGGATCATCGTCATGCCCCATGCGGACCTGGCGGTGGTGCGCGCCGCCAAGGCCCGCGGCCTGATCTGCACGCCGGGCGTCGCCACCCCCACCGAGGCGTTCGCGGCCCGCGCCGCCGGGGCCGACGCGCTGAAGCTGTTTCCGGCCGAAGGCATTCCCCCGGCCATCGTCAAGGCGTGGCGGGCGGTGCTGACCGACATCCCACTGCTGCCGGTGGGCGGCATTCATGCGGGCAACATGGCCGCCTACCGGGCGGCAGGGGCCAACGGCTTCGGCATCGGCTCGGCGCTCTATGCTCCCGGCAAGAGCGCCGCGGCGGTGGCCACCGACGCCCAGACCCTGCTGACCGCCGCCCGCGCCGCCTTCGCCTGAGGCCAGGAGCGCGAGGGGGCGCGGGAGCGGGAGCGGTATCAAGCTGGCGCCTGCGTCTTTTTCGCCGGACGCGGCGGGCATCTCTTTCGCCTGAAATCGCGACGCACTAGGTTGGCACGTCGCCGCCCCCGCCCGCGCTCCAGCTTCAGGTGCCTCATGCGCCGTGTCCTCCGCGCCTTGCTGATCCTCGTCTATGCGTTGCTGATCATCGGATTTGGCGCCTGGGGTACCTTCGCCCTGTGGTATCGCCTGCCGCTCGGGCCGGAATGGCGGACGGTGGCCGCCGCCATCTGGGCGCTGGCGATGCTGGGGCTGGTGGTGAGCCTGCTCTTCGTGCGCCGCAACCGGGTGATCGGCACCTTCATCATCGCCGCCTCGGTGCTGCTGGGCTGGTGGTCCACCTTGCAGCCGTCCAACGCCCGCGACTGGGCGCCCGATGTCGCCCGCACCGTGCGCGGCGAGATCAATGGCGACATGCTGGTGCTGACCGACGTGCGCAATTTCGACTGGAAGAGCCAGAGCGAGTTCACGCCCAGTTGGGAAGTGCGCACCTACGATCTGTCCAAGCTGGTGAGCATGGATCTGATCGCCGATTACTGGGACGGCGAAGCCATCGCCCACACCATGGTCTCGTTCGGCTTCTCAGACGGGCGCTATCTGATCTGGTCGGTGGAAATGCGCCGGCGCCGCTCGGACGTGTTTTCCGCTTATGCCGGCTTCTTCAAGCAGGCGGAACTGGCGATCCTGGCCGGTGACGAGCGCGACATGATCCGCCTGCGCACCTCGATCCGCACCGAGGATCTGCGGGTCTATCGCCTCACCACCAGCCCCACGGTGGCCCGCGAGGCGCTGGTGGCCTATGTGGACGAGGCCAACGCACTCGCCGACAAGCCGCGCTGGTACAACACCGCCACTACCAATTGCACCACCGTGGTGTTCAAGATCGCCAAGGCGGTGGAGCCGGGGGTGCCGCTGGACTGGCGGGTGTTCGTCTCCGGCTATTTCCCCGATTATGCCTATGACCACGGCGCCCTGGACCAGTCGCTGCCCTTCGTGGAACTGCGCGAGCGGGCCAAGCTGACCGCGCGAGCCAAGGCCGCCGACGACCTCCCGTCCAACGACTACTCCAAGGCCATCCGCGCCGGCGTGCCCGGCATCGCCCAGTGAGCCTCTGAGGCGCCTTGCTCAGCGGGTGGCGTGCAGTTCGCCCAGGCGGGCGGCGAACAGCGCCTCGCATTCGTCCGCCAGCAGCGCCGGCAGGCGGGCGGCGGGCATGGGGCGGGCATAGAAGAAGCCCTGGGCCACCTCGCAGCCCCGGCCATGGAGGAAGCGCGCCTGCCCCAGCGTCTCCACCCCCTCCGCCACCACCTGCATGCCCAAGTTCTTGCCCAGTTCCAGCACCGAGCAGACGATGGCGGCATCGAACGGATCGACCTCGATGTCCTCGATGAAGCTCTGGTCGATCTTGATGGTATCGATGGGCAGTTGCTTGAGGTGGGTGAGGGCGGCATAGCCGGTGCCGAAATCGTCCAGAGCGATGCGCATGCCCGCCTGGTAGAGTTCGTTGAGGATCGGCGCCACATGGTCGGCGCGCCGGCCGAGGAACACGGTCTCGGTCACCTCGGCATCGAAATGCAGCGGCGAGACCCCGGCGGTCTCGAACCGCTCCAGCAGATGGCGGCCGAGGTCCAGATGGGTGAACTGGGCCGGTGACAGATTGAGCGCCACCCGCCCGAAGCTGAGGCCCGCATCCACCCAGCCGCGGACGTCGGCCGCCACCTGCCGCACCATGGAATCGCCGATCAGCACCGCCAGATCGGGATCCTCGAACGCCTGGTCGAAGGCGCCCGGCGCCAGGAAGGCCTGCGGCCCCTGCCGCCAGCGCATCAACGCCTCGAAGCCGGTGATGCGGCCGGTCACCAGGGAAATCTTCGGCTGGTAGAACGGCACGATGGCCTGGTGGGCGGCGGCGTCGGTCAGCGCCCGGTGCAGCAGCACCCGCTCCTGCATCGCCTGGCGCATGCTGGGCGAATAGGACACCGCCCGGTTGCGGCCCTGCTGCTTGGCGGCATAGAGGGCAAGGTCGGCATCCTTGAGCAATTCGCCCGGCGGCTGGTCGCCCTCGGCACGCACCGCGACGCCGATGCTGGTCTTGATAAATAGCGGGCGGGCGCTGTAGAGCAGCGGCCGGCGGAAATCGATGATGATCGCCTGCGCCAGATCGTGCGCAGATTGCGCGTCGCAGCCGATGAGCAGCACCACGAATTCGTCGCCGCCCAGGCGCGCCACCTGCCCCGCATCGCCCACCAGGGTGCGCAGCCGGTGGCCGCTCTCCACCAGCAAGGCGTCGCCGGCATCATGGCCGAAGGTGTCGTTGACGTCCTTGAGGCTGTCCAGATCCAGCAGCAGCAGGCAGACCCGCGCGCCGGAGGCATAGGCCGTCTCCAGATCGCTCTGGAAGGCGGCGCGGTTGGGCAGGCCGGTCAGGACATCGTGCCGGGCCGCATGGCGCGCCTGCTGTTCGGCCACCAGCCGGTCGGTGATGTCCACCACGCCGGACAGCACGCAGGCGCGGCCATCAATGTCGATGGTGGTGCCCTCCAGCAGCACGGTGCGCACGTCGCCGGTGCTGATGCGGATCTGGGTTTCGAAATTGGTGACCTGCCCCTGCTGCAGGATCAGGTTCAAAAACCGCTCCCGCGCGCGCGGATCGACATAGACGTCATGGATGGAACGCAGCTCGAACTGCTCCGGCGTACAGCCGAAATACTTCACGCCGGCATCGTTGTAGCGCAGGATCTGGCCGCTGCTCATCTCGGTGATCAGCAACGGGATCGGCGTCGCCATGAAGGTCTTTTCCAGCAGTTCGCTGCTGCGTGCGGATACCGCCTGCGCCCGCCGCTCCGCCTGCATCGCCGCCCAGCCCTGCCGGCTCATGCGATTGTCGCGCAGCAGCACGATGGCCAGGGTGACGTTGAGCAGGAGAACCGCAAGGGCGAGCCCCACCGCACTGCGCAGATCCGGCGACGGCCCCAGATAGGCCGCCAGCAGCAGCAGACTGCACCCCGCGCCGTTGACGAGGCTCCAGACGAAGGGCACCGGCACGGCCAGATAATAGATGGACGGCAGCAGCACCACCGCCAGCAAAGCGGTGGTGCTATGGGGCGCGAGCAGCACCGCGACCGCAAGGGCCGTCAGCCACTGCCAAGCGGTCAGAACCTTCTCCAACTCCTTGATTCTGGAGATTTTCCCCGCAAGAACAAAGGCAGCCACCGAACCCGCGGTAATGATCAGCCGCGCCGAGATGACAAGAAAGAACGTGGGCTGCCCAAGAAAACGACAGTCGGCGACCAGAAACAGGGTGTTGAGAATAACCGATCCCGCCAGCAGAAGCCGGGCGTGACGGATCGTTTCCGCGAGGCGATGGCTCTGGAATACGGCTTCCTGGTCTGGATCCTGGAACTCGCCCGTCAGCGGCTTCAGCCGGGATAAGTCCATCCCCGCACCCTTCCCCCGCCCAGAAGTTGCACGTCTCTCGTATGGTGTACATCTAGAGCGCGGAATCCAATTGTCCATTGGATTTCGCGGCGGTTGCATTGCTTTCCACCACTCGCCACCTACCGCACTGCAACACCACCGCGCCTCGGCCATGGCGCGATTGGTAACCATCTGCCGCACGATGCGCGTGGATCAGCGACGGGATTCCAATATCGGCGCCCTTCCGGCTAATCTATTCTAGAAATGCGCAAGATAACCACCATCGACCGCAAGTACATGGCCTGTGATGTAACTGGCGGCCGGCGAGGCGAGGAACACGGCGCTGCCGGCGATTTCCTCCGGCCGGCCCCACCGGCCCAGCGAGGTGCGCCGGGCGAGAAAGGCATTCACCTGCGGATCGGCCATCTGCCCGGCATTGGGTGCGGTGGCGAAATAGCCGGGGGCGATGGCATTGACGGTGACGCCGCCGGCCCCAAGATCCGCCGCCAGGGCGCGGGTCAGGGCCGCCAGCCCGCCCTTGGCGGTGGTGTAGGCGGTGTCGCCGGCGCGGGAGAGCGGACCGGCGATGGAGGTGATGTTGATGATCCGCCCCCAGCCGCGCGCCATCATGCCCGGCGCCACCAGCCGGCAGAGCAGAGCCGGCGCCACCAGATCCAGCTCGATCAATAGGCGCAAATCCGCCGGCTGCATCTCCAGCAGGCCGCGCCGGTCGCGCAGGCCGACGCCATTGATCAGGATGTCGATGGCTCCGGCAGCGGCCACCGCCGCGGCCATCTCCGCCTCCACCGTGGCATCGAAGCGGCAGGCCTCGGCCGCCCCGCCTGCGGCCTGGATCGCCGCCACTGCCTCAGCCAGCCGGCCGTCATCGCGGCCATTCACCAGCACCCGCGCCCCGGCGGCGGCCAGCCCCTTGGCGATCTCGAACCCCAGGCCGCTGACGCCGCCGGTGACCAGCGCCGTGCGGCCGGTGAGATCGAACGGATGAGCGGGCGCGAGGGGATCTTGGGGCGGGAGGGTCATGGGGGGTGTCATGGCGGCATCCGGCAGGAACGGCCCGCATCGGTGCCAGACCGCCTTTCGCCTTGCAAGGGTGCCGGGGATCAATAGCGCCCAGCTCAGCCGGCGCTCAGAGCGGCGCCGGCGGGGCGGCGGCCAGCGCGTCCATGCGGGCGCGCTCGCGCTGGAAGGCGGCGATCACCTCGCCCTGGAGCACCCGCCCGCCCGCCAGCTTGATGCGGGTGGGGTCGGCATAATGGCCGTTGACCTTCAGCTCATAATAAAGATGCGGCCCGGTGGAGAGGCCGGTGGAGCCCACATAAGCGATGGTCTGGCCCTGCCGCACCCGCTGCCCCACCTTCAAGCCGGCGGGGAAGCCGGCCACATGGGCATAAGTGGTCTCATAGCCGCCGTCATGGCGCAGGCGCACATATTTGCCGTAGCCGCCCTGATAGTCGATCTTCTCCACCACCCCGGCCCCGGCGGCGACGATGGGCGAGCCGGCAGGTCCCACGAAATCGACGCCATTGTGGAAGCGGCGGTCGCCCAGGATGGGGTGGATGCGCCAGCCGAAGCCGTCGCCCTGCCGGCCATTGGCGAACGGCTTGCGCAGCAGCAGCTTGGTGACCGAGCGTCCGGCCTCGTCATAATAATCCACCGCGCCATCGTCGGGGGTGGTGAAGCGATAATAGCGCCGGGTCTTGCCATCCACGCTGAGAGCGACAAAGGCGATCTCCTGGCGGAACGCGGCCGGGCGGGTATCCTCGCCGTCCTCCGCATCGGGCAGCGCGAACACCAGGTCCAGATTGTCGTCGGGCGACAGCGGCGCATCCAGGTCGACGTCATGCTCGGCCAGATGCACCAAGGCATCCACCAGGCCCTCCTCCATCACCTTGGCATCGGCCAGCCGGTACAAGGCATCGCGCACCGAGACCCCATCGAGGCGCTCCGGATCGATCCCCGCCGGCGCTCCCGGCCGCGGG
>CALRNP020000064.1:0-23486 GCA_943369575.1 Azorhizobium sp. AG788 | reverse complement strand
GCGACGTCACCCAGCGCAAGGCGCTGGAGGAGCAGTTGCGACAAAGCCAGAAGATGGAGGCGGTCGGTCAGCTTACAGGTGGTCTGGCCCACGACTTCAACAACATGCTCACCGGCATCCTGGGCGGCATCGACATGGTGCGCCGGCGGCTCGCCCAGGGGCGGATGACCGATGTGGACCGTTTTCTTGAAGCGGCCATGCAGTCCGGGCAGCGCGCGGCCGCATTGACCCATCGCCTCCTGGCTTTCTCTCGGCGGCAGACGCTGGACAGCCGGCCGATCGACGTGCGCCGCCTCATCTTCTCCACCGACGATCTTCTGCGGCGGACCCTGGGCGAGCAAATCTCCCTTGATATCGAAATCGCCACCGGCCTGTGGCTGGCTGTGGCCGACGAGAACCAACTGGAAAGCGCGATCCTCAATCTCGCCCTCAACGCCCGCGATGCCATGCCGCAAGGGGGGCGACTGGCCATTTCAGCCCGCAATGTGCAGCTTTCGCGCGCCAATCTGCTGAACAGCGATCGCGCCACGCCGGGCGATTATGTGGAAATCATGGTCGCCGACACCGGGATGGGCATGCCTCCGGACGTCCTGGCGAAGGCATTCGATCCCTTTTACACCACCAAGCCCATCGGACAGGGGACGGGCCTCGGCCTATCGATGATCTACGGCTTTGTGCAGCAGTCCCAAGGTCACGTCACCATCGAAAGTACCGTGGGGCAGGGCACGGCAGTCCGGCTCTACCTGCCGCGCGATGCCGAGCAGCACGCCGAGGCCGCCCATCCGCTCCCCGCCACGGCAGTGCAGGGCAGCGGCGAGACCGTTCTGGTGGTAGAAGATGACGCCAGCGTGCGCCTGCTCGTACTTCAGCTTCTGCAAGAGCTTGGGTACCGATCTGTGGAGGCGGAGGATGGCCGCCAAGCCGTTCCGATTTTGGAAACGGCCATGCACTTCGACCTCATGATCAGCGACGTCGGCCTGCCGGGTCTAAACGGCCGGCAATTGGCGGACATTGCCCGCAAAAGCCGCCCCGATCTTCCGATCTTGTTCATGACCGGCTACGCGCAGCAAGCTGTGGATCAGGCGCAATTCCTGGATCGGGGCATGGAAATCATCACCAAGCCATTTGACGTGGAGCTTTTCAGCCAGCGCGTCGCTGCAATCGTCGGCCGCGCGCCGAGGCGGTGACCTCATGCCGTGCGGAGGCGGCGGCCTGGACCGCCGCCCCGGCCGCGTCAGAATGAGACGCGGGCAGAGACGGTCGCCTCCAGCGGGTCACCGATGGCCACACCGAGGTTCGTCGCCTGGGTGGAGGTGTAATAGGTGGTGTCGAAGAGATTCTTGACGTTCAGTTGCACCGTGATCGGGTTCTTGGCCTGGATGGTGTAGGCGACAAGCGCATCGAACACCGTGTAGGCCGGCAGCCAGAAGGCATTGGCCGGGTCACCCGGTGCCCGGCTGCGGCCGTGCATGCCGCCGCCGACCTTGAGGCGATTGTCTCCCCAGACCTTGCCGAAATCATAGGTCGCGAACAGCGAGTAAGTGTTGCGCGCCACGTTCGTGGGCGTGTTGCCCTGATAGGTGGGGTCTTCGATGACCACCGCGTCGGTGTAGCCGTAGCTGGCGATGATATTGATGCGGTCCGTCACCGCGCCGGCAATATCGAACTCGAAGCCGCGGGAGCGCACCTTGCCGGCGGTGCGGGCGAAACTCTCCCCGCCGATCACCTCTGTATAGAGCACGTTCTCCTTCTCGATATCGAAGATGGCTGCCGTTCCTGTGAGCCCCTTCAGGATGTCGAACTTGACGCCCGCCTCATAGGAGACGCCGGTCTCCGGCGGCAGGTTGCCGATATAGCTGGCGATGGAGGTCTGCGGCACGAAGGAGGTGGCGTAATTGACGTAGAGCGACAGCTTGTCGGTCGCCTTGTAGACGATACCCGCCCGCGGCATGAATTCGCTGCCGTCCGCCTCCGTGTTCAGGTTGAACGGGCGCCCTTTGCCGGCCATCTGGTCATAATATTGGAAGCTGCCGCCGGCGACGATGATCCACTGGTCCGTGAGGTAAAGCGCATCCTGCGCATAGCCGTTATAGAGCGTCTGCTTCGTGGTCTGGTCGCTGTCGGCGGCCGAAACCGTGGTGCAGGGCGCGAGTTTGCCATAGACGGGATTGTAGATGTTGAAGCCGGTGCGATTGGGACAGCGGATCATGTCCGTGCGCAGCAGGTCGTAATAATTGTACGCAGCACCGAACAGCAGCTCATTCTTGAACCCGGCGATGTTCACGGTCCCGGTGAGGTCCGCGCGCACGTTATGGTCGTACTGCGTAGAATCCTGGGTGGCGTCGGCACGGCGGGTTAGGGCGCCGGTCGTTGTATTGAGGGAGATGAACCGCGCCTGATTGTCGGAATAGATGTCGCGGCTGTAGCTATAGTTGACTTTCAGTTTCCAGCTGTCGCTGAGCTGTCGCTCAGCATTGATCTGGAACAGGTCCGACGACCCCTGGGTCACATTGTAGGGTTCGTCGAAGCGGGTCCGGGGATTAACGTTGACGGCCTTGCCGGTGGCGAGGTCGAAGATCGTGCCGCGGTCGAAGGGCACCGTATAGTCGCGATGGGTGTAGGCGGCGGTCACCGTCGTGTCCTCGCCATGCCAACTGAGGGACGGTGCGAAAATATTCTGGCGGGTGGAGCCGAAGTTGCGCCAGTAGTCCGTGTCCTGATACTCGCCGATGAAGCGGTAAGCGAAGTTGGTTCCCGTGATCGGCCCGGTGATGTCGATGTCCGCATAGCCGCCACCGAAACTGGAAATGGTGCCGCCGAGGGAGCCACCAAAGGTCTGCTGCGGCTTCTTGGTGATGATGTTGATGATGCCGCCCGGCTCCTGGATGCCATAAAGCGTCGTGGCAGGCCCCTTGAGCACTTCCACGCGATCAGCCGTGGCGTTGAAGCTGTTGGGCAGCACCGTGCGCATGCCGTTGGTGAGCACCCCTCCGTCCCGATTGTCGCCAAAGCCGCGCCGGATGAAGGCATCCTGCGTGCCGCCCAGCGTGTTGGCGGGCGTCACGTTGCTGATGTTGGCCAGCACTTCATCGAGGGTGTGGGCGTTCTGCTCGACAATCACCTCGTTGGTGACCACGTTCACAGCTTGGGGAATGTCGAGGATCGGCATTTCCGTCAGTGTGGCGGTGGAGGTGGCAATGGGCTGGAAGCCGTTGGTCTCACCGCTGGCTTGCACAACCAATGTGGAGAGAAGGATTTCATTCTCCGGATTGGCAACCGTCTGCGCGGGGGGCGCCGTAACCTGGGCATCGGCCGGAGCAGTGGAGGCCAGAAGGGCAAGGATCATGGCTGAGAGGGGGGCGTGCCGGAGGAGTCCGTTCCCGATAGTCGAAGTGGTCATTCACAAGGCCCCGGCCTATCGCGAAGTCGCGAGGGGGTTAAGAGGTATCAAGGTGAGGAGTGTGATGGTGTCGATCACCTTGCCGTTGCGGATGTCTTTCAAACGGGGCTGTAGTAGTAAAATATGGAAGTAATCCAATCCTTGGGCGATGTCCTGTTCGGAACTGTTTTATTCTGCGTCGATTGCGCCGTGTTGGTTTTATCAGCCTGGATTTAATGTTGGAAACCAAAGTCTCGTCGCGGTGGCAAGCCGCCGTTCTGGGTGTGCATTTATTAGAATTGCTATAGATTGCTGCGCGGGGTTGTGGGCAATCGACCTCAATTATCTAGAGGTATTCCAGAGTAAATCGCTTGAGCAGGCAATCCTCTTGTTACCGCATTTGACTACTACAGGCATGCGGCTGAGACAGATAGGCGCCACCATCCTTGGTGGGTATGGGCCGGAAGGATGGAGGCAGGTTTGGTTTTCGCGGTGAGGGCGCGGCCGGGTGACCGCCACGGGCCTGCCGGGCCGCAGGACCCTGCGTTGGAAGCGTCTGCCCTCGGAATTCCGGATGCCTGCCGCGACGCCGCCGTCGGTCTGTCCGCTCATACGCTGCGCGCGGGCTATGGCCGGCGGGTGGTGGTGGACGATGTAACCTTCTCGGTCGGGGGCGGCCAAATGACCGCGCTGATCGGGCCGAACGGCTCCGGCAAATCGACGCTGCTGTCCGCCATGGCCCGGCTGCTCAAGCCGCTGGGCGGCAGTGTGCGGCTTGATGGGCGCTCGGTCCATGACATGCCGACCAAGGCTCTGGCCCGTGCGCTCGGCATTCTGCCCCAAAGTCCGCTGGTTCCGGAGGGGCTGACGGCCTACGACCTTGTCTCCCGCGGCCGATATCCCCACCAGGGCCTTCTGCAACAGTGGAGTGCAGCGGACGAGGCGGCGGTGGAAGCCGCCATGCGGCTCACCCACACCTTGGATTTTGCCCAGCAGCCGGTGGATTCCCTCTCGGGCGGCCAGCGCCAGCGCTGCTGGATCGCCATGGCCATGGCGCAGGAAACCCGGGTCATCCTGCTGGATGAGCCGACCACCTTTCTTGACCTGCGCTATCAGGTGGAGGTGCTGGACCTGTTGCGCCATGTCACCCGCACCCATGGTCGCACGGTGGTGGTCGTGCTGCACGACCTGAACCAGGCACTGGCTTTTGCCGATACGGTGGTGTGCCTGAAAGAGGGCCGCATTCGTGCGGTGGTGGAGGATGGGGTAGGGCTGGATCCTGCGCTTATCCATGACGTGTTCGGGGTTGAAGTCCTGGCGTTGCGCCATCCGCAGACCGGCCGGCCGGTCTTTGTCCCCGTCGCGGGGCCGAGCGAGGGGGCGGCGTGACGGCAACCGAATGCGCGCGGCGGCGCCCGGCGGCGTGGCGGGGGATCCGCCTGAGCGGGGCGGTGATGGCGCCGGTGCTGCTGGTCGGCATCGCGCTGATCTATCTCGGCTATGGCGCCCGATCCATTCCGCCCGCCACGGTGGTCGAGGCGCTGGTCGCCTTCGATCCCACCCGCTTTGACCACAAGGTCATCGTCGAACTGCGCATGGTGCGACTGCTGGTGGGACTGCTGGCGGGGGCGTCGCTGGGGCTGTGCGGGGCTCTGCTGCAAGCGATCACCCGCAACCCTCTGGGAGAGCCCCATGTGCTGGGGCTGAACGCGGGGGCGGTGCTGGCCGTGGTGTCTTCCATCACCTTCGGGCCAGCGCTCGCAGCCGGGCTGCCGGCGATCTCGGGACCGTTTCTCATCGCCGCGCGGCCATTGGTGGCCGCCGGGGGGGCGGCCGCCATGTTCGCTTTGGTACTGGCCACCGCCTCGGCCGGTCGGCAGGGCCTGACCCCGCTCAAGGTGACATTGTGCGGCATCGCGCTGTCGAGCTTCGCGGCGGCGCTGACCTCGGCGCAACTCATTCTGGATGACCAGACCCTCGCCACCATCCGTCTCTGGCTGGCCGGGGATCTGTCGGGCCAGTCCTACGCCGCATTGCGCGCGGCGCTGCCGGTGTTCCTGGTCGGCCTTGGTCTCGCGTGCGCCATCGCCGGCCGGCTGAACGCCATGGCCTTGGGGGATGGCGTCGCCAGTGGGCTCGGGGTTGATCTTGTTCGCACCCGGCGGCTTGGATTTGCGGCGGCCGGGCTGCTGTGCGGCACGGCGGTGTCGCTGGCCGGTCCAATCGGCTTCGTCGGCCTGGTGGTGCCGCATGTGGTGCGCGCCTGCATCACCCGCGATTTGCGCCTGCTGCTGCCGCTGTCCGCCATTCTGGGCGCCTGTCTGCTGCTGGTGGCGGATCTTGCGGCGCGCAGCCTGCTGGCGCCGCGGGAGTTGGCGACCGGCGCGGTCACTGCCCTTGTGGGGGTGCCCGTGTTCCTGGCGCTCGCTGCCCGCAGCCGCTGATGCACGCGCCCTCCTACCGCGCCGGCTATCGGCGCATCACCTTCGGGCCGCTCGCCTTCCGCCTGCGCCTGCGTCCTGTGGTGATCTGCCTGGCGCTGGCCGGGGCCATCGCCGCCGGTGCCGCCTGGGCGCTGTTGCATGGCACCCTGGACATTCCGCCCCGCGCGGCGCTGGCGGCGCTCACCGGCGGTGAGGCGAGCCGGGAGGTGCTCCACGTCATCGCGGAAGTGCGGCTGCCGCGGGTGCTGATGGCCATCCTGGTGGGGGCGATGCTGGGTCTCGCAGGCGCGGCCATGCAGACCCTCACCCGCAATGGCCTTGCGGACCCCGGCCTCATCGGCGTGAAGGAGGGGGCGAGCATCGGCGTTCTCCTGGTGATCTTCGGCGCTCCGGCGCTTGGCATCGCCTGGCGTCCCGTGGCCGGACTGGCCGGCGGGTTGAGCGCGGCGCTGCTGGTGTGTGCGCTGGCGCGCGATCTCTCCGGATTGCGCTTCCTGCTGGTGGGGATCGGCCTTTCCTGGCTGCTCTCGGCAGTCCTGCTCATCTTTCTCACCACTGCCGACATCAATGACGTGGAGACCGCGCTCCTCTGGCTGGCGGGCAGCCTGCATAACGCCGCATGGCCGGCGCTGCCCGCCGCGGCGTTCTGGGGCGGGGTCGGGGCGCTGGTGCTGTTTTCCACCGCGCGGCAGGCCGATGCCGCCCTGCTGGGTGATGCCGCCGCCCGCGGCCTCGGCGTGCGGCTGAAAGGACTGAATGGGCTGCGATTGGCGGCATCGGCCTTGATGACGGCTGCGGCTGTCTCCTGCGTCGGTAGCCTCGGCTTCGTGGGGCTGATGGCGCCCCATATGGCCCGCCTCATGGTGGGCGGCGGCCAGGGCGCGCTGCTGGCGGGCAGCGCCCTCTGCGGCGCCTTTCTCGTGCTGGCAGCCGATACCTTCGGACGCCTGGCATTCGCGCCCCTCCAGATCCCGGCCGGCATCGTCATGGCGGTGTTCGGGGTTCCTGTCTTCCTGCTGCTGTTGTGGCACCGCCGGGACCGGCTGTGACCGCGCCCATGAGGTTTGCGATGGTTGTTCTCCTGTGCCGCGCCTTCAGTGTCCTGGCCACGCTCATGCTGGTATCGATGGGCAGCGCCATCGCCCAGACGCGTACCTTCACCGATGATCTCGGTCGCGTCGTCCAGGTTCCCGAACACCCCGTGCGCATCGTTTCGCTGCACGACCTCGACATCACGCTGCCGCTGATCGAACTGGGTGTGATGCCGGTGGCCAGCCATGGCCGGGTGCGGCCCGATGGCTCGCGCTTTCTGCGCGCGGGGGCGCTGCTGACCGGCGTGGACTTCAACACATCGGCCATCGCCTTCATCGGCGCCAATGCCATTGATCTGGAGGCTGTGGCCCAGGCCCGGCCCGACCTGATCATCACCCTGACCACGCGCGACACGCCGGTGGCGCAACTGGAGCGGATCGCACCGACCGTGAGCCTGGATCATCTCAAGGGCGGTCCGGAGCGGCTCTACGGCAAGCTCGCGGACCTGACGGGCACACAGGCACGCCTCGCCGCGCTCCAGGCCCGCTATGCGGCGCAGATCGCCCAATTGCGGGCTGTGGTCGATACATCGCGCATCACAGTGTCCACCCTTCAGGCCAACCAGGGCAAGATCACGGTGTTTCACACTGATCGCGCCCTGGGGCGGGTGTTGCGCGATGCCGGCTTCCGTTTCCCCAAGCTCGCCGATGCCATCCCCGACGGTGGCCGCATGGACGTGAGCGCGGAGCGCCTGCCGGATCTCGACGCCGACCTCATCTTCGACACCTTCCGTTCGGATCGCAGCGGCGGGCCGAAGGAGGAAGCGGCTGATATGGAGAAGGTCATGCCGGGCTTCTGCCAGGTGCTCAAGGCGTGCCGGGAAGGCCGCTTTCTGCTGCTGCCCCGGGACGAAACCATCTCCAACACGTACGCGGCGCTCAATCTCCTGGTGCCGGTGGTGCAGGCACAAGCGCTGCGCCTGCGGGATGCGTGGCGCTAAGCTTGGCCCTGTGGTTGGCGCTGCCTGCCGCCTGTGCCAGCATAAGCGCGACAATCGCAGGAGCAGGCACCGGCCGCATGACGACGCCGACCCAGAGCAAGAAGAGCAAGGTGGATCGCTTCGGAGAGCGCCTGCGCACCCGTGGGGCGTCGCTTTCGCCCAGCCTTAAAGCCGTTCTGGACTATATCGACGAGAACCGCCGCAGCATTCTTCACAAGTCCGCTCTGGAGATCGCCGCCGACACAGGCACGTCCGATGCCACCGTCATCCGCGCCATCCAGGCGCTGGGATTTGAGGGCCTGAGGGACCTCAAGCGCACGCTGACCGGCTATCTGGGCGAGGTGGTGTCCTCGGTGGACCGGATGTCGTCCACCACCGCGCAACTCAAGCAGAGCATCGACACCTCCATCGACTTCGTGCGCGACGGCCATCTCGCCGGCATCGAGGCCGTGACCACGCCGGCCAACCGGGCGGCCATCGCGGCGGCCATCGAATTGATGCGCAGTGCGGAGGGCATCGGGCTGTTCGGCATCGGTGCATCGGCCATCATCGCCGATTATGTGACCCGCCTGCTGATCCGCAACGGCCGGCACGCCTATGCGCTGAACCGCACCGGCATTGCGCTCGGCGAGCAGATCCTGAACATGCGCAGCGGCGATGTGCTGATAATGATGGGCCAGGCCAACGCGCATCGGGAGGGCTCTGCCACGCTGGAGGAGGCGCGACGCCTCGGCGTTCCGGTGATTCTGCTGACCGCCTCGGCCTCGCCCGCCTTCGGCAAGCACGCGCAGGTCATCATCCAGGTGCCGCGGGGGCGATCCGAAATGGTGCCCCTCCACGGACTGGTGCTGATGTGTCTGGAAATGCTGGTGATCGGTCTGGCTGCCACGGAGCCGGAGCGCTCGACCCAGTCCTTGGAGCGCCTGCACCAGCTTTATGACGATATTCGCAAGCCCGCGCGCGGGGGATAGGCGGCCATGAAGTGAGCGCGCGTGGCTGCGTTCCAGATTGCGCGGGCGAGGCGAGTGTTCCGGCAGCAGGTCGAGCACCACAAGCAGGTCCGGCGGGCATGTGGCCGCCGCGGCGGCGGGAGCGAGGGGCGCAAACGAAAGTCACACCTCCAGCGCGTAGCAGACCATGGCGAATATATCGCAATAGAACCGCTCGACCGCCGCCTTGAGCTGATCCGTTCCACCAAAGCCCAGGCGCGGCCCATGGAAGGTGGCGAGGTTTTGGCGCTCAGCGGCTTGAAGCACGTCAGCGGCATGGGCGCGCGATACGGAGAAAGAGCGGGCTGCCGCGGCGACCGTCACGGTCTCGCCTCGCGCCTGCGCCAGGAACAAGGTCAGCAGGATGGCCACACCCGCGTCTCGTTCGGCGAAGGCGCTGAGCACCGGCACCGAATCCATGAGCCGCACTCCGGCGCGAAACAGTCGGGCGAGCCCGCAGGTGCAGCGGTGCAGAAATGCATCGTTGGGCATCGCATCGGCGCAGCGGCCAACGCTCTCGTCCATCATGGCGACCGCCTGGATGAGGGACCGCCAGCGAATGTGGTGGAGGTCCATGAGCGTCGGGGTGGGTATGAGGCGCTTCTCCCGGCCTTGGACCTGTGGCGCCGCCGCCAGAAAGTTGGCGAAGCGCAAAGCCGCGATGAAGGCGATGGCGCGTCCGTTGCTGCAAATGCCGTAGCGCGTGGCCTCACGGCGAATCTGGGCGGCCGTGATGCCCAGTCCGGCTTCCTGGCTGAGATGCAGATCAAGCAGCAGTAGCGCCAGCAGGAAGCGGCCGCGGTCATTCAGCAGCCGATTGCGCAGCCAACTCCCGTGGAGCCGATTCAAGGAATAAGTGATCGCCACGCAGGCAGCGGCGTGAAGCCGCGGGTGGCCAAGGAAGCGGTCGGCATTCCAGTCGTCGCACGCGGGACTATCCAAGTGACAAACTCCTCAACCCGCTTCGGTCTCCGGGCCGGCAAGCGTCAGGCAATGATCCCCGCATACCAGAAAGTGACGTTGCCTCCACTCTCGCTCTGCTGCGAATGAACAACACAGATTGGCGGTTCGGTAAGGCCCGACCACCGGCAATCTGGAGGGCGTGCGTGGGGCACCGCTCCGAGACGAGGTCAAGGCATGCGGCAGGTGGTGGGTGCGGGGCGCCACGGATGGCCGTTTAGCTGCGCACGTGGCCTGCTGCTCGCCGCGGCTCTTTCTGGGCTCGGTGCCGGTCCAGCCTCGGCCCAGTCCGGCAATGCCCTCATCGGTCCGAACTACGCCAATTCGGACGTTCAGGCCGGCGCCAGCGGCAGCTATGGCTACCCTTGCCCGGACAGCAACAACAACGCCGCCAATGTCGGCAATGGCCATGCAGGCTCGGTCGGGCCGACCTTAACCGCCACCTTCACGAATAATCTTGCGGCAGGCGCGACCTATGATGGCACGTTCCTGGTGGCGTCGAGCACCGGCGGGGCGGGTGGTCATGGCGGCGACAGCCAGGGATCAGGTCAGTGCACGAGCCCCTCTCAGATCAACGCCGGTGATGGGGCCGACGGCAGCAATGGCGGTGATGTCACGATCACCACCCAAGGCGGATCGGGCAACACGTTCGCAGGCACCGGCATCCTGGTGTACAGCCAGGGCGGCGCGGGCGGCGACGGCGGCTTCACCAAGAACGGAAACGGCACCGGCGGCTATGGCGGGAATGGCGGCAATGCCGGCTCGGCGACGCTGACCAACACGGTCTCGATCACCACCACGGCCACCGGAGCCGTCGGCCTCGCGGTCCTCAGCATCGGCGGCAATGGCGGCGGCGGCGGTTCGGGCAGTGGCAGCGGCGGGGGCGGCAGCGGCGGTGCCGGCGGGATCGGCGGCGCGGTGACGCTCACCAACGGCACGTCAACTTCGCCCAACAGCGGCGCGGCGATCACCACGCAGAACTCCATCCCCATCTATGCCCAGAGTGTCGGTGGCACCGGCGCCAACGGCGGCAACGGCGGCAGCGGTTATTGGATCTTCGGCGGCGGCGGGTCCGGCGGTGTGGGCGGCTATGGCGCCGATGCCGGTACCGTTACCGTCACCAATTACGGCACGCTCACGTCGAACTGGCTCGGCTCGCGCGGCATCGAGGCGCAGTCGGTGGGCGGCGGCGGCGGAGATGCCGGCATCAGCACGGGCCTCAGCGGACTTGGTGCCAATGGGGGGCCGGCGGGCACCGGCAGCGCCGTGACGGTCACCAACGCCGGCAACATCATCCTGACCAATGGCTCGTCCATGGGCATCGCCGCCCAGTCGGTGGGCGGTGCCGGCGGTACGGGCGGACTGGCCTACACCAGCGGCCTTGCCGGCATCACCATCGGCGGGTCGGCGACCGGCGGCGACGGCGAAGGCGGCGGGGCCGCCGGCACGGTTCAGGTAAGCAATAGCGGCACCATCTGCACCGGCAATTCCTGCAACAACGGCAGTGCGCCCAGCAGCAGCGCCGGCGGCGCCATGGGCATCTTCGCGCAATCGGCAGGCGGCGGCGGCGGCAATGGCGGGTTCGGTGTGGCGGCCTCCATCACCGGCACGTCGTTCGCAATGGGCGGTTCCGGCGGCAGCGGCGGCGCCGGGGGCAACGTCTTTGTCACCAACATCGGCACGATCTCGACCCAGGAGCTCAATTCCCCCGCCATCTTCGCCCAATCGCTTGGTGGTGGCGGCGGGACCGGCGGCGGCACGCTATCGCTGGCGTTGAGTTCCGTTGCCGGCGCCTCCATCTCTCACGGCGGGTCCGGCGGCTCCGGCGGCGCCGGCCTCAATGTCACCGTGAACTGCACCTCGGGCGATGCGGGCGCGAACTATGGCGCCGCCTGCAATACCAGCGGTGCACTGATGCTGACTGCCCTCGGAAACGGCACCATCACCACCAACGGCACGGCCTCGGCGGCCATCATCGCCCAATCCATCGGCGGTGGCGGTGGCCATGGCGGCTATGCCGTTTCGCTCTCCGGCAGCGCGGTCGCGGCCTTCTCCATGGCGGTCGGCGGCTCCGGTGGATCGGGCGGCAATGCCGGCAATGCCTTCGCGGGATCCGGCGGCGCCAATATCACCACCCTTGGGTCAGACTCCGCGGGCGTGGTGGCCCAATCCATCGGCGGCGGCGGTGGTAATGCGGGCGCGAGCATCTCCGGCAGTATCGCCCAGGGTGCGTCCATCGCTCTGGCCATCGGCGCTTCGGGTGGGTCCGGCGGCTACGGCGTCACTGCGGCGGCGATCAACCAGGGCAGCAATATCACCACCACCGGCGACCGCTCGCCCGGTCTGCTGTCGCAATCCATCGGTGGCGGTGGCGGCAATGGCGGCGCGGCCATTTCGGCGACGGCCGGAGAGACGGCGGCGGTCAGCCTCGCGCTCGGTGGCACAGGTGGGACAGGGGGCACCGGCGGGTGGGCCTATGCCTATAACAAGACCTACACCGGCGCCGCCGGCAGCGCCAACATCACCACCACCGGCTACCAGTCCAGCGCCGTGGTGGTGCAATCCATTGGCGGCGGCGGCGGCAATGGCGGCTACACGACCGCGCTGACTCTCGCCCTCGGGCCGTCGCTGGGGGCCAGCATCGGCGGGCTCGGCGGCAGCGGCAATTATGCCAACACCGTCTTCTTTGAGAATACCGGCGGCACGTTGAGCGCAGCCGGCGGCGGCGCGGCGATCATTCTGGCCCAATCGATCGGCGGCGGCGGCGGCAATGGCGGCTTTGCCGCCAGCGGCAATGCCAGCCTGGACGGCGATGCCAGTTTCGCGGTGGGCGGCAGCGGCAGCGCCGGATCCTCCGCCAATACGGTGACGGTCTCCAATTACGGCGCGATCATCGCGCCGGCGACCGTGACGACGACCACCACCACCATGGTTGGGACGACCACCACCGAAACCGAGCAGATCCTCATCGGTTATGATTATGAGACCGTCTGCGATCCCTTCTGCACGGTAAAGCAGACACCTGTCTACGAGACCATTCAGGTCACTGGGACGACCTATACCCCGGTGACGACCACGACCACGTCGGCCAGCGGTGCATCCCTCTATGGCAACGCACCGGGCATTCTGGCGCAATCCATCGGCGGCGGTGGCGGCTCGGGCGGGTTCGCGGTGGGGGCGTCCATGTCGGGGACGGCAGACGCCAGCCTCTCCATCGGCGGCGGCGGCGGTTCAGGAGGGGCGGCGGGCGCCGTCAGCGTCTATAACAGCGGCACCGTCACCCTCATCGGCCCCATGTCCGGTGGCCTGGTGGCTCAGTCGCTGGGCGGCGGTGGCGGAACCGGCGGGTTTGCGGTCGGTGGCGGGATTGAAACCGGAGTCGCGGCCAATACGACCATTGGTGGCGGTGGCGGCAGCGGCGGTTCGGCCAGCACGGTGACGGTGACGCAGCTCGGCGGCGCGCTCAGCACCAACGGCGCGCAGTCTCCCGGCATCCTGGCCCAGTCCATCGGCGGATCGGGCGGCGCGGGCGGCTGGAACGTTGCCGGCTCGCTGGCGAGCGGCGCCTCGGCCGCGGTGGCGCTGGGCGGCAGCGGCGGCAGCGGCGGCACCAGCGGGGCCGTGAGCGTCACCCAGCAGAGCGGCGCGAGCATCACCACCAACGGCCTGATCTCCCCGGGCATCATCGCCCAATCCATCGGCGGCTCCGGCGGCCATGGCGGCTTCAGCGCCGGGGCTACGGCATCGATCGCGTTCGCGGCGGACGTCAGCCTGGCCGGCAATGGCGGCTCGGGGGGCGGCGCCAGCACCGTGACGGTGACATCCGACGCCAGCATCACCACCGCCTACGCCCAATCCATCGGCATCCTGGCGCAGTCCATTGGCGGCAATGGCGGCAATGCCGGCTTTGCCATCAGCGGGGCGGGGTCCACCGGCGGCGGGGACGCCAAGGTCTCGGTGGGCGGGGCTTCGGCCACCGGCGGCAGCGGTGGTTCCGGTCAATCGGCGAGCACGGTAACGGTGACCGCCACCAACATCACCACCCAGGGCTACGAATCCATCGGCATTCTGGCCCAGTCCATCGGCGGTTCCGGCGGCAATGGCGGCTCCAGCCGCGCCTTCAGCCTTTCGGGCGCCGGCTCCGAGGTCGACGGCTATTCCGCGTCCGTTGCCATCGGCGGCGCCGGGGCGGCCGGCGGCAATGCCGGCATCGCCAAGATCATCCAGGTCGGCACCGTACAGGTGGGCGCTAGCCTGTTCGGAAATGATCTGGCACCGGGCATCATGGCCCAGTCCATTGGCGGCTCCGGCGGCAATGGCGGTTCGGCCGATGCCAATGCCATCGCCAGCACGGCATCGGTGTCGGTGGCCGTCGGCGGTGGCGGCGCCAGCGGCAGCACCGGCAGCACCGCCAACGTCTCGTCCAATGCCGGCCTCACCACCGGCTCCGTCATCACCTATGGTGCCCAGTCGCCGGGCGTCATGGGCCAATCGGTTGGCGGCGGCGGCGGCAATGGCGGCTGGTCGCAGGCCACCGCATCCTCCAACCAATATGCGGCCGGTATCGCTGTCGGCGGCTATGGCGCCGGCGGCGGCGATGGCGGCTGGGTCGATCTGACCGCGGGCGGGACGGTCATAACCTATGGCGCGCACTCCGCCGGCCTGTTCGCCCAGTCGGTGGGCGGCGGCGGCGGCAATGGCGGGGCGGCCTCCGCCACGTCCAGTGGCGGCCAGGGCAGCGAACTCACCGGCGGCGTGACTTCAGTGGCCGGCGCGGGCGCCGCCAATGACGTGAATGCCGTCAACTCCGCGCTCTCCAGCACCGATAGCGCGAACAACGGCGCCTCAAGCACCAGCAAGACCCAGCCGGCCAACGGCATCGCGGTTTCGCTCGCCATCGGCGGCAATGCCGGGCTTGGCGGCGACGGCAACATTGTGAACGTTTCGTCCATTGCGGGCATTCAGACCTCCGGCGATCTGTCCGCCGGCATCTTCGCCCAGTCGGTGGGCGGCGGCGGCGGCAATGGCGGTTCGGCCTCCACCAATGCGGACGGCAGTTCCTATGCGGCTTCGGTCAGCCTCGGCGGCGGCTCCGGCTCCGGCGGCGTGGGCGGTCGGGTCGAGGTCCGCGCCAGCGGCAATCTGCAGACCCTGGGCCAGCAGGCTGCGGGCCTGTTTGCCCAATCCGTGGGCGGCGGCGGTGGCAATGGCGGCTCGTCGTCCAGCACCACCACCGGCGGACAGGCGGCCGTCACCTTCGCCCTCGGCGGTCTCGGTGGCGATGGCGCCACCGGCGGCAGCGTGACCGTGACCAGCGGTAGCACCGCCGGCACCAGCTATATCAACACCTTGGGCGCGCAATCGGCGGGCCTGTTCGCGCAGTCGGTGGGCGGGGGCGGCGGCAATGGCGGCTCGGCGACGGTGGCGGCGAGCGCGCCGGGCACCCAGTCCACCAGCGGCTCCAAGGTCAGCGCATCGACCGGCGGCGGCAGTGCCGGCGGCACCCAGACCGCCTCCGCCAGCGGCAATGGCGCCAGCCAGGCGACAGGCAACGACAGCCAGAACACCACCACCGGCGGCAATGCGCTGGCCATGGCGTTGGGAGGTTCGGCGGGCACCGGCGGCGATGGCGGTGCGGTCGTTGTGACAAATTACGCTGCGGTGTTCACCGGAATTCCGCTGGCCGGTGCGACTGTGCCATCGGTCGCATCGGACAATTCACCGGCTTTGTTCGCCCAGTCCGTGGGCGGCGGCGGCGGCAATGGCGGCGCGAGCACCTCCAACGCCTCGGCGAACGAGCACAGCGTCTCGCTGGCGCTGGGGGGCAGCGGCAGCTCGGGCGGCGATGGCGGGGCGGTGACCGTCACCACCATGGGGACGCTGCAAACCGCCGGCAACACCTCCAGCGCCTTGGTGGCGCAGTCGGTGGGCGGCGGCGGCGGCAGTGGCGGGTCATCCTCCACCACCAGTTCCTCCGGCGGCACCATGTCCCTGGCCCTCGGCCTCGGCGGCTCGGGCAGCGGCGGCGGCAGCGGCGGCACGGTCGCCGTGACGGCGAATGCGCCGGTCAGCCTGGACGGCTATTCCGGCATCGTCACCTCCGGCGCCACCGCCTACGGCATCTTCGCGCAGTCGGTGGGCGGGGGCGGCGGCTCCGGCGGCGCGCTGATCGCCGCGGCCACCGGCGGCAGCACCAGCGACAGCTCCGGCGCCTCGTCCAGCGCGTCCAGCAGCGGCACCTCCACCTCCAATTCCAATGGCGTGGCCTTGGCCATGGGCCTTGGCGGCTCCGGCGGCGGCGGCGGGGCGGGCGGACAGGTGGGCGTCACCTCCTACACGCCCGTCACCACCAGCGGGGCCACCTCTTATGGCATCTTCGCCCAGTCGGTGGGCGGCGGCGGCGGCGCGGGCGGAGCCAGCACCACCAACGCCAATAGCGGCACCTATGCGCTGAGCCTGGGCCTCGGCGGTTCGGGCAGCACCGGCGGCATCGGCGGCATGGTCTCCGTCACCCAGAACGCCGCCACCACCACCTCCGGCGCCAATGCCTACGGCATCTTTGCGCAATCGGTGGGGGGCGGTGGCGGTGCCGCCGGAGCGGCCAATGCCACCAGCGCCGGCGGCGGCGAGGCCAATATCGCGGTGGCGCTCGGCGGCTCCGGCGGCAGCGGGCAGGTGGGCGGCGCGGTCTCGGTGACCACCACCGGCACCACAGCGACCACCGGCACCGGCGCCAGCGCCATCGTGGCGCAATCCATCGGCGGTGGCGGCGGCTTCGGCGGCGCCAGCACCTCCAGCAGTTCCAACGGCAAGACCTCCGCCACCCTCGGGCTCGGCGGCACCGGCGGCACCGGCAATGACGGCGGCCAGATCACTGTTCAGGTCAATGCGGCCATCCAGACCGGCGGCGCCAATGCGGTGGGCCTTCTGGCGCAGTCGGTGGGCGGTGGCGGCGGCATCGGCGGGTCCGCGACAGCCGGGGCCGGAGGCGGCGGCAATGTGAGCACGTCGCTCGCCCTGGGCGGCTCCGGCGGCGCGGCGGGCGATGGCGGCTATGTGTCGGTCCAGATGTCCAGCCCCGCCAATGGCACCACGACGCTCACCACCAGCGGCATCAATGCCTATGGCCTGCTGGTGCAGTCCGTGGGCGGCGGCGGTGGCCTGGGGGGCGTCTCCAATGGCAGCGTCACCGGCGCGGGCGGGACGAATGTGACGTTCGCGCTGGGCGGCACCGGCAGCGCCGGTGGCGACGGCGGCCAAGTTGGGGTCTCGACGGGGTCTGGCGCTATCAGCACCGCAGGTGCGGGCGCTGTCGGCCTCCTGGCCCAGTCGGTGGGCGGCGGCGGTGGCGCGGCTGGTACCGCCGACACGATGGCTTCCGCCTCGTCCAGCAATGGCACCGCCGCTTATGCAGGTGGACTGGCGCTCGGCGGCAATGGTGGCGCTGGCGGCGCGGGTGGCGCTGTTGGCGTCACCAACCAGATGGCCGTGAGCACGGGCGGGGCCTTCGCGCCGGCGGTGGTGGCCCAATCGATCGCCGGCGGCGGTGGCCTCGCCGCCGGGTCCGTTAGCGTGACCGGCAGCCTGGCCGACGCTTCGGTGACCGTGAACCTCGGCGGCACCAGCGGCACCAGCGGCCTCGGCGGCTCTGCCGGTGCGGTGACGCTGAACAGTGACAGCACCGTCACCACCTATGGAATGGACGCCTACGGCATCGTGGGCCAGTCCATCGCCGGCGGCGGCGGCCTGGCCGGCACACAGGTGAGTGGCGCGGGCTCCACCGCTCTGACCTATTCCCACACCGCGAGCCTCGGCGCATCGGGCACCGGCAGCGGCGATGGTGGCGGCGTCACCGTTAACGCCAGCGGCACCATCATCACCAGCGGCGCTCGATCCATCGCGCTGATTGCCCAATCCATCGGTGGTGGCGGCGGCATTGTCGCACTGGCCAACATCGGCCTGTCGAGCACGTCTGCATCGGGAACTGCCGTTCTGGGCGGTTCGGCCGGTGGCGCCGGCGGCACGGTATTGGCCACGGCCAGTGGAATGATCAACACCGAAGGCGCGTTTGCCCATGGCATCGTGGCGCAATCCATCGGTGGCGGGGGTGGCATTGCCAATATGCCGAGCGCTCTCACCTTGGGCGGCTCCGGTGGCGGCTCCGGCGGCAGCGTGACCGTTTCCAGTTCCAACATCATCACCACCAACGGGGCCGTGGCGTTCGGCATCGTCGCCCAGAGCATCGGCGGCGGTGGCGGGCTGGGGCATGTATCGGGGGCGGTGACGTTCGCGCAGAGCAGCGTCGCCGGCGATGCCGGGGCCGTGACGGTGAACGTCGGTGCGGACGTCATCACCTTCGGCACCAATGCCGTCGGTGTGCTGGCGCAATCGATCGGTGGCGGCGGCGGGGCGGCGATCACCGACGCCTCGGCAGCGCTCACCTCCAACACCCCGGCGGGGACGGGCGCGGGGGGCGACGTCACAGTCAATGTCAACGCCGCCATTTCCACCTCCGGGACAGGCGCCTATGGCGTTATCGCCCAGTCGGCCAGCAATGGCGGCGGGCTGGTCATGAACGGCAGCGCCTCGACGCTGGTCACCGGCGCGGCGAGCTCCGGAAGCGTCAAGGTGAACCTCGGCAGCAAGGGTTCGATCAAGACGACCGGCGCCGGCTCCACGGGCATCTATGCGCAGGGACTAAGTGATCCCATGATCACTCTGGCGAGCGGCGCCGTCGTGATCGGCGGCGCGGGCGGCACCGGCATCACCAGCGACGGCGCGCAGACCATCCTGATCAACAACGGCTCCATCTCCACCGTGGACGGCGCCGACGGCCTGGCCGTCAAGACGCTGAACGGCTATGCGGCGGTGACCAATGGCGGCACGCTGCTCGGCAATCTCAGCCTGATGAGTGGTGCGGCGAACACGGTGGAGAACCTGGCGTCCGGCACCATCCTGGCCGGAACGTCTCTCGACCTCGGCGGCACCGGCGTGCTGACCAATGCCGGCGCTGTCAGCAGCGGGGCCTCCGCGCTTGCCACCACCGTCCTCAACGGTTCGCTGGTGCAGACCGCGAGCGGCACGCTGGTGGTGCGGGTGAGCCCGCAGACGGTGCAGTCGGATGCCTTCCGCATCAGCGGCACGGCCAGCCTCGGGGGCACGCTGATGCCGCAGATCTTCAGTCCGGGCACCGTTGCGGCCGGCACCACCCAGACTGCCTTTGTCTCCGCCGATGGCGGGCTGTCGCTCAACGAACTGCGCGTGGTCGGCGATACGGCGGTGGTCAGCTATGGCCTCGCTGGTCTTGGTAATACGCTGGCGCTCAACACCACCATCAACTTCATGCCGACCGGGCTCTCCACCCATGGCCGGGAGATCGGCGCCGCGGTCACGGCGGTGCAGGCGCGGGGCAGCTCGGCCTTCTTCCAGGCGGTGGTGCCGCAACTGCTGAATGCGCCCACGGTATCGGCGCTGGATGGCTCCTACGGCATTCTGGCGGGCGATGCGGTGTCGCTGGTGCCGCAGGCGACCCTCAGCCAGACCAGCCTGGCGCTCGATACCATCAACACCCAGATGGATCGCTGGCGCACCGGCACGCCAAGCGCCCGCCCGGGGCGGACAGCTGCTGCCGACGGCACCTCGGATGGCACGGCCAACTGGCTGGCGCGCAACGCCTGGGCCACCACGATGGCCACGGCCAGCACGGGGGCCGGCCTCACCGGCCAGACCTTCGGCGGCGCCATGGGCATTGACGGCGAACTGGCGGATGCGCCGGTGCTGCTGGGCGCCTCCCTCAACTTCACCGACGGCAGCTTCAGCAACACCGCGCCCAATGCCTCCCTGTCCACGAGCTATGGCGGGCTGGGGCTCTACGGCATGGTTCGGCAGGGACAGGGCTATGTGTCCGCCATTGCCTATGCCGGCTATGGCAGCGCCACGCTGGATCGCAACCTCTATGCCCTCGGACTGAGTCTGCTCACGACCACCGGCTTCCAGAGCACCATCCTCGGCGGGCGGGTCGAGGCCGGCTACACGTTTGATCTTCCCGGCACGACGGCCCGCCTGACGCCTTTTGCCGCCCTCCAGCCGATGCAGGTCTGGCAGAGCGGGGCCTCCGACTATTTCGCCACTCTGGGCGGCGGGCTGACCTATGACGCCGCCAGCATTACCGCTTTGCCGGCCTATCTGGGGATCCAAGTGGAGGGAGCGGCGCGGCTGGACAATGGCCTGCGTCTGGCGCCGTTCCTGCGCCTCGCCTGGATGCACGATTTCCTGCCGCAGCGGGATGTTTCGCGCAGTTTTCTGGAACTGCCGGGCTTCAGCTTCAATGGCAGCACCTTGCCAACGGTCACCGATGCCGCGGTGATCCACGCCGGTCTGCAACTGGCAGGCAGCGCCAATGTGAGCTTCACCGCGGCCTTCGACGGTCAGATCTCATCCAGCTACAGCAGCCTCGGTGGCTCGGGGACACTCAGGATCAGTTGGTGAGGGCGCTGTTCCGCAGCTCAGGACCGGAGACATCGTGCGTGGACCGCGCGCCCCGGCGCGGGATGGCTTGACGTGGATCAGCCGGTTCTGGGCTGGTACCATAGGTCTTCGAGATATTCATTGGCGGCGGCGCGGGAGCGGAACGGGCCGGCATAGACATGCTGGGTGCTATCGACCAAGTAGAACCCAAGGCCGGCATATCCGACGAAGTCAGGCTCTTGGGAATCGTCCAGCAGGACGACGCTGAGGTCCGACAGCCTAGCCATTGCGCTCCCTCGATGGGCAGAGATCATGAACCACTGCCCGCAGGTTAGCGGCCGATCCCAGGCTTGAAAACCCGGATTTCGGGACCGCGCTCGCGGTGTTCCGCGGTGTGGCTTCAGGCGATAGGCCCGGAGACGAGCCCATGCCAGCCGAGCCAGCCGGTATAGAGGCCCACCATCAGGATCAGCACGGCCGAGGCATAGGGTGCCCGCCGCGCGAAGGCGCTGAAGCCGGACCACCGCTGCGACACATGCCGGACGCTGATCGCCGCCAGTACGCCGGCCGAAACCAGGGTGAGGGCGAGGCCGACACTGAAGCACAGCACCAGCGCGAAGCCGAGGCTGAAGGCCTTCAACTGCATGCAGATCAGCAGCACGGTGATGGCGGCGGGGCAGGGAATGAGGCCGCCGGTCAATCCGAACACGACGATCTGCCAGGTGGTGACCGAGCGGCCGGCGAACCGCTTGCGGATGTCATCCGCATGGGCGCGGGCGTGGGCGTCGTCCTCGTCCCCCAGGGCCATATGGGAGTGGTCATGTTCCTCGAACACGAGGCCGTGGATCTCCTCGCCGGCTTCGGCACCGCGCAGCCGCAGGTGGGCCGAGAAGGCGTGGGGTTCGGGGATCTCCTGTACGCTTTCCAGGAACTCGCCCCGTGCCACGAACGAGAACAACTGACGCTCGTCACCGGGGCGCAGCGTTTCGATGGACACCTGCGCGGGATCGGGCAGGGGACCGCCGCCGGGGGACGTCAGGCGCCAGCGCGGCGGCACGCCGTCCTCGAAGATCTCCACCGCCAGCAGGCCGTGAGCGGTTGTCACCGAGCGCGCCGCGTCATGGTGGTGGTGATCCTCATCCGTCTGCTCGCGCCAGGTGCGCCACGCCATCCAGAGGGCAATGGCGCTGATGATCGCAGCCGACCCCAGCTGGAAATAGGGCTCGCTGGCCTCGCCGCCCCAGGCCTGGCCGAAATACTGCCCGCCCATGGCAATGAGCCAGACGATGACCGTGTGCGACAGCGTTGCCGACAGCCCCAGCAATATTGCCTGGGTGACGCTGCCGCGGATGGCGATGATGAAGGCGGCCATCATGGTCTTGGAATGGCCGGGCTCAAGGCCGTGCAGCGCCCCCAGCAGGACGGCGGAGGGGATGAACAGCCAGGCATGGGCCGTCCCCTGCTGGATCAGGTCGGTGAACGAGGTCATCGGCGCGCTCCGATCACTTGAGATAGGTCCGGACGACCTCGATCAGGTCCGCGGCACCCTTGGCGCGTTCGGGATCGGCATCGGTATCGGGGTTCACCACATGATGGCGGATGTGATCCTCCATCAGCTCCGCGGTCAGGCCGTTGATGGCGCCGCGCATGGAGGCCACCAGCATCAGCACGTCGGCGCAGCCGAGCTCGGCCTCCAGCGCCCGTTCCACCGCCTCCACTTGCCCCTTCAGCCGACGGATGCGGGCCAGGAGCTTGCCCTTGTGCTTGATCGTATGTGCCATGACGCACTTATAGGATAGGGGGGTAGCCTATGCAAGAGGCCCGTAGCTGCGCTTTTTCGATGGTCTGGGCTGCGCATTTGAGTGGCCTTTGCAGTTGCCGCCGCGATGCCCCTCGCCCCCATGCCGCGGTTCCGCTAAGCATGACCGGCGCCCCTGTGAGAGGATCTTCCATGTCGCACGCCGACCGCCTTGCTGCCTTGCCGACGCCCTCGCTTGTCATCGATGAGGCGAAGATGATGCGCAACATCGCCGGCCTGCGCGACCGGCCGGAACTGTCCGGGGTGACGCTGCGCCCGCATCTGAAGACGGGCAAATCCGTCGAGGTCGCCCAGCGCTTGCTGGCCGGCGGGCCTGGCGCTGCCACGGTGTCGACCCTGCGCGAGGCCGAGACCTTCTTCGCCGCCGGCATCACCGATATTCTCTATGCGGTGGGGATCGCGCCGCAGAAGCTGGACCAGGTTCTCGCCCTGCGGGCCGCCGGCTGCGACCTGACCGTTCTGCTGGATTCCTCCGCCCAGGCGCAGGCCGTGGTGGCGGCGTCCTTGCGCTCGGGCCGGGCCATTCCGGCGCTGATCGAGATCGACAGCGACGGCCATCGCGGCGGCTTGTCACCGGATGACCCGGCGGTGGTGGAGATCGGCGGCATCCTGCATGCGGGCGGCGCCGTCCTGCGCGGGGTGATGACCCATGCGGGTGGCAGTTATGGCGTCGTCGGCACCGAAGCCCATGCCGCCTTCGCCGAACAGGAGCGCGCCGCCGTGGTGAAGGCGGCAGACCATCTGCGCGCGGCGGGATTGCCGTGCCCGGTGGTCAGCGTCGGCTCGACGCCCACCGCCCATGCGGTGCGGGATCTGACCGGCGTCACCGAGGTGCGCGCCGGGGTGCATGTGTTCTTCGATCTGGTGATGGCCGGCATCGGCGTCTGCCGCACCGACGACATCGCCCTGTCGGTGCTCACCACCGTCATCGGCCACCAGAAGGCCAAGGGCTGGATCCTGGTGGATGCGGGCTGGATGGCCATGTCGCGGGATCGCGGCACCGCCGCCCAGGCGGTGGACCAGGGCTATGGCGTGGTCTGCGATGTGGAGGGCGTGGTGATGCCGGATCTCATCATGACCGCCGCCAATCAGGAGCATGGCGTCATCGCCGTGCGGCCGGGCAGCAACGGTACTTTGCCGGACCTGCCGGTGGGCACCCGCCTGCGCATCCTGCCCAACCATGCCTGCGCCACCGCCGCTCAATATGGCGCCTATGCGGTGGTTCCCGAGGCGGCCGATGCGCCCCTGCTGCACTGGCCGCGCTTCGGCGGCTGGTGAGGCGCGGGCGGGCCGCTATTGACCCGCCCCCGGCTGCGACGTTCAGCCGGCGCGGGCGAGGACGGCGTGCAGCAACACGTTCACGCCTGGCTCGATGTCCGCCAGCGTGACGTTCTCC
>CALRNP020000063.1:0-23527 GCA_943369575.1 Azorhizobium sp. AG788 | reverse complement strand
ATCATGGGGCAAACGACCGGGTGCGCAGCATGCTTCGGCTTAGCCGCGCATTAAGCGAGCAATCGCCAATTTATTAGGCAAATAGTCTGCATATTATGCTGGCATTCGCTGGTGTGACGGGGCGCGGCTGCCTGTCTGGGCACTGATTTTCCCGTTGTGCATACATTCAGGGCAAAGCTCGCGCTTGTGGCACGGGGCTTGCTGAGATCTTGGCGCAAGATTGCGTCAGGAGACCTCAATGCTGTTTCATCGCCGTTCGATCGCCCTCGCTGGACTGGGGTTCGCCGTGGCCGCCGTCATGGGCCTGTCCCCGGTTGTCGCGCGCGCGGACGGCCTTGACGACATCATGAAGTCCGGCGTGCTCAAGGTGGCGGTGCCGCAGGATTTCCCGCCGTTCGGCTCGGTCGGTCCCGATCTCAAGCCGGTGGGCTATGACATCGACGTCGCCAACCTCATCGCCGCCAAGCTGGGCGTGAAGGCCGAGCTGGTGCCGGTGGCCTCGTCCAACCGCATCCCCTATCTCCAGACCAAGAAGGCCGATCTGGTCATCTCCAGCCTCGGCAAGAATCCGGACCGCGAGAAGGTCATCGACTTCACCGTCGCCTATGCCCCGTTCTTCAACGGCGCCTTCGGCCCGGCCGACGTGAAGGTGACCAAGCCGGAAGATCTCGCCGGCATGACCGTGGGCGTCACCCGCGGCGCCAATGAGGACATGGAGCTGTCCAAGATCGCGCCGGCCACCGCCGACATCAAGCGCTACGAGGACAACAACTCCACCATCTCCGCCTTCCTGTCGGGGCAGGTGAAGGTGATCGTCACCGGCAACGTCACCGCCGCCGCGATCCTGGCCCGCAACCCGCCGCGCAAGCCGGAGGTGAAGTTCCTGATCAAGGATTCGCCCTGCTACATCGGCCTCAACAAGGACGAGCCGAAGCTGCTGGAGAAGGTCAACGCCATCCTGACCGCCGCCAAGGCCGATGGCTCGCTCAACGCCATTTCGCAGAAGTGGCTCGGCGCGCCGCTGCCCACCGGCCTCTGACCGTCGATCCAGCGACCGGCCGGGCCTGAAGCCCGGCCGGCACGACGGCGGACAGGAGGGGCGCGGACATGACCTATGTTTTTGATTTCGGGGCCATCGCCCCTTATGTGCCGCTCTTCATCAAGGGCATCGGCATCACGGTGGAGCTCACCGTCATCGGCGGGCTGCTGGGCGTCGGGCTGGGCATCGCCTGCGCCTGGGTGCGCAGTCTGGGGCCGCGCTGGATGCGCCCGCCGGTGGCGCTCTATGTGGAATTGATCCGCAACACCCCGTTCCTGATCCAATTGTTCTTCATCTTCTTCGGCCTGCCGTCGCTGGGCATCTCGCTGGGTGAGATGCAGGCGGCGATCCTCGCCATGGTGATCAATCTCGGCGCCTATGGCTGCGAGATCATCCGCGCCGGCATCGAAGCCACCCCCAAGGGCCAGTTCGAGGCCGGGGCGAGTCTGGCCATGACCCGGCTGCAGACCTTCTTCCATGTGGTGCTAATGCCGGCGCTGCAACGGATCTGGCCGGCGCTGTCGTCGCAGATCGTCATCGTCATGTTCGGCTCGGCGGTGTGCTCGCAGATCGCGGTGGAGGACATCACGTTTGCGGCCAACTTCATCCAATCCCGCACCTTCCGGGCGTTCGAGGTCTATATCATCGCCACCGTGCTCTATCTGGTGCTGGCGCTGATCCTGCGGCAGGGCATGCGTTCGCTGGCCGGCCTGCTGTTTCCCCGCCGGAGGGCCGCCCGATGAGCCCGTTCACCACCTGGGATATTCTGCGCAACCTGCTCTATGCGGCGGAATGGACCATTATCCTGTCCCTCGTCGCCTTCATCGGCGGCGGCATCCTCGGCCTGTTGGTGCTGTTCGCCCGCACCGGCCGGGGCAAATGGGCCCGTCGCGGCGCGGGGCTCTATATCGAATTGGTGCAGGGCACGCCGCTGCTGATGCAGCTGTTCCTGTGCTTCTTCGGCCTGTCGCTGCTGGGCCTCAACGTGCCGCCGTGGCTGGCCGCCGGCCTGTCGCTGACGCTGTGGACCTCGGCCTTCCTGGCGGAGATCTGGCGCGGCTGCGTGGAGGCGATCCCGCGCGGCCAGTGGGAGGCCTCCTCAAGCCTCGCCATGACCTATGTGGAGCAGATGCGCCATGTGGTGCTGCCCCAGGCCATGCGCATCGCGGTGCCGCCCACGGTGGGCTTCTCGGTGCAGGTGGTGAAGGGCACGGCGCTGACCTCCATCATCGGCTTCGTGGAGCTGTCCAAGGCCTCCACCATGATCACCAACGCCACCTTCCAGCCGTTCGTGGTCTATGGCCTCGCGGCGCTGATCTATTTCGCTTTGTGCTGGCCCCTCTCCAAGAGCAGCCAGATCCTGGAAAGGAAGCTGAATGTCGCTCATCGCAATCACTGAGGTGCGCAAGCGTTTCGGCGACAATGAGGTGCTCAAGGGCATCACGCTGGACGTGGAGGCCGGCGAGGTCATCGCCATCATCGGCAAGAGCGGCTCCGGCAAGTCCACCCTGCTGCGCTGCATCAACGGCCTGGAGAGCATCGACGAGGGTTCTATCCTGGTGGCCGGCGCCCATCTGGCGCCCGACGATGCCCATCTGCGCGCTTTGCGGCTGAAGGTCGGGATGATCTTCCAGTCGTTCAACCTGTTTCCCCACCTCACCGCCGGGCGCAATGTGATGCTCTCGCCCATGGTGGTGAAGAAGGTGTCGGCCAAGGAGGCCGAAGCCGTCGCCCGCCAGCGGCTCGATCAGGTGGGCCTTGGCCACAAGTTCGATGCCTATCCGGACGAATTGTCCGGCGGCCAGCAGCAGCGCGTCGCCATCGCCCGCGCTCTGGCCATGCAGCCGCTGGCGCTGCTGTGCGACGAGATCACCTCGGCCCTCGATCCGGAACTGGTCAATGAGGTGCTCCAGGTGGTGGGCAAGCTGGCGGACGAGGGCATGACGTTGCTCATGGTCACCCATGAGATGCGCTTTGCCCGCGAGGTCTGCGACCGCGTGGTGTTCATGCACCAGGGGCGGGTGCATGAGATCGGCCCGCCGGAGCAGGTGTTCACCAATCCCCAGACGCCGGAACTCCAGCAGTTCCTCGGCATGGCGGCGCCCAGCGCCGCTTAGGCGCCAACGCCAGGAAACCGCGCGCCAGCGGTCGGGGGTGATTCTCCCGGCCGGCTCGCGCCCGCCGTTCCGCCCGCATCGGATGTTGTGGATCGGCGCCCGGCCATGGGGCCGCAGGCTTGGGCTGCGCGTGGCGCCAAAGACCTTTTTCGCGCGCCGGTTTTTCCCTTTCGGAAGGGCGCGCGGGCGTATCCGGGTCGTGCGGTGCGTCAATCCAGCACGCTGACAAGATTTTGACCGTGTTGCCGCATGAAAGCGCGTGTGTTAGGGAACCGCGACGCTCGGGAGACGGCATTCAGTGCCATCCTGGAGCCAAAAAGAATCTTCCCTACAGATCAAGGGCTTAGGCGCCACTCCCTCCGGAATGCGCGCGGGTCCGGCAGATCGAAGAGAGGTATGGCTGGTGGAGACGATCGTGTCAGGCATGGCGGGGCGCTATGCAACCGCTCTGTTCGAGCTGGCCCAGGCGGCCGGTTCCACCGACGCCGTTGCGGCGGACCTCGACCGGCTGAAGGCCATGATGGCCGAGAGCGCGGATCTCGACCGTCTGGTCAAGAGCCCGGTTTTTTCCGCTGACGAGCAGCTCAAAGCCATGACCGCCGTTCTGTCGGCGGCCGGCATTTCGGGCATCGCGGCGAATTTCGTGAAGCTGGTGGCGCAGAACCGCCGCCTGTTCGCGCTCCCGTCCATTTGCGCCGCCTTCACCGCTCTGGTGTCGGCGAGCCGCGGGCAGAGCGTGGCGCAGGTGACTGTGGCCGAGCCGCTCAGCGATACCTATTATGCGGCGCTCAAGGAAGCGCTGGCACAAAAGACCGGCAAGGACGTGAGCCTCGACGTGAGCGTCGATCCGTCCATCCTCGGTGGTCTCATTGTGAAAGTCGGCTCACGCATGGTCGACGCTTCGCTCAAGACCAAACTCAATTCTATCCGGCATGCGATGAAAGAGGTCCGCTGATGGACATTCGAGCCGCTGAAATCTCTGCGATCCTCAAGGAGCAGATCCAGAACTTCGGCCAGGAGGCGGAAGTCTCCGAGGTCGGGCAGGTTCTGTCGGTCGGCGACGGCATCGCGCGCGCCTATGGCCTCGACAACGTCCAGGCGGGCGAAATGGTCGAGTTCGAGAACGGCACGCGCGGCATGGCGCTGAACCTCGAAATCGACAACGTCGGCATCGTGATCTTCGGTTCCGACCGTGAGATCAAGGAAGGCCAGACCGTCAAGCGCACTGGCGCCATCGTGGACGTGCCGGTCGGCAAGGGCCTGCTGGGCCGCGTCGTCGACGCGCTGGGCAATCCCATCGACGGCAAGGGCCCGATCGTCTCGACCGAGCGTCGCCGCGTCGACGTGAAGGCTCCGGGCATCATTCCCCGCAAGTCCGTGCATGAGCCCATGCAGACCGGCCTCAAGGCGATCGACGCCTTGATCCCCGTCGGCCGCGGCCAGCGCGAGCTGATCATCGGCGATCGCCAGACCGGCAAGACCGCCGTGGCGCTCGACGCCATCCTCAACCAGAAGTCCATCAACTCCGGCACGGACGAGAAGGCCAAGCTCTATTGCGTCTATGTCGCGATCGGGCAGAAGCGCTCCACCGTGGCGCAGTTCGTGAAGGTGCTGGAAGAGCAGGGCGCGCTGGAATATTCCATCGTGGTCGCCGCCACCGCCTCGGACGCTGCCCCCATGCAGTTCCTGGCGCCGTTCGCCGGCACCGCCATGGGCGAGTATTTCCGCGACAACGGCATGCATGCGCTGATCATCCATGACGATCTGTCCAAGCAGGCCGTGGCCTACCGCCAGATGTCGCTGCTGCTGCGCCGCCCGCCGGGCCGCGAAGCCTATCCCGGCGACGTGTTCTATCTCCACTCCCGCCTGCTGGAGCGCGCCGCCAAGCTGAACGACGCCAATGGCGCCGGCTCCCTGACCGCGCTGCCGGTCATCGAGACCCAGGCCAACGACGTGTCGGCCTACATCCCCACCAACGTGATCTCCATCACCGACGGCCAGATCTTCCTGGAATCCGACCTGTTCTACCAGGGCATCCGCCCGGCGGTGAACGTGGGTCTGTCGGTGTCGCGCGTCGGCTCCTCCGCCCAGATCAAGGCGATGAAGCAGGTGGCGGGCAAGATCAAGGGCGAGCTGGCCCAGTATCGCGAGCTGGCGGCCTTCGCCCAGTTCGGTTCCGATCTGGACGCCTCCACCCAGAAGCTGCTGAACCGTGGCGCGCGCCTCACCGAGCTGCTGAAGCAGGGCCAGTTCTCGCCGCTGAAGGTGGAAGAGCAGGTCGTGGTGATCTACGCCGGCACCAACGGCTATCTGGATGGCATCCCGGTCAACAAGGTCCGCGAGTTCGAGGCCGGCCTGCTGCTGGCGCTGCGCTCGCAGCACCAGGAGATCCTCGACACCATCCGCACCTCCAAGGAGCTGTCCAAGGACACCACCGCGCAGCTGGTGAAGGCGCTCGACGCTTTCGCCAAGAGCTTCGCCTGAACGGTGCCCTCGGGCCTCTTGATGTAAAGGGACGGGTGCGATGGCGAGCCTGAAAGACCTGAGAAACCGCATCGCCTCCGTGAAGGCGACGCAGAAGATCACCAAGGCGATGCAGATGGTCGCCGCGGCGAAGCTGCGTCGCGCCCAGATGGCGGCGGAAGCGGCCCGTCCCTATGCCGAGCGCATGGAGACGGTGCTCGGCAACATCGCATCCGGGATGACCGTCAGCGCGGACACCCCGCTGCTGCTGTCCGGCACGGGGAAGGCCGAGAAGCACATGCTTCTGGTCTGCACCTCCGAGCGCGGCCTGTGCGGGGCGTTCAACACCTCCATCGTCCGGTTCGCCCGTGAGCGCGCCAACCTGCTGATCGGGCAGGGCAAGGACGTGAAGTTCTTCTGCGTCGGCCGCAAGGGCTATGACCAGCTTCGCCGCCTGTTCCCCGGCCAGATCGTGGAACTGGTGGACCTGCGCTCGGTGCGCACGCTGGGCTTCACCAATGCCCACGACATCGCGGAAAAGATCATCGGCCGCTTCAATGCGGGCGAGTTCGATGTCTGCACCCTGTTCTTCTCGCAGTTCAAGAGCGTGATTTCGCAGGTGCCGACGGCGCAGCAGCTGATCCCCGCGACCTTCCAGGCCAAGGGCGAGGGCGCTTCCTCCGTCTATGATTACGAGCCGGAGGAAAGCGAGATCCTCGCCGACCTGCTGCCGCGCAATCTGGCGGTTCAGGTGTTCCGCGCGCTGCTGGAAAACCAGGCGTCCTTCTACGGCTCGCAGATGAGCGCCATGGACAACGCCACGCGCAACGCCGGCGACATGATCAAGAAGCAGACGCTGATCTACAACCGGACGCGTCAGGCCCAGATCACCAAAGAACTCATCGAAATCATCTCCGGCGCCGAAGCGCTCTGAACGGCAGCGCGGTCAAGGACAAAGGACGACGAAAAATGGCCAATCCTACCGGACGCATCACCCAGGTCATCGGTGCCGTTGTCGACGTGCAGTTCGACGGCCACCTGCCTGCCATCCTGAACGCCGTCGAGACGAGCAATCAGGGCAATCGCCTGGTCCTCGAAGTGGCGCAGCATCTCGGTGAGAACACCGTACGAACCATCGCCATGGACTCCACCGAGGGTCTGGTGCGCGGCCAGGCCGTCACCGACACCGGATCGCCCATCATGGTGCCGGTGGGTGAAGCCACCCTCGGCCGCATCATGAACGTCATCGGCGAGCCGGTGGACGAGCTGGGCCCGGTGGTGGGCGAGATGAAGCGCGCCATCCATCAGGAAGCGCCCTCCTACGCCGACCAGTCCACGGAAGCGGAAATCCTGGTCACCGGCATCAAGGTGGTGGACCTGCTGGCGCCTTACTCCAAGGGCGGCAAGATCGGCCTGTTCGGCGGCGCCGGCGTGGGCAAGACCGTGCTCATCATGGAGCTGATCAACAACATCGCGAAGGCGCACGGCGGCTACTCCGTGTTCGCCGGCGTCGGCGAGCGCACCCGCGAGGGCAACGATCTCTATTACGAGATGATCGAGTCCAAGGTGAACGTCGATCCGCATGAGAACAACGGCTCGGCCGCCGGCTCCAAGTGCGCCCTGGTCTATGGCCAGATGAACGAGCCCCCGGGCGCCCGCGCCCGCGTCGCGCTCACCGGCCTGACCGTCGCCGAGCATTTCCGCGACCAGGGCCAGGACGTGCTGTTCTTCGTGGACAACATCTTCCGCTTCACCCAGGCCGGTTCGGAAGTGTCGGCTCTGCTGGGCCGCATCCCGTCGGCGGTGGGCTATCAGCCCACGCTGGCCACCGACATGGGCGCCCTTCAGGAGCGCATCACCACCACCAACAAGGGTTCGATCACCTCGGTGCAGGCCATTTACGTGCCCGCCGACGATCTGACCGACCCGGCGCCTGCGGCCTCGTTCGCCCATCTGGACGCCACCACCGTGCTGTCCCGCTCCATCGCGGAAAAGGGCATCTACCCGGCGGTGGATCCGCTGGACTCCACCTCGCGCATTCTCTCCCCGCTGGTCATCGGCGAAGAGCATTATGGCGTGGCCCGTCAGGTCCAGCAGACCCTGCAGCGCTACAAGTCGCTCCAGGACATCATCGCCATCCTGGGCATGGACGAGCTGTCCGAAGAGGACAAGCTGACCGTGGCCCGCGCCCGCAAGATCGAGCGCTTCCTGTCGCAGCCCTTCCACGTGGCGGAAGTGTTCACCGGCTCGCCCGGCAAGCTGGTCGACCTGGCCGACACCATCAAGGGCTTCAAGGGCCTGGTGGACGGCAAGTATGACCACCTGCCCGAGCAGGCCTTCTACATGGTGGGCACCATCGAAGAAGCCATCGAGAAGGGCAAGAAGCTCGCCGCCGAAGCGGCCTGAGCCTTTCAACCCTCGCGCCGAGGCCCGTGTGGGCGTCGGCCCCGGCTTGAGCCGCGCACCTTGGTCGCGCGGCTCGGCCATGCGGAACATGGGGTCGCAGGACCCATCGGGCGAGGCCGGAGGCGTCATGGCTGCCGGTCGTCGGACGGCATCGCTCAGGTCGGAGACAACAGATGGCCACCTTTCCTTTCGAACTCGTCTCCCCGGAGCGTCTGGTGTTTTCCGGGTCGGTCACTGAGGTGATTGTGCCGGGCTCCGAAGGCGAGTTCGGCGTGATGGCGGGCCATGCGCCCTTCATCGCCACCATCGCCGCCGGCATCCTGACCATCAAGGGCGACGGCGCCGACAAGCGCCTGTTCGTGCGCGGCGGTTTCGCCGAAGCCAATCCCAAGGGCCTGACCGTTCTGGCCGAGCAGGCGACCCCGGTGGAATCCTTCGACCGCGCCGCGCTGGCGCAGCTCATCAAGGATGCCCGCGAAGACGTGGCCGACGCCCGCACCGACGACAGCCGCCAGAAGGCCGAGCGCAATCTGGCCGACCTGGAACAGGTTTCCGCTCTGCTGGACCTGAGCGCGCCCAAGGCCGCTCACTGAGACCACGGCTCCTTGAGCCGTCATTCGGCGCGCCCCCGAGGGCGCGCCACAAGGCCTGCACACGCCTCACCTGACGGATCCCGGTGTTTTCCGGGCGGTGTTTCTGTGGCCGCGTCTCTCCCCAACGCATGCACGGGATGATCCGAGCCGAAGCGCCGGCTTCCCGGATCGTCGGCAGCCTCGAGTTGAGCGCCTCAGCCACGTCTCGCGATCTCGGACGCGCGTCTTGAGCCCCAGCCCTCGACCGGCTGAGGCTCACCTGCCGGAGCCGGCTCCAATCCATCGACTTTTCCGTCTATCCTCGTGCCGTTCGTCCGAGGGAATCGCATGACCGCGCCGGGTACGCCGACCTTCGACCAGTTGCGCGTGTTCATGGCGGTGGCCGATGCCGGCAGCTTCGCGGCCGCCGCCCGCCGGCTGGGGCGCGGCACCTCGGTCATCAGCTACGCCATCGCCAATCTGGAAGCCCAGCTTGGCGTCGCTCTGTTCGACCGCACCAGCAGCAAGACGCCCCGCCTCACCGACGCCGGCCGTACCGTGCTCGCCGAGGCGCGGGTAGTGGCGGACGGCATGGACGGTCTGCGCGCCAAGGTGCAGGGGCTGCGCGAGGGTCTTGAGGCTGAGGTGCATCTGACCCTCGACGTCATGCTGCCCGCCGCCCGGGTGGTGGATGCGCTGAAGGCATTTCGCGAGACATTTCCCACCGTCACCTTGCGGCTCTATGTTGAGGCGCTGGGCGCCGTCGCCGACATGGTTCTCACCCGCAAGGCGAGCATCGGCGTCAGCGGTCCGATGGATTTCGATACGGACGGGCTGGAGCGCATCGAGGTGGGCTTCGTCAATCTGGTGCCGGTGGCGGCCCCCGATCACCCGTTGGCGCTGGCTGGCCGCAACCCGCCCGGCGCCGGGCGGGACCATGTGCAACTGGTGCTTACCGATCGCTCGACTTTGACCCATGGCGCCGAATATGCCGTGCTCGGCACCCGCACCTGGCGCCTCGCCGATCTCGGCTCCAAGCACATGTTGCTGCGGGAGGGCATTGGTTGGGGCAATCTCCCTGAGCCCATGGTGCGCGAGGATCTGGCCGCCGGACGGCTGGTGATTCTCGACCTGCCCGATTGCCGCGGCGGACCCTACCGGCTGCAGGCCATCCACCGCACCGACATGCCGCCCGGCCCGGCGGGCTCCTGGCTCATCGCCCGCTTCCTCGCCCAGGCCGGGCAGGGGGTGTGACAGCGGCGGCGCCGCGGCCTCGCGCCGCCGGTGCGATCACGCCGCGCCCGGGTCGGCGTGAGCGGACGCAGCCATCCATCGGAAAGGCAACTGCATTCCATCGGAACTCTGCGCTGGACCTCTGGGCGCATTGGGCCAAGGCTGAGGCACACGGCAGCCCTGGCCGGCGTCGCGTTCGCGCTCAGCCGGGGCCGGGCCATTCCCCGATCCGCGCGCCGGGCGCCAACTCACGTCATTGAGGTTCCATGAAAGCCATCGGTTTCCGCACCCCCTTGCCGCTCACGGATGCAAACGCTCTTCTGGATCTCGACCTGCCCCTGCCGACCCCCGGCCCGCGCGATCTGCGGGTGGCGGTGCGCGCGGTCTCGGTCAACCCGGTGGATGTGAAGGTGCGCGCCAGCGCCACCCCGCCCGAGGGCGAAGCTCGCGTCCTCGGCTTCGATGCCGCCGGCATTGTGGAAGCGGTGGGGGCCGAGGTGACCCTGTTTCGGCCAGGGGACGAGGTGTTCTATGCCGGCGCCATCGACCGCCCCGGCACCAACAGCGCCTTCCATCTGGTGGATGAGCGCATCGTCGGCCGCAAGCCGGCGACGCTGTCCTTCACCGAAGCCGCCGCGCTGCCGCTCACCGCTATCACCGCCTGGGAGTTGCTGTTCGACCGCCTGGGCGTGCCCTATGGGGTCAAGCGCGGCGGCGGCACCTTGCTGGTCATCAATGGTGCCGGCGGGGTCGGCTCCATCCTCACCCAGATCGCCCGCCGCCTGACCGGCCTGACCGTGATCGCCACCGCCTCCCGCCCGGAAACCATCGACTGGTGCCGCAAGATGGGCGCCCACCATGTGATTGATCACCGCCAGCCGCTGAACGAAGGGCTGGCCGCCATCGGCATCCCGCAGGTGGACTATGTCGCCAGCCTCACCGCGACGGCGGCGCATCTGCCGGCCATCCTGGCGGCGATTGCGCCGCAGGGGCGCATGGCCCTGATTGACGATCCCGCCAGCCTCGACATCGTGCCGTTCAAGCGCAAGAGCGTGTCGGTGCATTGGGAGCTCATGTTCACGCGGCCGCTGTTCGGCACGGCGGACATGATCGAGCAGCACCGGCTGCTGAATGAGGTGGCCGATCTCGTCGACGCCGGCATCCTCGCCACCACGCTGACGCAGGATGCGGGGCCGATCACCGCTGAAAATCTGCGCCGGGTCCACGGGTTGGTGGAAAGCGGGCGCTCGATCGGCAAGGCGGTGCTGACCGGCTTTCCGGACTGATTGATCCCGGTTCGAGCCGCCGTCAAACCTCGGCTCACGCGGCCCGCGTCAGCGGGCCGCGACCGGCCAGGCTCTCGGTCAGGAAGGTCACCAGCGGGCGGACCAGATCGGCCGCGCGGCTGTCCTCGCCAATGACCACGATCTCGGTCATGGGCAGCGCCGGCCAGTGGTCCGGCGTCTCCAGCTCCCGCAAGCCCGGCTGCACGAACGAGCGCCCGAGCACGGAGATCCCCAAGCCACCGGCCACTGCCGCCTGGATGCCCATGAGGCTGCTGGCGGTGCACATGCCCACCCAGTCCTGGCGCGCCGCGTCCAGAGCCTCCAGCATCACCGCCCGATAGGTGCAGGGGGCCGGCAGCATCACCAGACGGGCCGGAGCGGCGAAATCGACGGCCGCATCCGCCGCCGCCATCCATACCAGAGGCTCGCGCCAGATCACCCGTCCGCGCTGGGCAGTGCCGTCCTTCTTGGCGATGATGGCGTCCAGCTGCCCGGCATCGAAGGCACGCACCAGATCGCAGCTCAGCGCCGTGGTCAGGTTGAGATGCACGCCGGGATAGACCCGCGCAAAACGTGAGAGCAGCTTCGGCAACTGACCGGGAATGAAATCCTCGGTAATACCCAGGCGCAATTCGCCACGGGCGGCGGGCTCGCGCATGTCGCGCACCAGCTGGTCGTTGAAATCCAGCATCTGGCGAGCCGCCACCAGCAGCCGCTCGCCCTCCGGCGTCAGCTGCAGCGACCGGCTGGTGCGGGTGAAGACGCGCCGGCCCAGGATCTCCTCCAGCCGCAGGATCTTCTGGCTCACCGCCGATTGCGATCGCCCCACCACCTCCGCGCCCGCGGTGAAGCTGGCGGCTTCCGCCACCGCGACGAAGGCGCGCAGCAGATCCAGTTCAAGGTCGGGATGGCGCATGCTATTCATCTGAAATTAAAGTAGATCACGAGTATTCTATGAGAAATCCAACTGCGCTTCAAGCGCGGCGGGCAGTGGGGCCGGCCTCATGACAGCCCCTTCGGAGTGCACCGGCGCGCCGGCGGCGACAGGTGCGCGCGAGGCCAAGGTGGGCGGGGCCTTGCGGCTGGGCATCGCCAGCGCGTTGCTCACGGTATTGATCTGGACCACCTGGGTGATCAGCACGCGCTTTGCGATGCACGCCAGCCAGCCCTTGCCGGCCTCCCTGCTGGCCTTCATCCGGTTCGGCACCGCAGCTGTGGTCCTCGCCCCGGCATGGTGGCGGTTTCGCGCCCTTCCCCGAAAGGCGCCGCCGCTGGCGCTGGTGGGGTTGATGTCGGCGGGCCTGCCGTATCAATTCCTGGTGCTGTGGGGGCTGCATTATGCGCCCGCCTCCGAGGCCGGGCCGCTGCTGGCGGGGAGCCTGCCGCTGTTCATCGCCGGCATTTCGGCCCTGGTGCTGGGCGAGCGTATCGGCCGGTGGCGGATCGTCGGCGTGCTGCTGATCTCCGGGGGCGTGGTGGCGATCACCGGCCATGGGCTGATGGATATGGCGGGCGGCGCGTGGCGCGGCCATCTGGCCATTCTCGGCGCCTCCTTGGCCTGGTCGATCTACACGGTCTCGTTCCGGGCCAGCGGTCTGTCCGGCGTGCAGGCGGCGGCGTTCGTCGGGCTGTGGTCGGTGATCCTGCTGCTGCCGTTCGCGGGAGCCGAGATCTGGCAGGCGCTCCAGGTGACGCCCTGGCCGGCGCTGGGCCGCCAATTTCTGGTGCAGGGGATTCTGGCGGGCGTGGTGGCGCTGCTCACTTACACCACCGCCGTGCGCTGCCTGGGGGCGGCACGGGCCACCGCCATCACCTCCCTGACGCCGCCGGCTGCCGTGCTTGGCTCGATGCTGCTGCTGGATGAAGCCCCCGGCCTGCTGGAGATGCTGGGCTGCGGCTTGATCGTTATCGGCGTGCTGGCGGTGAGCGGCGTGGCGCTGGGGCGGCGACGCGCGGTGTGAATTCTCCTTAAGGCCGGCGCAGCGGTGCCGGGCGTGTCAGGCCATAAGCGGCGGCCAGCCGGTCGAAGGCGGCCGAGGTGTCCCGGTCGATGGGAATGCCGTGGCGCGCCCGGAGCGTGGCTTCCGCCCATTCCCGGTCTCCCGGCGCCATGACCTTGCCCCCGGCCACCGGGCGCGAGCCGCGCACGGTTTCCAGATAGCGCCCCATGGCGGCATCGAATTCCGCCTCGGGCAAGAAAGCGGAGGGGCGCAGCGCCAGCACGAACGCCCCCACATTGCGCGGGGTGGCGACATCCTCTGCGCCCATGGGCGGAATGTCGAAGCTCAGCCGCGCCCCGGAAAGCATGGCGCTGAAGATCTCCACCAGCCCGCCGAGCGCCGCGCCCTTGAAGCCGAAGGCGCCGCCCAGGGGCGCCAGCATGTCGGCCAGATGGGGATCCTCGGTATCCCCGCCGTCCACATCGGAGGCGACGCCCGGCGGCAGCAACCGGCCGAGGCTGCGGTAGAGCAGAACCCGATTATAGGGCACCGCGCTGGTGGCCATGTCCAGCAGCCACGGCGACCCGCCCGCCACCGGAGCCGCGGCGGCGATGGGATTGGTGCCGTGCAGCCGCTCGGCGCCGTCATGCAGGCGCACGAAGCTGTCGGAATTGCAGAAGGCGAGGCCCACGAACCCGCATTCCGCCGCCGCCAGCGCGAACGCACCCGCCGGGCCGAAATGGGAGGAATTGCGGATCGCCACCGCGCCGATGCCAGAGCGTTCGGCATAGTCCATGGCCATGTCCATGGCCGCATAAGCGGCGCGGGCGCCGTGGGCGTTGTCGGCGTCCAGCGTCGCCACCGCCCCCGCCTCGGAGAGCGGCCGCAGGGTGGGCCGGCCGTTGACCCGGCCGCCGGCGATGACGCGGGCATAATGTTCCAGCAGCCGCACGCCATGGCTGTCCACCCCCAGGCGGGAGCCGTGCATCATGGCGCGGGTGGCCGCCTGCGCCGTGGCGGCATCGGCGCCGACGGCCTGCAACACCGCTGTGCAGAAAGCGTCCAGTTCCGTCGCCGCCAGACGCTCCATCCCCGCCGTTGCGCTGAGTTGCGCGGCGGCGCCATCGTCTTGATCGGCGGTCATGCGCCTTGCCCTCCTGCGGCAGCCGGGCGGATGCCCACGCCATTGGATGGCGTGCAGGTGGCGGCGTCCAGCAGCGGGCGGGCTTTTCCACCATCTGTCACGCACCCGTCGGCGCAGCGATCGGCGTCCTCCCGGCGCGGGGGCGCTCCTCACGCCTCCTTGGCGATGAGGTCGCGCAGCGCCGCATTGATGCGGTCCTGCCAGCCGGGGCCGTCGGCCTGGAAATGCTCGAGCACGTCGCGGTCGAGGCGCAGGGAGACCATCTCCTTGGCGTTGGGGATGACCGGCGCCTTGGCGGGCGCTTCCACCGGCTTGGTGGTGGCGGAGCGGAAGGCGGCCTCGGCGCTGTCGCGGGTCGAGCTGCCGGTGCGGCGGAACGGAGGGTGGGCCATGGGTCGGGTCCTGGTTTGACCGGGTGGGGACGCTCGGCCGCCGCTGATGCGGCGGGCGGGCGGGCAGAGGTCCCAGCCCTTAGAGCATTTTCGAGCGAAGTGGACCCCGGTTCGCGTGAAGAAAATGCGTAAGGACAATAACATAGAGCGTTTCAGTGTTACCGTGAAACTCTGAAACGCTCTAGCCGCGAATGGTGGCGATGCAAAGATATGCGCCGTGGATGGTGGCGATCCCCCACGGCCCTGGGACGCCGCAGGCCGCCCTTCACATGCCCAGCGCGCGGCGGCCGGGATGGCGGGCGTCCTGGAGCCGTTCGATGCACATCTTCGGCACGATCAGGCCCACCGTCATGCCCAGCAGAATGACGAAGGCGGTGGTGCCCTGCGACACCGCATCCACCAGCGCCTCGGCCTTGGCGGCGGTGGCGGCATTGGCCACCGCCAGCAGCGAGGACACCGCCTGGAACATGAAGATGCCGGGGATCAGCGACACCACCGGGGCGAAGGCGAAGGCGCCATAGGGCATGCGCAGCCGGTCCGCCAGCGGGGTGACGATGAGCCCCACCACCAGACAGGCGATGAAGGCAGCCGACTGAAGGCTGGCGCCCGATTGCAGAATGGCCCAATGCGCCGCATGGGCGCACATGCCGATGCCGATGGGCCAGGGCAGCACCCGCCAGGGCATGTTGAAGAACGAGCCATAGGCCGCCACCGCGATGCCGGCGGCCATGACGTCGAACACCAGCGGTACCGCCGGGCCGGCAGCGGCCGGCGGGATGGCGTGGCCGCCCACCGATAGCCCCATGAGCAGGCCGGTGGTGATGGTCAAGGTCACGAGGGTGGCAAACGCGATCCGCGCCGCCCCCAGCGGAATGCGGGCGCGGGCCAGATCGATGGTCCCGTTCAGGAAATGCGGGCCGGGCACCAGCACCATGCAGGGGCAGAGCGCCACCAGGCGCAGATCGACCACCAGCCCCGCCACCGCGCAGGCCGTGGCGATGAGGCCGGCGATCAGCGCCGCCGATAGCGGCTGCACCAGCGGATTGACGCTGAGCCCCGCCAGCGTGCGGCGGGCCAGCGCGCCGAGTCCGGCGCTCAGGGCGATCAGAGCCAGGGTCAGGGGATGGCTGGCGCCAAAGATGACGCCAAGGGCCGCCGCGCCCGCCGCCGCCATGAGGACGAAGCGGAGCCGCGATACCGGGCCGGCGGCGCTGATGGTGGCGAGTTCAGCGGCCGCCGCCGCCAGGCTCAGGCCCTGATCGCAGATCGCATCCACCAGCGCCTCGGTGCGCGCCACCTTGCCCATGTCGACGCCGAGCGGCGTCGCCACCACGGTGCCGACCGGCACGTCGTTGAACAGGACGATGAGATCGCCCCAGCGCTCGCGACAGGTCGCCCGCACGCTCAAGGCTTCGCCCAGGCGCACGACCGAGATGCGCACCGCCTGGGTGGTCTGGCCGTTGACGAACAGCAGCGCCGCGATGCGGGTGATCAGCCCGGCGGCATCCGCTGTCGCCGATGCCGCCGGAGAGGCCGTTGCCTGCGCCATGGCCGGTTCAGATGTTGTCGATCTTCAGCACCGGGGCGGTTTCGGCACGAATGCGCGTGCAGGCGTCCGCATCGGTGATGAGATCGATGCCATAGGTGGGGATGATCTCCTTGAGCTTCGGCAGCCAGGCGGTGTCGGTCAGTTCCTGCGGGAAGCAGCGCTGGAGCACCTCAAGGGCGATGAAGGTGGCGGTGGAGGCGCCGGGCGAGGCGCCCAGCAGGGCGACGATGGAGCGATCCTGCGCCGCCACGATTTCGGTGCCGAACTCCAGGTCGCCGCCGCGATGGGGATCGGGCTTGATGATCTGCACCCTTTGGCCGGCCACCGCATGCTGCCAGTCATGCCGGACGGCGGTGGGGAAGAAGTCCTTGAGCACGCCGAACTGGTGCTCGTGGCTCTGCAGCACCTGGCCGATGAGATATTCGCACAGAGCGATATTGTCCTTGGCCACCGCCAGCAGGGGAATGATGTTCCCCGGCTCAATGGAGCGGAACAGATCGGTCAGCGAGCCGTGCTTGAGGAACTTGGTGGAGAAGCCGGCATAGGGGCCGAACAGCAGGGATTTCTTGCCGCCGATGATGCGGGTGTCCAGATGCGGCACCGACATGGGCGGCGAGCCCGATGCCGCCTTGCCATAGACCTTGGCGTGGTGGCGCTCCACCACCTCGGGCACTTCGCAGCGCAGCCAGATGCCGCTGACCGGAAAGCCGCCATAGCCATGGCCTTCGGGAATGCCCGACTTCTGCAAGAGCTCGATGGCGCCGCCACCGGCGCCGATGAACACGAACTTGGCTGAGACCGCGACGGTGGCCTTGGCCGCCACGTCCTCGATCTCCAGGTTCCAGCGCGAGCCGGCCTCCTGCGCCAAGGCGGTGACGCGGTGCTTATAGTGCACCGCGACGTTCGGCTGGCTGGTCAGATGCGCCATCAAGATGTGGGTGAGCGAGCCATAATCCACATCGGTGCCGGTGATGATGCGGGTGGCGGCCACCGGCTGGTCGGCGGGGCGGCCATCCATGATGATCGGCGCCCATTTGGCGATCTGGGCATGGTCCTCGGTATATTCCATGCCGTGGTAGCAATGGTGCGCGGACATGGCCTTGAAGCGCGCGCGCAGGAAATCCACATTCTCCTGGCCCCACACGAAGCTCATGTGCGGGCAGGGATTGATGAAGGCGCGCGGATCGGGAATGGCGCCCTTGCGCACCAGATAGGACCAGAGCTGGCGCGACAGGTCGAACTCGGTGTTCACCTCCAGGGCTTTGGAGATGTCGACGCTGCCGTCCGGCCGCTGCGGGGTGTAGTTCAGCTCGCAATTGGCGGCGTGGCCGGTGCCGGCATTGTTCCAGGCGCCGGAGCTTTCCTGGGCGCAATCGGCCAGCACTTCATAGATGGCGATGCTGAGCGAGGGCTCCAGCTCCTTGAGCATGGTGCCGAGGGTGGCGCTCATGATGCCGGCGCCGATCAGAACCACATCGGGGGCGGCGTTCGCGGTCGGGGGGGAAGCTTGGGCCATCAGGGATCTCCGTGCCGTCGCTCAAGCGCTGGGCTGAGCCGGGAGGAAGGGAATGTCGATGCCGGGGGTGAGGATCACATAGGCCCGGCGCCAGGGCTGGTCGTCGATGAGCTTCCAGCGGTGGCCGCTGCCGGCGGTGTCCTCGGCCAGCAGGATGTCGCCGGGGTGGATGGTGAAATGGGCGCCGCTGTGGGTTTCGAACTCCAGCGTTCCGCTCAGGGTGATGACGAACTGGCGGGCGGGGGCGGTGTGCCATTCGAAGGTGCCGCCGGCCTTGGTCTCGCGGAACGAGATGCTGGCGACGTCGGCGGTGGCGCTGAGAATGTCGCCGCGCGCCCCACCGGAGAGGTCGATCTGGCCTTCCTCGAAGCGGGAGTTGCCGTCCTCGGCGGTCCAGATGCGCACGCAACGGATCATGGCGGATGTCTTCCTGTTCAGCGGATGAATAAGGAGAAAGGCGGCCCCGGCTCAGGCGCCGCCGAGGCCGGTGCCGACCATGCTCAGGGGCACGATGGTCTTGTCGAACAGCTCTTCCGACACCTTGCCGGAGGCGAGCGCCGCCTGTTTCAGCGTCGTGCCGTCGGCGATGGCCTTCTCGGCGATATGGGCGGCATTCTGATAGCCGATCACCGGCGACAGCGCCGTCACCAGCATCACGCTGCCATCCACATATTGCTGGATGCGCTCGCGGTTCAACTCGGTGCCTTCCACCGAATAGAGCCGGAACTTCTCGCAGCCATCGGCCAGGATGCGGGCCGAGTGCAGGAAATTGTTGATGATGATCGGCCGCATGGCGTTCAATTCGAAATTGCCCTGCGAGCCGGCGAACGCCACGGCGCTGTCATTGCCTAGCACCTGGATGGTGATCATCACCATGGCCTCGCACTGGGTGGGATTGACCTTGCCCGGCATGATGGAGGAGCCCGGCTCATTGTCCGGCAGCTTCAGCTCGGCGAAGCCGCAGCGGGGGCCGGAGGCCAGCCAGCGCATGTCGTTGGCGATCTTCATCAGCGCCACCGCCAGCCCACGCAGCGCCGCATGGGCGCGCACGATGGCATCCAGCGAGCCCTGGGCCATGAACTTGTTGGGGGCGGTGACGAAGGGCTTGCCGGTGAGCGCCGCGATCTGCGCCGCCACCTCCTTCGAGAAGCCGGCCGGGGCATTGAGGCCGGTGCCCACGGCGGTGCCGCCCACCGCCAGTTCGTAGAGCCCCTGGCGGCTCGCCTCCAGATCGGCGATGCAGGCCCGCAACTGGCCCGCCCAGCCATGCCATTCCTGGCCGACCGTCAGCGGCACGGCGTCTTCCAGATGGGTGCGACCGATCTTGACCACGTCCATCCAGCTATCGGCCTTGCGCTCGATGGTCTCGGTCAGCTGGGTCACCTGCGGCACCAGCAGCGTATCGATGGCGGTGACGGCGGCGATATGCATCGCGGTCGGGAAGGTGTCGTTGGACGACTGGCCCATATTGACGTCGTCGTTCGGCCCCACCGGATGCTGGCTGCCCAGCGTGCCGCCGAGCAATTGGATCGCCCGGTTGGAGAGCACCTCGTTGACGTTCATGTTTGACTGGGTGCCGGAGCCGGTCTGCCAGACATAGAGCGGATAATGGTCGTCCAGTTTGCCGGCGATGGTTTCGTCGGCGGCGCGGACGATGGCGTCTTTCTTCCAGGCCGGCAGGCGGCCGGCGGCGTGATTGACCAGGGCGCAGGCTTTCTTGACGTAGCCATAGGCATGATAGACCGCCTTGGGCATGCGGTCGTCGCCGATGGAGAAATGCTGGAGGGAGCGCTGGGTCTGCGCGCCCCAGTAGCGATCCGCCGGCACCATCACCTGGCCCATGCTATCGAATTCCTGCCGTTCGCCGCTGGCTTCTATGCCAATCGGCAGATCATGGAGCGTAGGGGTGGTGCTTTCATCCATGGAAAACCCTCCGAAATTCGATCTGCACCAAAATACCACCAATAGAGCGGAATGCTATTTGTTATTGGTGATGGTTCATCATGGGTCTTGGATTTTCGTAACGCGGGGGAGGCGTCGCAATCGACTTGGTCTTGCTGCCCCTCTTGCTGGGGTATGGGTGCCGCGCACACAGTTTCAGCTGCGCTGCACGCAAGCGTCATCGGGCCGTGGCGGTAGCCCATGATGCTCGCAAGGATTGCAATAGGAAAGCAAGCTTGCGCGGCGATGTCGTCTGCGGCCAACGTGCGGCCACGGGCGGCCGATTCCACCCGCACGACCGCCGCGCATGAAAAGGTGTCTTCCCTCTTGCCTGCCGCCGATCCCCGCAAGCCGCTGACCGACCCTGCCAAGCAGAAGGCCTGGCTGACGCGGGCGGCCATCCATTATCTGACCCAGCGCTCGTCCAGCGCCGAGAATTTGCGCCAGGTTCTCGCCCGCAAGGCGCCGCGGCGGATGCCGGAGGCCTCGGAGGACGAGATCGCCCAACTGGTGGATGCGGTGGTGCGCCAATGCCAGGAGGCGGGCTATATCAACGACGCCGCTTATGCGGAGGGCAAGGTGGCATCGGGATCCCGGCGGGGCCTGTCGCGGCGGCGGCTGGGGCAGGCGCTCGCCGCCAAGGGGGTGGATGAAAGCCTGGTGCGCACCGCCGTGGCGGAGGTGGACGATGCCGCCGCCGCCATCATCTTTGCCAAGCGCCGCCGCCTCGGCCCCTGGCGCACTCGCGAGGTGGACAACGCGCTGATGAAGGACGTCGCCGCCATGGCGCGCGGCGGCTTCTCATCGGAGCTGGCGTTCCGCACCTGCAAGCTGTCGCTGGAGGAGGCCGAGGGCCTGCTCTATGGCGAGGGCACCTGAGCGGAGGGCGTCTGAGCGGCCGCAGTCCCTATCCGGCGGGCCGGATGGAATGCAGCAGCGCCGGATAGCGGGCGAAGACATGGGTGATCCGCGCCGCCGACAATTGCAGTTCCGCCAGCCGTTCCGCCACCAGCCGCTCGGGAGTGAGCTTGCCCGAGTAGCCCGAACTGTTGATGGACGCCACCACCCGGCCGGTGGGATCCTTGATCGGCACCGCCAGCGAGGTGACGCCATAGTCCAGCTGATCGACCACCAGCGCATAGCCCTGCTGGCGCACCTCCGCCAGGATCTGCCGCAGCTTGCCGATGTCGGTCTCGGTATGCTCGGTGAGCTTTACCGGGCGCAGTTGCGCCAGATACATCTCGATGGCTTCCGGCGGCATGCGCGACAGCAGCACCCGCCCCATGGAGGTGGCGTATCCGGGATAGGTGACGCCGATGGCCGCCGACGGCCGCGAGGCCCGCTGCTCGGAGCAATGGGCCACATAGAGGATGTTCGGCCCCTCCAGCACGCTCACCGACGAGGCGTCGCCGAACTGCCCCACCAGCCGGCGCAGTTCCGGCATCAGCGCCTCATCCACATGGGCGGCGCGCAAATAGGAGGCCCCCAGCGCCAGCACCCGTGCCGCCAGCACGTAACGCTTATTGACCTGCCGCACATAGCCCAGCGCCACCAGCGTGTGCAGGCTGCGGCGGGCGGTGGCGGGACTGGTGCCGGTGCGCCGGGCGACGTCGGTGAGCGACAGCTCCGGATGGGCCTCGTCGAAGGTCTCCAGCACCGCGAGGCCGCGGGCCAAAGCTTCCACGAACTCGACGGAGCCGCGCGGGGGCGCCGCCGTCGGGGCCGCGTCGGTCTGGTTCGCAATAGTCTCGATGTCGGTGATAGCTGGAATGATACGGACTCCGCGTCAGGGCGGCGGCTCACAGGCGGCACGCCATCCTAAAGTATTCGTCTAGCGAAAATCTCTTCGATAGAAGGCATATGGCATCCGCCTGTCAAGTGCGGTGGGTGCGGCGCACCATAGATAGACAGTAGAGATGGCTTGACAGCTGCGCCCGTCCGCCGCACGCTAATAACGAATAAATATTCGCTCAGCGAAAAAATAAGCCTGCCAAACGCGGGCGCCGGGAGGAAACGCTATGGAGTTGCTTGCGTCGTCAAACGGTTGTCGGCCGGTTCCGCGCCGCCGTGGGCTGTAGTCCCGCCCCCCTGCTTTCGCGCCGCCGCTGACCCGCTCGCCCTTCGCTCGCCCGCACTCTGCCGGCGCGTCGCCCCATGCCTGCGTCCCGGCCATGCCGCGACCGCTCATCCGCCTGCCGGCCCAGTGCGGCCGGCGGTGCCGCCCCAGGAGACTTGATGTGAAAATCGGCGCCGACACTGCACCCACCACCGCGATCTGCGGCTCCAATCCGGAGACCATCATCGTGCGTGGGCACGATCTGGTGCATGACCTCATCGGCCACATCTCGTTCACCGACCATACCTGGCTGCTGATCTGCGGATCACTGCCCACGCCCGCCCAACGCGCCATGCTGGATGCCACCCTGGTGGCCATCGCCGAACACGGCCTGGTGCCCAGCGTGCAGGCGGCGCGCATGACGCTCGCCTCCGCCCCGGAGGCGCTGCAGGGGGCGGTGGCCGCCGGCCTGCTGGGCTGCGGCTCGGTGATCCTCGGCGCCTCGGCCACCGCGGGCGCCCTGTTCGCGGAAATCCTGGCCGAGCAGGACGCCAGCGGCGGTCCGCTGGATGCCGCCGTCACCAAGATCGTGCGCGCCTATCGCGCCGCCAAGCGGGCCATTCCCGGCTATGGCCACCCGCTGCACAAGGAGGGCGACCCCCGCGCGCTGCGGCTGCTGGAGATCGCCCGTTCGCTCGGCCTTTATGGCCGCCATTGCGAGGTGGCGCTGGCGGTGCAGCGGCTGCTGCCGGAACTGATCAACCGTCCCTTGGTGATGAACATTTCCAGCGCCATTCCCTGCGTGCTGCTGGATGCGGGCTATCCGCTGCTCGCCCTGCGCGGCGTGCCGCTTTTGGCGCGCACCGCCAGCTTGATCGGCCATCTGCTGGAAGAGCAGGCCCACCCCATCGGCTTCCTGATGTCCCACGCGGCCGCATCCGCCATCACCTATGACGGCCCGGCCCCGGCGGGCTTCGTCGCCAACGAGAATTGAGGGTTCGCGCGATGTTCGGGGTTCTCAACGACGTGCGCATCGTGGAGCAGGGCACCTTCATCACCGGCCCCTGCGCCGGCATGATGCTGGCGGATCTCGGCGCCGACGTCATCAAGGTGGAGAGCGCCGGCAATGGCGATCCCTACCGCAGCTTCAAGACCGGCTTCTACAGCGCCCATTTCCAGGCCTACAACCGCAACAAGCGTAGCATCAGCCTGGATATGAAGGCGCAGGCGGACAAGGAGGTGTTCTACGACCTCATCCGCCAGGCCGACGTCTATATTCAGAACTTCCGCCCCGGCGCCGCCGGTCGCATCGGCGCCGATGTGGAGACGCTGCACGCCATCAATCCCAGGCTGGTCTATTGCTCCATCAGCGGCTTCGGCCCGGATGGCCCTTATGCCAAGCGCCCGGTCTATGATTCCGTCGCGCAGGCGGTCAGCGGCTTCCTCGGGGTGGCGATCGATCCTGAGCAGCCGCGTTTTATCGGCCCGGCTCTGGCCGATGCCATCACCGGCATCTATGCGGCGCTGGGCATCGCCGGCGCGCTGGTGGAGCGCGGGCGCACCGGCAAGGGGCGGCTGGTGGAAATCTCCATGCTGGAGGCCATGATGCACTTCGCGGTGGAGCCGTTCATGGGCTATTTCGCCCTCGGCGAGCAGCCCAGCGGCGTCGACCGGCCGCGCTTGGCCCAGGCCTATATCGTGCGCTGCAAGGACGGCAAGCTGTTCGCTTTCCATCTATCCTCGCTCGACAAGTTCTGGGAGGCTTTGGTGGAGGCCACCGGCGCCCACCGTCTGGCCGCCGATCCGCGCTTTGCGGTGCGGCTCCAGCGCATCGACAATTATCTGGAGCTGTCGGACGAACTGAATGCGGTGT
>CALRNP020000062.1:0-23640 GCA_943369575.1 Azorhizobium sp. AG788 | reverse complement strand
GCCGCGCACAGGGAGGCTGAGCATGAGCGCGCCCGATACATCGCCGCAGCCGCCCGGCCGCCGTCGTCCGCTGCTCGTGGCCCTGCCGCTGGTGGTGTTCGCGGTGCTGGCGGGGCTGTTCTTTGTGCGGCTGTGGGCGGGCGATCCTTCGCGCATTCCCTCGGCCCTGACGGGGCAGAAGGCGCCGGCGCTCAACCTGCCGCCCCTCGCCGGCCTCACCGACAAGGGTGCGCCCGTTCCCGGTATCGTCAGCGGCGATCTGGCGGGCAAGGTCTTGCTGGTGAACGTCTGGGCGTCCTGGTGCGTGCCCTGCCGCGAGGAACATCCGGTGCTGATGGCATTGTCGCGTGATCCGCGGCTGGTGCTGGTGGGCCTGAACTACAAGGACCAGGCCGACAACGCCCGCCGCTTCCTCGGCACCTTCGGCCTGCCTTATGCCGCCGTCGGCGTCGATCCCAACGGCCGCGCCGCCATCGACTGGGGCGTCTATGGGGTGCCGGAGACGTTCGTGGTCGCTCCGGACGGCACCATCGCGCAGAAGTTCGTCGGCCCGCTCAGCGAGCAAACAGTGCGCGAGACGCTGCTGCCGCTGGTCGCCCGCCTCTCCGGCAAGCCGGGCGCCTAAAGGGGCCGGGCGCCTGAACGGTCAGACTTCGCTTTCAGCCGCCGCGCTCTTGTCCTCGTAGCGCGACATCAAGGGCGCCTGCGCCATGGCGAAGATGAAGGTCAGCGGCAGATAGCCGAAGGTCTTGAAATTCACCCAGGCATCGGTGGAGACTGAGCGCCACACCACCTCGTTCAGCACCGCCATAACCAGGAAGAACACGCCCCAGCGAATGCTGAGGATGCGCCAGCCTTGGTCGGTGAGCTTCACCATGCCGTCGAGCACATAGGGCAGCAGCGGCTTGCGGAACACCAGCCCGCCCAGCAGCAGCACCCCGAACAGCGCATTCACCATGGTCGGCTTCATCTTGATGAAGTGGTCGTCCTGAAGCACCAGGGTCAGGGTGCCGAACACCATCACCACCACGGCCGAGACCAGCGGCATCACCGCGATCTTGCGCGCCAGCACCCACATCAGGCCCAGCGCGACGATGGTCGCCACCATGAACACGATGGTTGCCACATAGATGCCGCCATAGGAATTGCCGGCGAAGAACAGCGCCAGCGGCCCCATCTCCAACGCCATCTTCAGGCCAAGGCCGATCTTGGGCTTGGCGGGGGGTACGGCGCCGGGCGTCTGGCCGGGAACAGGCTGGGTCATCACGGTCCTCATATCTCGCGCCCCTTGTGGCGGCGGAGCGCGGCGGGATCAAGACCGGCGATGGCGCGCGCAGCTTTATCCGCGCTCAGCGGGCTAGATGCAGGCAGGAGACGATGTCCGGCCCCTCCTGCTCCACCCGGCCATCGAGCCGGGCCGCCAGCCGTCGCACACCGGGCGTTGGTCGCCCGGCGTCGCGCTTGATGGGGTTCGGCAGCATCACCGCCAGCAGCGCCGCCTCCGACGCATTCACCTGCGCTGCGCTCTTGCGCAAGGCCCGCTGGGCGCCGGCCTCGACGCCGAATTCGCCGTCCGGGCCCCATTCCGCGATGTTCAGATAGATCTCCATCAGCCGGCGCTTACTCAGCACCAGGTCGATCCACAGCGCCAATGGCAATTCCAGGCCCTTGCGGATGAAGGAGCGGCCCGGCCACAGGAACAGGTTCTTGGCCACCTGCATCGGAATGGTGGAGGCCCCGCGCGCCTCTTCCAGATCGTCATCCGCCTTGGCGATGGCGGCGCGGATCTCGCCCGGATCCACCCCCCAATGGGTGCAGAACCCGGCATCCTCCGAGGCGATCACCGTGCGCACCAGCGTCGGTGACATGCGGGAGATCGGCGTCCAGACCCGCTCCACCCGCTCGCCACTCAGCCAGCGGCCGATCATCAGCGTCGAGACCGGATTGATGAAAATGTAGAGGATCGTGAGCACCAGCGGGATCAAGACCACCGCCACAACCACCCGCACGACCACGTTGAAGAGCTTCATTTTTCGCCGCCGCGCCACGTTCCCCTCCAGCAACGGCGACGCTGCCGCTTCGGTTCCCCGCACCTGCGGCTTGACCCTATGGCGTGGTTGGGGCAACCGAAGGGCGACGTCAACGCCAACACCAGGACCAACGCCGTGACCCGCGCCTTCCCTCTGCTTGCCGCGCGGTTCCAGACGGTGGCCGCAGCCATCGAGCAGCGGCTGGAGCTTGCCCTGGCCGCTGACCCCGCGCCCGGCGAGCGGCGGCGACCGGAGCGACTGCTCGCCGCCATGCGCCACGGCTCGCTGGACGGCGGCAAGCGGCTGCGGCCCCTGCTGGTGGTGGAGACCGCCGCGCTGTTCGGGGTGCCTCTCGAGGCCGCGATCACCGCCGCCGCGGCGGTGGAGTGCGTGCATTGCTATTCGCTGGTCCATGACGACCTGCCGGCCATGGACAATGACGATCTGCGGCGTGGCCGGCCCACCGTCCACAAGGCGTTCGACGAGGCCACCGCCATCCTGGCCGGCGACGGCCTGCTGACCCTGGCGTTCGATCTCCTGGCCGGCGAAGACGCCCACCCCGATGCCCTGGTCAGGATTGCTCTGGTGCGCGCCCTCGCCCGCGCCTCGGGTTTAGGTGGCATGGCCGGCGGGCAGATTCTCGATCTCGCCGCCGAAGGCAGGTTCGACGGCAGCGGACCGCAAGCCCTGGACATGCCACAGATCCGCGATCTCCAGGCCATGAAGACCGGCGCTTTGCTTGCCGTCTCGGTGGAAGCCGGCGCCCTGCTCGGCGCGGCGGATGACAGCCAGCGCACCGCCCTGGCCGCCTATGGCAAGGCGCTGGGCGCCGCTTTCCAGATCGCCGACGACCTGCTGGATGTGGAAGGGACCGTGGAAGCCATGGGCAAGTCCGTGGGCAAGGACCAAAGCGCCGGCAAGGCCACCCTGGTGTCGGCCCTGGGCGTGGAAGCCGCCCGTGCGGTTCTGGCCGATCTGGTGGACGAGGCCACCACGGCCCTTGCCCCCTTCGGCCCGCGCGGCGAGATGCTTGCCGCCGCCGCCCGCTTTGTGGCCGAACGGCAGAATTGAGCGCGAAGCCGTCCCGTCGCGCGCTCTGGGTTAGCGTGCTAGATCATGAGCCGGGCACGGGAGAGCGGTTTTCGGACGGAATCATGCGCCACCTGAGGCAATCTCACAGCCATGCGCCATTCCGGCGCGCGATCCGGTGCGCCCGATGACCTCCGGTTCCCGCCTCACCCGCCGTGCGCTGCTGGCCGGCGCCTTCACTCTTTCCCCCCTCGCCCGCGCTCTGGGACAAGTCCCCGCCTCCGGGCAGGTGGACGTGGTGATTGTCGGCGCGGGGGCCGCGGGCATCGCCGCCGCCCGCAGGGTCGCCGCCGCCGGGCGCAGCTATGCGCTGATCGAAGCCGGCAAGCGGGTCGGCGGGCGGGCTTATACCGACACCGCCGACTTCGGCGTGCCGCTGGACCTGGGCGCCGACCGGCTCTATCTGCCCGGCGCCGCGGCGTTGGCGGATCTCGGCCGTCAGGCCGGGCTTGATCTCTATGCCGGCCCCCGCGCCGCCCGCCTCTATCTCGCCGGCAAGGAGGCCAAGGACGCCGAATATGAGGATTTCGTCGCCACCGTGCGCCGCGCCGAACGGGCCATCGGCGCCGCCGGCGATGCCGGACGCGACCTGCCGGCCGCCCGCGTGCTGCCGGACCTCGGCCCCTTCGGCGCCGCCGCTGGCTTCCTGATCGGCCCCCTGGGCTGCGCCAAGGAACTGGAGCAGATCTCCACCGTAGACCTCTCCCGCGCCGAGGAACGCGACGAAGCCCTGTTCTGCCGCACCGGCATCGGCGCCTTGGTGGTGAAGCTGGCGGAGGGGCTTCCGGTGCGGCTGGGGACAGCCGCATCCACAATCGAATTCGGTGGCCGTGGGGTGGAGGTGCGCACCAATCGCGGGCTGCTCACCGCCCGCGCCGTCATCCTCGCGGTGCCGCCCAGCCTGCTGGCCGCGGGCAAGATCCGCATCCAACCCGGGCTCCCCGCGCGCCAGCGCAGCGCCATCGAGCGCATCACATTGGGCGCCCGCGATCATATTGCCTTTCTGCTGCCGGGGAATCCGCTGAAGGCCGAGGCGGACGAGACGCTGCATGTGCAGACGGTGGGCCAAAAGCCGCTCTCTCTGTCAGCCCGCGTCGGCGGCAGCGACGTGCATGTGGCGCAGGTTGGCGGACAATTGGCGCAGAGCATTTCCGACGGCGGGCCGAACGCCGGCGCCGATTATGTGAAAGCGGCCATTCAGGCGGCCTTCGGCAGTGATGTGTCGCGCAAGATCGGCAAGGTGGTGCAGACCCGCTGGAGCCGGGAGCCTTTGGCGCTCGGCGCCTTCTCCTGCGCCCTCCCCGGCAGCGGCAACATGCGCCGCGCCTTTACCGAAGTGGTGGCGAACCGGCTGATTTTCGCAGGCGAGCATGCCCACGAAACCCTGTGGGGCACGGTCCCCGGCGCCTGGCTCTCGGGCGAGCGGGCGGCGGGGCAGGCGCTGCGCATCCTCGGCGTTCAGGGCGCCGCTCTCGCGCCCTGATTCTATGGCCGATCAACCGCGCAAGGCGGCGCCGGTCTTCTTGCTCACATCGGCGACGATCTTGGCGGCCACCGCCTCGATTTCCACGTCGGTCAGGGTGCGCTCGCGCGGCTGCAAGGTGACCTCGATGGCCACCGACTTCTTGTCGTCGGCAACGCCAGCGCCCTCATAGACGTCGAACACGCTGACATCGGTGATGAGCTTCTTGTCCACGCCCTGCGCGGCTTTCAGCACATCGGCGGCGGCCACCTCGCGGCCCACCAGGAAGGCGAAGTCACGCTTCACCGGCTGGAAGGCGGACAGTTCCAGCAGCGGCTTGACCTTGGTGGGCTTGGCCTTGGGCTCGGGCACACGGTCCAGCACCAGTTCGAACGCCACCAGCGGGCCGGACACGTCCAGCGCCTCCAGCAGCGAGGGGTGCAACTCGCCGAAGGTGCCGAGCACGTTCGGCCCCAGCCGGAACGAGCCGGAGCGGCCGGGGTGATACCAGCTTGGGGCATCGCGGGTGACCTGGAGGTTGGCCACCGGCGCACCGCAGGCGGCGAGCGCCGCCAGCGCATCGGCCTTGGCATCGAAGGCATCGACGCTTTCCGCCTTGCCGGACCAGTGCCGGCCGGCGCCGGCCGGCTTGGCGGTGGCGCGGCGCAGGCCGGCCGCGCCCTGGCGTTGATCCTGCGGGCGGTCGCCGGCGAAGATCTGGCCCACTTCGAACAAGGCAGCATCGCCGAAGCCGCGATCGGCATTGGCCTGGGCGGCTCGGATTAGACCGGGCAGCAGCGAGGGCCGCATGTCGGACAAATCGGAGGCGATGGGATTGATCAGCGCCAGTTCCGCCGCGCCGCCGCCGAACAGTTCGGCCTGCGCCTTGGAGACGAACGACCAGGTGACCGCTTCCACCAGACCGCGCGCCGCCAACGCCCGGCGGGCCTTGCGGGTGCGCATCTGCAAGGCGGTGAGCACCGGACGGCGGGCGCCCTCACGGGGGAATTCGGTCAGCGGCACGCGCTCCAGGCCGAGGATGCGCACCACCTCTTCGACCAAGTCCGCCTTGCCTTCCACATCGCCGCGCCAGGAAGGCGGCACCACGTCCAGCACCGGCCCGGTGCCGGAGACGGTGAAGCCGAGGCTGGTGAGGACGTCGGTGATTTCGGTCGGCGTGGCCTCAAGGCCTGACAGCCGCTTCACTTCGGAGAGCGGGAAGGAAATGGTGCGGGTGGTGTCCGGCACGGCGCCCGCGACCACCGCCTGCGAGGGCTCACCGCCGCAGATGTCGAGGATGAGGTGGGTGGCGAGATCCAGGCCCGGCAGGGTGAAGGCCGGGTCGATGCCGCGCTCGAAGCGGAAGCGGGCATCGGAATTCAGCCCCAGCTTGCGGCCGGTCTGGGCGATGTTGATGGGATCCCACAGCGCGCTCTCGACCACAACATCGGTGGTGTCCTCGTCGCAGCCGCTCTCCTGCCCGCCCATGACGCCGGCCAAGCTCTCCACGCCCTTGTCGTCGGCGATGACGCACATGCTCTCGTCGAGCGTATAGGTCTTGCCGTCCAGGGCCAGCAGGGTCTCGCCCGCTTTCGCCCGGCGCACCACCAGATCGCCATGGACCTTCTTCAGGTCGAACACATGCAGCGGGCGGTTGCGGTCGAAGGTCAGGAAGTTGGTGACGTCCACCAAAGCATTGATGGGCCGCAGGCCGATGGCCCGCAGCTTCTCCTGCATCCATTCCGGCGATGGGCCGTTTTTGACGCCGCGAATGACGCGAAGCGCGAACACCGGGCTGAGCGGCGCGGTGTCGCCGAAGTCCAGCTTGACGCCGAGCGGGGCGGGGAACTTGCCGTCCACCGGCGCCACGCGGGGCGCCATCAGTTCGCCCAGGCCCACCGCCGCCAGATCCCGCGCCACGCCGGCCACGCCCAGGCAATCGGCACGATTGGGGGTGACGGCGATCTCGATCACCGGATCATTCAGGCCCAGCACCTGCGCGAACGGCACGCCCACCGGCGCATCCTCCGGCAGTTCCATGATGCCGTCATGCTCTTCCGACAGCCCCAGTTCGCGGGCGGAGCACAGCATGCCGCGGCTCTCGACGCCGCGAATGGTGCCAATCTTCAGTTCGGTGCCGGTGGCGGGGATGATTGTGCCGGGGGCGGCGAACACCACCTTGATGCCGGCGCGGGCATTGGGCGCCCCGCACACCACCTGCACCGGGCTGGCGGCGCCGGTATCCACCATGCACAGCCGCAGCTTGTCCGCATTGGGATGCTTCTCGGCGCTGATGATGTCGGCCACCGTGAACGGCGCCAGCGCCTTGGCCTTGTCCTCGACGCCCTCCACCTCAAGGCCGATCAGCGACAGCTTCTCGACGATGGCGTCCATCGGCTGGGTGGTTTCCAAATGCTCTTGGAGCCAGGAGAAGGTGAATTTCATCGCGCGGTCGCTTTCATGTTCTGCTCAGTCCCCTCCCCCCGGCGCATGGCAGCCTGGGAGGACGGGCGGAAAAGGCGGACGGGCCGGAGCCTCAGACGCTCAGGCCACCGGCCAGGGTCGGGAAGTCCAGCGGGCGGAAGCCGTAGTGGGAGAGCCAGCGCTCGTCGGCCTCGAAGAAGGCGCGCAGGTCGTTCATGCCGTACTTCAGCATGGCGATGCGATCGATGCCCATGCCCCAGGCGAAGCCCTGGTAGACGTCGGGATCAATGCCGCAATTGCGCAGCACGTTGGGGTGCACCATGCCGCAGCCGAGGATCTCCAGCCAGTCGGAGCCCTCGCCGAAGCGGATCTCGCCGGGGCGGGAGCGGTCGCACTGGATGTCCACTTCCATGCTCGGCTCGGTGAAGGGGAAGAAGGACGGGCGGAACCGCATCGTCACCTTCTCCACCTCGAAGAACGCCTTGCAGAACTCCTCCAGGATCCACTTGAGGTGGCCCATGTGGGAGCCCTTGTCGATCACCAGCCCCTCCACCTGATGGAACATGGGGGTGTGGGTCTGGTCCGAGTCGCAGCGATAGGTGCGGCCGGGGCAGATGACGCGGATCGGCGGCTTCTGGCTCAGCATGGTGCGCACCTGCACCGGCGAGGTGTGGGTGCGCAGCACCATGCGCTCGCCCTCGGCATTGGGCGGCAGGAAGAAGGTGTCGTGCATCTCGCGGGCCGGATGGCCGGCGGGGAAATTCAGCGCGGTGAAATTGTGGAAGTCGGTCTCGATGTCCGGGCCTTCGGCCACCGAGAAGCCCATGTCGGCGAAGATGGCGGTGAGTTCTTCGGTCACCTGGGCGATGGGATGGATGCGGCCGCGCTCGGCCGGGGTCTCGCGTACCGGCAGCGTCACGTCCAGGCGCTCGGTGGCCAGGCGCGCATCGAGGGCGGCGGCCTTCAGCGCTTCCTTGCGAGCGGCGAGCAGGCCCTGCACCCGGTCCCGCAGGCCGTTGATGGCGGGGCCCATCACCTTGCGCTCGTCCGGGCTCATGGCGCCCAGCGACTTCAGAAGTTCGGAGACGGTGCCCTTCTTGCCGAGGGCGGCGATCCGCACCTGCTCCAGTTCCGCCTCGCCGGCGGCGCCCAGGATCGCGCTCGCGGTCTCCCGCTCCAGGGCATCGAGCGCGGGGTGATCGGTGAGAACGAGAGCGGACATGAGCCAACCTCAGGACAGAACGGACAGAAATGGACGGGCGGCGGCGCGCGCGATGGGCGCCTTATAGCCACACCGCACCAACACCAAAAGCCCCGGACGGCTCAGCGCACGGGGCTTTCAGGTCTCGGAAAGGCGGGACGGGGAGAACTCAGGCCGCGAGGGCGGCCTGGGCCTTCTCCACCAGGACCTTCAGGGTCTCGGGCTCGTGGATAGCGATATCCGAGAGCACCTTGCGGTCCACCTCGATCCCGGCCTTGCCGAGACCGTCGATAAACCGGCCGTAGGTCATGCCCAGCTCGCGTACACCCGCGTTGATGCGCTGGATCCAGAGAGCGCGGAAGTTGCGCTTCTTGATCTTACGATCGCGGTAGTTGTACTGCATCGACCGTTCGACGGCCGACTTCGCTGCGCGGATGGTATTCTTGCGACGGCCGTAAAAGCCTTTGGCGGCTTTGAAGACCTTCTTATGCTTGGCGTGTGATGTAACGCCACGTTTGACGCGGGACATGGAGTCTCTCCTGAGATCGCGGTGGTGGCGTCAGCCGTTCGGCAGGAACGACTTGCGGATCACCCGCCCATCGCTCTCGCTCAGAATGGTGGTGCCGCGCTGATTGCGGATGGTCTTGTTGGTCCGCTTGATCATCCCATGGCGCTTGCCAGCCTGGGCCGCGATCACTTTCCCGGTACCGGTCAGACGGAAGCGTTTCTTCGCTCCCGACTTGGTCTTCATCTTGGGCATTTGGCTCTCCGTGGCCGCTATCTGCCGCGCGTTGCCACGCGGAGCGTTCGGCCTCTTGTTGCTGTGAGCTATAAGAACCAGCACGGCAGCCCTTGTCGCCGGCCGGTTCGAAGGCCGCACTCGTTACAGGAGCCGGCTCCAAAACGCAAGCGGCCGGGAAGCGGTGGGGAACCGGATGCGCCTCAAACGCGTCCATTCGTGCGGCGGTCTGCCTCATGGGAATGTGAACACACCCCGACCCGTCACCGTGAACCCGCCAAAGTGTCGCGGTACAGGCAACGTGTGGAGGAATTCATCATGCGTCCGTTCCAGTCGCTGTCTCTCGCCTCATCGGTCGTGGCTCTTACGACCGGCCTTGCTGTCTTGTCTTCGCCCGCATCGGCCCAGGCGCTGCGGCTGGGGGCTCAACCCGCCGCGGTGGCGGCCGTGGCGGACGGCCCCCTCCAGCAGGTGCAATGGCGCGGCGGCCCCGGCGGCCCCGGCTGGGGTGGTGGCGGATGGCGCGGCGGTCCCGGCCCAGGGTGGGGCGGCGGATGGGCGGGCCGTCCGGGCTGGGGTGGCGGATGGGGACCGGGCTGGGGACGCCCCGGGTGGGGTGGGCCGGTCTATTACGGCGGCGGCTGGGGTTATGGCTATGGCCCCTATTATGGCGGCTGGGGCGGCTTCGGGCCGGGACTGGCCACTGGCATCATCGTCGGCGCCGCCGCGGCCAACGCTGCCCCTGTCTATGGCGGGCAGATTTATGGCGGACAGGTCTATGCCGCGGCGCCGGCAAACTGGATTGCCTATTGCTCGCGGAAGTACCGCTCGTTCGATCCGCGCACGGGCACCTTCCTCGGCTATGACGGCCGACGCCATCCCTGCACCTGACGGCACTGAACACAGCCCCTGGCGCGCCTTACCCGCCCCAGGGGCACGCTACCCTCGGGCTGCGACATCACGCATGGGTGAGGGCGCGGCACTTTCCTGGCGCCGCAGCGTTGTTCTCCCTGAAGGAGAACGACCATGTCTGAACATATGATGCCGTGGCGCAAAGCCGTCACCATTGCCACCGCGGTCACTCTGGCTGGGGCTCTCGCGTTGCCCAGCACCGCGGGCGCTCAGACCCTGCGCATGGGTGCGCCGTCGATTCCCTCTGCCGTGGCCGCGGTCAACGGCATGTCCACGGGAGAGGCCGGAACGGACGTTCAGCAAGTCCAGTATCGCCGCGGCCCCCCTCCGGGCTGGCGCGGGGGTGGTCCTGCTCGCGGCTGGCGCGGGCCCGGTTGGCGCGGTCCCGGCTATTACGGCCCGCGCTCGTACAATTATGGCTACAATAACAACAATGGCGGGGCAGTTGCCGCAGGCGTTATCGGCGGCTTGGCACTCGGAGCCATCGCGGCGGGCGCGGCCAATGCCAATCAGAACCGGGGCAATGCTGTCTCTTATTGCTCGCAAAGGTTCCGGTCGTACGATCCGCGGAGCGGCACCTATCTGGGCTACGACGGCCTGCGCCATAGCTGCCCCTGACATCGGCGCCGAGATGAAACCAACGACCTGAAACGAAAAGAGGCCCGCCTTACATGAAGGCGGGCCTCTTTTATATCAGCCCGTATAGGCCTCCGGTGCCGCGCTCAGCGCGGCGCCAGGATCATGATCATCTGCCGGCCTTCGAGCATCGGCTCGGCTTCCACCTTGGCGATGGTAGACACGTCTTCCTTCAGCTTCTGCAGCAGCTTGAAGCCGATATCCTGATGCGCCATCTCGCGACCACGGAAGCGAAGGGTGACCTTGACCTTGTCGCCTTCCTCGAAGAAGCGCTGCATGGAGCGCATCTTGACGTCATAATCGTGCGTATCGATGCCGGGTCGCAGCTTGATTTCCTTGACCTCAACCACCTTCTGCTTCTTACGCGCCTCGCTGGCCTTCTTCTGGTTCTGATACTTGAAGCGGCCGAAATCGAGGATCTTGCAAACCGGCGGTGCCGAATTGGGCGCGATCTCTACCAGATCGAGCCCGGCTTCCTGCGCCAGCGCCAAAGCGTCGCGGATGGCCAGGACACCACGGTTTTGCCCATCTTGGTCGATGAGCTGAACTTCACGGATGCGGATCTCTTCGTTGACGCGCGGACCATCCTTCTCCGGCGCGACGGGTCTCATAGGGCGTCGAATGGCGGCAAACTCCTCTTGCCATTGAATTTTTCGCCTTGAAGCGTCGAGCATCCGGGCGGCGTTGAGCCGCAGCACCAGTCTCGATCGCGAGGGCGGACCTTGAAGATCGTGATAAACGTCTCTTAAGTCAATGACCTTGGGCGTTTCCGTGCCGCTCGCACGTTGATTTGTCCGAACCGGGTCGGCGGGCCGCGCCGGGCGCACTGTCACAGTTCGGCCTCCTTCCAAGGTCATGGCAGAATGAAGGGCGAAGATGCGCGAATCAGGCCCACCCGGTGCGAGGTGCGCCCGTCGCGCCGTGACAAACCGGACCCTTTCATGCCCGATACCGATGCTCGAGTTCGCCCCGTGGTGATGACCCGTCTGCGCCGCATGGCGACGGGCGTGGCGCTCGGCAGCGTGCTGGTTGCCGCCTCCATCGGCGGCGCCCGGGCCGAGGGCAAGCTGGCAGCCAAATACTCATTGACGGTGGCCGGCGTCGAGATCGGCCGCGCCAGCATCGCGGTGGATGCAGGCGACACCTCCTATCAGGTGGTGGGCACCGGCAAGGTCACCGGCATCATGCGCGCGGTCTCCGCCGGCAAGGGCAGCGCCGCCGCCAAGGGGGCGATCACCGTCAATAAGCTCTCGCCCCAGATCTACGCCATGTCCGCCGAGGCGGACGGCAAGGCTGAGAGCGTCCGGCTCGCCATGGCGGGCGGGACGGCCAAGGAGGTGGAGGTCGAGCCGCCCATCAAGCCGCTGCCGGACCGGGTGGAGGTGACCGAAGCGCATCTGGCCAACATCATGGACCCGGTGAGCGGCGCCTTCGTCTATGTGCCGGGGACCGCCGACTTGCTCTCCGCCGCCGCCTGCGACCGCGCCATTCCCATCTTCGACGGCCGCCAGCGCTATGACGTCTCCCTGACCTATCTGCGCATCGATCAGGTGAAGGCCGGCAAGACCTACGCCGGGCCGGCGGTGGTGTGCCGGGCGGGCTATGCGCCGGTGGCGGGCCACCGGCCCACCCGCTCCACCGTCAAGTACATGATGGAAAACAAGGACATGTACGTCTGGCTGGTGCCCATCGCCGGCACGCGGCTGCTGGCGCCGTTCCGGGTCTCCATCGCCACCATGATCGGCACCGCCACGCTGGAGGCCACCAGCTTCGAGACCCAGGCCAAGGACAAGGCCGTTCCCATCAGCACGCCCAAGCCCTGAGGCGGGCCCATCTGAGTGCCCCAGCAGGCGCTCGCCGGCCCAGACCCACCACCAGTAGCGGGGGCGAAACGCGAACGTTTGGCCACTCTCGATTCGACCTTCATTCGTTCCTCTCCCGTTCCTTTCATACCGTTCACCGCCGCTACGCTTCGCGTTGACAGCGGACGGTGGGCAGGTGTTCCCTGTGCCAGCACGGAGATCGTGCCTGAGGGACCCATGGCCAAACGAAGCAAGGCGAGCGCGAAACTGACCGTCGAGGCGCCGCGCGGCGTCAAATCCCTAGCCGAGGCCAAAGCCTGGATGGCGGCCCGCGGGATTACCGAAATCGAATGCACCGTGCCCGATCTGGCGGGCGTGGCGCGCGGCAAGATCATGCCGGCCTCGAAATTCTATTCCTCGCCGGTGATGAACCTGCCGCTTTCGGTGTTCTTCCAGACCATCTCGGGGGAATATCCCGATTATGAGGGGCTGGTGGATTCCGTGGTCGCGGACTCCGACCTGGTGATGGAGCCGGACTTCGCAACGCTCTGCACCGTCCCCTGGGCGCAGGATCCCACCGCGCAGATCGTCCATGACGCCTATCATCGCGACGGGCGCCCGGTGGAAGAATCGCCCCGGCAGGTGCTCAAGAATGTGCTCGGCCTCTATGCCAAGCATGGCTGGACGCCGGTGGTCGCCCCCGAGATCGAATTCTATCTGGTCGAACCCAATACCGATCCCGACTATCCGCTGAAGCCGCCGGTGGGGCGCTCCGGCCGGCCGGAAATCGGCCGCCAGTCCTACTCCATCCAGGCGGTGAACGAGTTCGACGCGCTGTTCGAGGACATCTACGATTATTCCGAGGCCCAGGGCCTGGAGATCGACACGCTGATCCACGAGGACGGCGCCGCGCAGATGGAAATCAACCTGCGCCATGGTGACCCGCTGATGCTGGCCGACCAGGTATTCCTGTTCAAGCGCACCATTCGCGAGGCGGCGCTGGGTCACAAGATCTACGCCACCTTCATGGCCAAGCCGATCGCCAATGAGCCCGGCAGCGCCATGCATATCCACCAGTCGGTAGTGGATACCAAGACCGGCAAGAACATCTTCTCCGACGCCGACGGCGATCCCACGCCGGAATTCTTCTCCTTCATCGCCGGCCAGCAGAAATATCTGCCGGCGGTGCTGAGCATCCTGGCGCCCTATGTGAATTCCTATCGGCGCCTGACGCCGGATTCCATGGCGCCCATCAATGTGCAGTGGGGCTACGACAACCGCACCGCCGGCCTGCGCGTGCCCCCCTCCCCGCCCGAGGCCCGGCGGGTGGAGAACCGCGTGCCCTCCTCCGATGCCAATCCTTATCTGGCCATCGCCGCCTCTCTCGCCTGCGGCTATCTGGGCATCGAGCAGGGCCTGCGCCCCACAGATCCGCTGGAAGGCGATGCCAAGGACAAGCCCTTCGACCTGCCCCGCGGCCTCCTCGAAGCAGTGGATGAACTGGTGGGCTGCGAGGAACTGGGCGAGGTGCTGGGCCGGCGCTTCATCCGCACCTATGCGGCGGTCAAGCGGGCCGAGTTCGAGACCTTCATGCGCGTGATCTCGCCGTGGGAACGGGAATATCTGCTGCTGAACGTATGAGGTCCCTCTCCCCTTCCGAGGCGGCGCATCCCGCCTCCTGGTATGCGGCGACGGCCGGCACGCCGCCCGCCTACCCGCCGCTGCACGCAGACACCCGCGCCGACGTAGTGGTGATCGGCGGCGGGTTCACCGGCCTGTCGGCGGCGCTGCATCTGGCACAGGCGGGCGTGGACGTTGTGCTGCTGGAGGCGGGCCGGGTGGGCAGCGGCGCTTCCGGCCGCAATGGCGGGCAGATCCACACCGGCCAGCGGCGCGACCAGGACTATCTGGAGGCCCATCTCGGCAAGGAGGATGCCCGCAAGCTGTGGGATCTGTCCCAGGAGGCCAAGAGCGTCCTGCACCAGATCATCGCCACTCACGGCATCACCTGCGATCTCGCCGACGGGCTGATCCATGCGGACCACAAGCCCGGCTATGTGGCCCATGGCCATGCCTATGCCCGCCGCCTGCTGGAGGACTATGGCTATAACCAGATCAGCCCGCTCTCCCGCGACGAGGTGCGGGCGCTGGTGGGGTCGCCGGCCTATCATGGCGGCACGCTGGACAAAGGCGCGGGCCATCTGCACCCGCTGAAGCTGGTCTTCGGCCTCGCCCGCGCCGCACAGGCGGCAGGGGCACGCATCTTCGAGCAGAGCCGCGCTGTGGCCATCGCGGAGGGGGCTGATGGCGTGCGCGTGACCACCGCCGGCGGCGCCGTGGTGCAGGCGGATCGGCTGCTGGAATGCGGCAATGGCCTGATGGATGGGCTGGATCGGCGGGTGGACACCCATGTCATGCCGATCAACAATTACATTGCCGTCACCGAGCCTCTCGGCGCGCGGGCGCGCGATCTCATCCGCAACGGCGCCGCTGTGGCGGACAGCCGGTTCGTGGTGAACTATTTCCGCCTGACACCCGATGAACGCCTGCTGTTCGGCGGCGGCGAGAGCTATCGGCGAAACCTGCGGGAGAATGTCCCGGCCTTTGTCCGCCCCTTCATCCTGCGGATCTTTCCCCAGTTGGCCGATGCGCGCATCGACTATGGCTGGGGCGGGACGCTGGGCATCACCATGACCCGCAACCCGTTCGTGCGCCGCCTCTCCGAACGGGTGCTGGTGGCGGCCGGCTATAGCGGTCAGGGCGTGCTGCTGGCGCCCCTGTTCGGACGCATCCTGGCAGAGGCGGTCGGCGGCCGGCTGGACCGGCTGGCGATGCTCGAACGCTTCCCGGTGCCGGCCTTTCCCGGCGGCACCGCCTTGCGTTATCCGCTGCTGGTGGCCGGCCTGAGCTATTACGCCCTGCGCGACCGGCTGTAGCGCGCCCCCGCCCCATAGACTCCAACGCCGCAGGAGGACACATGCCACTCGACACCCTGCAACCCGGCCATGTGATCGACGCCGACCGCTTCATGGCCCGGCTGGCGCAGAAGCAGGCCAGCGCGCAGGCATGAGCACGGCCCTTGCGGATAACCCGCCGCTCCCCGATGGCTATTCGCCGGTAACGGCCGGTCAGCTCGCGACCGTGGTGACCTGTCTCGAAATGACGGAGAAACCGGCGCCAAAGGCGACCACACTCCCGCCCGGCGTGACGCTGGATCATCAGAGCGCGCCCGCCCTCGCCGATTATCGGCAGCTCTACAGGCTGGTGGGCGAGGACTGGCTGTGGTCCTCGCGGCTCATCCTGAACGACAGAGAACTGACCACCATCCTCCACGACCCGCGCGTGGAAGTGCATGTGCTGCGGTCCAAGGGCGAGCCCGCCGGCATCCTCGAACTCGACTTCCGCGAACCGGAGGCTTGCGAGATCGCCTTTTTCGGGATCGCCGGGGCCTTCGTCGGCGGAGGCCTGGGTCGCCACATGATGGACCGGGCGCTGGATCTGGCCTGGGCCCGCCCGATCACACGGCTGTGGCTGCACACGTGCCACCTCGATCATCCCGCCGCGCCGGCCTTCTATCAGCGCTCCGGCTTCCGGCCGTATGCCCGCATGGTGGAGGTGCTCGACGATCCCCGCCTGAGCGGCATTCTCCCCCTCACTGCCGCGCCCCACATCCCGCTTCTGCGCTGACAAGAGGCGAGGTCGGGCACACGGGAGGCCGGGCACAAGCGAGGCCGGACAGCCGGCATCAACGGGCCGGACGGGCTGGCCCGCCGGTGGAATGGCCGCGCGCCCCTGCTCTCAGTGGAAGCCGGCCGGCCGTAAATCCGGCGGGGTCTCCGGCGGATGGAAGGCCCGCGCGGCCTTGATGCCGAGGACGATGAACAGCGCCAGCACCGCACCCTGGGCGATAGCGAAGGGCGGCTCGGATTGGGTGGGCGCCAAAGCGTGCAGCGCCGGCACCTTGCCGAACGCCTGCGCGACCGCGACGAACACCAGCAGATAGAGGCTTGCCGCCGCCCCGGCGACGTAGATCCAGCGCCAGGCGCGGGCGAGATGAAACCCATAGCGGGCGACCAGCGTCACCGCCAGGATCGCCAACGCGATCGCCCCTACCACATGGGACGGCAGCACGCCCGAAAAGGGAAAACCATATCCGGTGGTGCTGGTGGCGACCGCGGTGGCGAGGAATACCCCGGTCCAGGCCGGCAGCATGCGCGCAGCGAACAATCCCGCCAGGACCACCACGCCGGAGGCGATGGCAACGAGGCTTAGCCAGGTGTGAAGGCCGGTGAAGGTCGTGATGTCGAACATGCCTCATCCCCCTGGCGCATGCGGGGCGCATGGAGGCCCCGCGGGCATCGCTGCCTCCGGGACGGAGCCGGCCGCGCCAGGCATGATGCGCGTGGCGGTCTCCGGCGGTATGCCGAAGTCCCGTCACACCGGCAGTTTGCCGGGGCGTGCCCGTTCGATCTTGTACGGTTCCCATGCCATGCGCGCCGGCTCACGCCGCACCGCGCATGACGCAGAACACGCCACCGCGTCAGGCGGCGCGGACGCACTGGAGGAAGGTCTCGACCGACTGGCCGAGGCCGCGCGCACGCTCTGCCAGATTAACTGCGAGGCTCTGCACCTCATCCACGTGGTTGACGTTGGACGCCACCGACGCCCGCACGCCGCCGATGCTCGCAAACACGGTGCGGGAACCGTCCGCCGCCTCGTCCATGGACACCGAGATGTCGCGGCTGGCATGGCCCTGCCCCACGGCGGCTTCCGCCACTTCGCGCGCCAGATTGTTCATGTTGCGGATGGTCTCGGCGATCAGGTCCACCGCCTTGGACGTGCCGCGGCTGGCGCCCTGGATGCCGGAGATTTCCTCCGTCACCTGGGCGGTGGCGCGGGCGGTCTGCTCCGCCAGTGCCTTGACCTCGCTGGCGACGACCGAGAAGCCGCGGCCCTTGTCACCGGCGCGGGCCGCCTCGATGGTAGCGTTGAGCGCCAGCAGATTGGTCTGCTCGGCGATGGAGGCGATCACCCCCACCACGTCGCCGATCTTGCTGACCGCCGCCACCAATTGGCTGGCGGCCTGGCCGGTCTGCTCGGTTTCCACCAGAGCGGCGGCGGCGATTTCGCTGGTGGTGCGGATGCGCGAGCCGATCTCGTCAGCGGATTCCGACAGATGCTTTGCGCTGCCGGCGATGGAATCCACCGCCCGGGCCGCCGCATCCGCCGCGTCGGAGGCGACCTTCGCCTCGGTCTGGGTGGCGAGAGAGGCGTCCGACATGGCATTGGCAGCCAGACTCATCTTCTCGGCCGCTTCCTGCACCGCGCCCATCATGGCCAAGGCTTCGCGCTCGAACGCCTTGGCGGCGTCGGCGAGATACTCCGCCCGCGCATGATCGGCGGCGGAGCGGGCCAGGAGCGCCGCATCGGCTTCGCGCTTCTCGCGCAGGGCCTGCTGGAAGATGGCGATGGCTTTGGCCATCTCGCCGATCTCGTCGCGGTTCTGGGTGAAGGGCACCTCCACCTCCAGATTGTTGTCGGCCAGCGCCACCATGGTGGACTTGAGCCGGATCAGCGGACGCTGGATCTGGCGCGAGGTCAGCCAGCCGGCAACCACCAGGACGATGACCAGGCCCACTGCCGGCACCGCGAGCAGAGCCACCTGGGCATCGAAGCGGGATGCTTCGGCGGCCGCGCGGGTGCGCCCCAGACCATCCAGCACTTCGCGCCCCAAGGCCTCAATGCTGGCGATCATCTGTTCGCGGCTCTTGATGGTGGGCTCCTCGGAGGCCTGGAGAAGCGCCGCCGCCGGAGAAATGGTCAGACCCAGTTGCGCGGTGTCTTCCTGATAGGCGATGAATTCATTGAGCTGGTTCTGCAGCTTGCGCTTGCGCTGGGGATCCAGCTGGTCACCGAGGGCCGCGAAGAACGGCTCGCGGATGGCGACAATTTCCTTCAAGGCCTGCTCCAGCCCTTCCAGCTTGGCTTTTGCTGCCACCTTGTCGCGCGCCGTATACACGGCGTTGGCCTGGACCACGGCGTGCTCGATTGCCCGCGCCAGCGTCTGCGCCTGCAGGGCGCCACTCCAGATGGTCTCCACCTGCTCGGCCCGCTGTTGTTCGAGCGCGATCTGGAGATAGCCGAAGCCGGAGACGACGACGGTCAGTACCGCGAGCAATGCCAATACGGCGCTGAGCTTGCGCCCGATGGTGACGCGCAGCGAGAAACGCGGACGGCGAAAGAGGCGCATGGGATAATTCCGACAAGGGCAAGAAATCGTGCCCCCACGTGCCGGATGTTTCCTTACAGCCGTGTGACGCTTTCCCGGCAAACAGTCATTTTGTGGCCACCACCCATGAGCAAATGCTTGCAGCCAATGTTTGCGTAACGGCAGGTCACCAGATAAGCGCCGCTTAATACCTCTATACCTAATAATGGGTATTTGCGATGTCGCGCCAAAGAGCTTTTGCCCACTTCAAGAGCCGTCTATTTCTTCTCCAACAACCGCCGCGCCTCGGCCACGGCCTGGAGACACCCGGCCTTGTCGCCTGCGGCCTGGAGATTCTGTGCCTTGTTGAGATAGGCTGCGGCTCCCGTGGCGGGGGCTGGTGCCCCACCTTCTGCGGCCGCCACCGAGCCGGGGGTGGGATCGTGGCTCAGCTGGGCACCGACGCTCTGGGTGCCATAAGGCCCCGTCAGCGGCGCATTCAACGGCGGCTGCGGCAGCTTGTTCTGCAGCGCGACGATCTCCTCCAGGCAATCCTGCGCCGCAGCCGCCGGGGCGAAGCTCGCCATGCCCAGCAGCGCCCCGACCCCAATCATGGACAAGATCCGCGTCATCATCAGTCCCTCTCGCGGCGGCGAACGGCGCCGACCCTGCCGATCATACAAGCCGACGCCTCCGCTTCCATGCAACTGGAATGCGCCTGCTTGAAGCAAAACGGGTTGGCGTTGGAGCCACCTGGCGCGGCGGCGAGTGCCGCGAGCACTTGCCGCCGCGGTACAGGGCAGGGGCAGGTCGGGCCAAAAGATAGCAAGGGTTTGATCGACAATCACACCAGATAGGGTTCAATGCGCACCAGCGCACGGTATAGTCGTCCGGCACTTTTTGGTCCTCCTGGAAAGCAAGGCCGCGCCGGGGCCCTTTCGTAGGGGCCAGCGCTGACCTCGATCCCCCGCCCCGACCGCTTGCTGCTCCGTGCAAGGTTCGGAAAACCCGTAAGCTTAAGCATCAGCTAAACACTGGGGAGGTAAGCTGGACGGAATGTGGTTTGATCCGACAACTCTCTTCGCGGGCCTGATCGCGACCATCGCTGTTGCCGGCATGGTCCTGCTGTGGAGTTGGTATGAAGACCAGTCCGAGCGGATCCTAGCCTGGGGCGGAGCCGGATTTCTGCTGGCGGCCTTTGGTGTCGCTGCGGTCGGGGCACGGGATGATGTTCCCGTGTTTGTTGCCCAGGTCTTGGGTCCAGCGGTGGTTTTGCTGGGTCTCGGCTGTACATTTGCCGGCGCCCGCACCTTCAACGGCCGGTCAACGCCCATCGTCGTCATCGGCCTGGGCGCGGGCGTGTGGATCGCCCTCTCCTTCTTTCCCGCCATCTTCGAGCCCGGCAATCGGCGCGCTGCGCTCGTGTCGGGGCTGATCGCGCTTTACCTTTTCGCCTGCGCGCTGGAAATTCTGCGGGGGCCCCCGCTGCGGGGCCGCAAGCCCCTGGCCGCTCTCATCGTGGTGCATGCCATTGTGGTGGCGGCGCGCATCCCCTTGGCCTTGGAGTTCATCCAGCCGGGTGCACTGCCCCTGCAAACCAAATGGCTGGGCCTCATCGTTCTCGAAGGCATGGCGTGCGCACAGATCTGCGCCGTGCTCCTGCTCAACCTGACCAAGGAACGGCTGGAAACCCGACTGCGCCAGATGGCGGAAACCGATCCGCTGACCGGGCTGTGCAATCGGCGGGCGCTGTTCGAGCGCGGCACGACGGCTCTGGCCGCCTGCAGCCGGACCCAAACGCCCGTGGCGGTGCTGATCTTCGATCTCGACGAGTTCAAAGAGGTGAACGACACCTTCGGCCATGCGGTGGGAGATGCCGTCCTCCAGGCCTTCGGCGCTGCGGCCGTGGAGTGCCTGGCCAAGGGTGATGTGGTCGGACGCATCGGCGGCGAAGAATTCGCGCTTGTTCTGCCGGGCCGGGACCAGCCGGCGGCAAGCGCCATCGCCCGACGGGTTATGGCCCGGTTCAAACAGTTGGCCTCCCAGGTGGAAGGCCACGCCATCACCTGCACCGCCTCAGGCGGCCTCGCCATGAGCGGGAAGGGGCGCGACTCCATCGACACCCTGCTGTGCGCGGCCGATGCGGCGCTTTACGATGCCAAGCGCGAAGGCATCAATATTCTGCGCCTCGCCTCCTGAGGGCCAGCGGCGACAGATGGCCTCGCGCTGATCCAACGGCAACTGCCGTCAGTGGGCCGGCGCCGCCGCCGCGCCCGCCTTCGGCTTGCGCACCATGAACACCAGCAAGGTAGTGACGGACAGGAAGATCGTCACCGCGAAGAAGACGTCGGAGAAGGCCATCACCAGGGCCTGCTGCCGCACAATCTTGGCCACCTGCTTGGTCGCCGCCAGCTCGGCACTGGAGCCCAGGCGCGCCTGAAAGCCGGCGGTCATCGTCGCCAGCGTGTCCACCACCCCCGGCCGCGACCAGGTCACCGAATCGCGCAGTCGGGCCATGTGCATGTCCCAGCGGCTGTTGAGCATGACATTGATGAGCGCCAGCCCCACCGCGCCACCCAGGTTGCGCATGAGGTTGAACAGGCCGCTGGCATTCTTCAGTTGCGAAGGCGGCAAGGTGCCAAGGGCGATGATGTTGATGGGTACCATGCACATCATCAGCGCCGCCCCGCGCAACAGTTGCGGCCACAGCAACTGGTCGAACCCCCATTCCGAGGTGATCGGCAGCAGTTCGAACGAGGAAATGACCAGGCAGACAAAGCCGGTGCCGATCACCAGACGCGGATCCAGCTTGCGGCCCACGATGCCGACGAGGGGCGCGAACAGGAACATCGCGGCGCCGGTGACGAATACCGTTTCGCCGATCTGCAGCGAATTGAAGCCGCGCACCTGCGCCAGGAACAGCGGATAGAGATAGGTCAGGCCATACAGCACCATGCCCAGCATGAAAGTGAGCACGGAGCCGACCGCGAAGTTCCGATCGGCATAGGCCTTCAGATCCACGACCGGCTGGGCGGCGGTGAAAGCGCGGTAGAAGAACAGCCCCGCCCCGAGCACCACCAGCACGGAGAACAGCACGATGCTCTGGGACTGGAACCAATCGTCCCGTTCGCCTTCCTCCAGCACATATTCCAGGCTGCCCAGGAACACCGCCATGCCCACGAGGCCGAGGATGTCGAAATTTTTGAGCAGGCTGAATTCCGGCTCGTCGAAATCCACCAGGAACCAGCACAGCAAGGTGGCGGCGATGCCCGGCGGGACATTGATCAGGAACAGCCAGTGCCAGGACAGGGCATCGGTGAGATACCCGCCCACCGTCGGGCCGATGGTCGGCGCCAGCGTCACCACCAGACCGACCAGCGCCATGACCGGCGGCTGGTAGCGCTTGGGGAAGATAGTATAGGCGGCCGCAAACGCCGTGGGAATCATGCCGCCGCCGATGAACCCCTGCACGGCGCGGTAGAAGATCATCTCATTGATCGAGGTCGCCGTCGCGCACAGCAGGCTGGCCACCGTAAAACCCGCGGCCGACATCGCGAACAGATACCGCGTCGACATCGCCCGGGCGAGGAAGCCCGACAGCGGGATCATCACCACTTCGGCGATGAGATAGGCCGTCTGCACCCACGAGATTTCGTCGGAACTGGCGGAGAGGCCTGCCTGGATTTCCGACAGAGACGAGGAGACGATCTGGATATCCAGGATCGCCATGAACATGCCGAAGATCAGCGCCAGGAAGGCGATCAGGCGCCGCGGGGTGATTTGCGGCTCAGCCGGCGCGCCGGCGGTGGGGGCCGCTCCCTGCGCCATCAGCGCACCTCGGCGGTGCGGCTCGCCTTGGCGTCGGAGCGGGTATCGATGGTGACTTCAGCCGAGAGACCCGGCCTCAGCCGGCCGCTTTCCAGGACGCTGGCGGGCACCCGCACCCGCACCGGCACGCGCTGAACGATCTTTGTGAAATTGCCAGTGGCGTTTTCCGGCGGCAGCAGGCTGAACACCTGGCCTGCGGCGGGCGCGATGCTCTCCACCGTGCCGACGATCGGATGATCAGGGTCGGCATCGAGAATCACATCGACGCTCTGGCCGGGACGCAGGTTGCGCAGCTGGGTTTCCTTGAAGTTGGCATCCACATAGGCGCCGATCTCGGGCACCAGAGCCGCAAGGCGCTTGCCGGCGGTGACGTAATCACCCACTTCCACGCCCTTGTTGCCGATGACGCCGTCGAACGGCGCCCGCAGGACGGTCGCGTCCAGATCCAGCTGCGCCTTGGCCAGAGCGGCTTCCAATTCCTTGCGGGTGCTCTCGGCCTCGGCCTTCTGGGCCTTGAGCACCTCCAGGTTCGCCTCCGCGGAACTCACAGCCGCCTTCGCCGCCACTGTCGCCGCGGACGTCTTGTCACGATCGGCGCGGGCGGTGTCGAGGGACTGCTGGCTGGCGAAGGCGCTGTTGGCCAGCTTGGCGGTGCGGGTGAAATCCGCGGCGGCGCGGGCCTCGTCCGCCACTGCGGACAGGAGCTGTGCCTTGGTCTGATCAATGGTGGCGGCCTGCGCATCCACCTGCTTGCCCAGACGGGCTATGGTGGAATCCTGCGTATCCACCTTGGCGCTGGCTTGGCGCACCGCGACTCGATAGTCGCTGTCGTCCAGCTTCACCAGAATGTCGCCAGCCTTCACGTGGGAGTTGGCGACCAGCGGGGCCGAGGCCACATAGCCGGACACCTTGGGAGCCACGATCGCCATGTCGGAGCCCACATAGGCATTGTCCGTGGACACCATGAAACGGCCCACGGTCCAATAGCGATAACCCCAGACGGCAGCACCGGCAATCAAGACCGCCAGCATCCCCATCATCACCACCCGCCGCCGGCCACCCTTCTTGGGAGCCTCAGCACTGGCCGCTTCCACGTCGGCCGCCGGGCGCGGCTCCAGGCGCGGCTCCAGAGGAACGAGATTGGGCGAGGGCTTGGCAGCAGACGTCATGATGTCACTTCAGCTCGACTGGCGGGCGGGGACCGCAGGACCGAAGAGAAAAAGTGAGGGAGGAGAGCGGGGGCGGTTGCTCTCCTCCCTCCACGCCAGCCAAAGCGCCGGGTTGCGGACCGATGCTTTGACCGAACGGT
>CALRNP020000061.1:0-23688 GCA_943369575.1 Azorhizobium sp. AG788 | reverse complement strand
CGCGGAAGCCGGGTCAGACGATCTTGGCGCCTTCGTCGAAGGGCAGGCGCGGCAGGCGGTCGAAGACTTTGGAATGATCGCCATGGCCGAGGGCGGCGATGAAGTTGGTCTTGATCTTGGTGCCGGCGAAGAATTCCTCATCCACCTTGGCGGCGTTGAAGCCGGACATGGGGCCCACATCCAGGCCCACGGCGCGGGCGGCCAGGATCAGATAGGCGCCCTGCAGCGAGGAGTTGCGGAAGGCGTGGGGTTCCACCATACCGGGGTTCTTCACGAACAGATCCGCGAAGCCCGGATTGTGCGGGAACAGTTGCGGGATCTTCTCATAGAATTCCAGATCGTAGCCGATGATGGCGATCACCGGAGCGGCGAGCGCCTTCTGGTTGCCTTCCGACAGCGCCGGCTGCAAGCGGGCCTTGGCTTCGGCGGAGCGCACGAACACCAGGCGGGCGGGCTGAGTGTTGGCCGAGGTCGGGCCGTAGACATAAAGCTCGTACAGTGCCTTCAGCTCGTCGTCGGAGACGTCCTGCGCGGTCCAGCCATTGTGCGAGCGGGCCTTGAGGAACAGCAGGTCCAAAGCGGCCTGGTCGATCTTATAGCTCATGGGATCACCTTAAGGGCGGGAGCGGCCAGTGCCGCCTCGCTCACGACTTAAGCCAATGGCGGGCGGGAACAAGACACCGGGCTGCAAGAATTGCTTGCATCCATGCAAGCAAGAGCGGGGCGGCCTGCGGCTCTCATCGCAAAACTGCGAGTTTCGCCGCTCTGGCATCACCAATCGCGATGAACCGCACACCGGAATTGATGGGCGCCAGCGGCCAAATCGTTCTATGGTCCAGCCTTCGTTTCCAATGACTTGCCGATATCCCATGCCCTCTTCCGCCCTTGCCGCCGACCTCTCCGCCTCCCCCCTCACCGAAGACCGCCTGTTTGCCGAGGTGCGCGCCCATGTGGCGGCGCTGCCCCAGAGCGGTATCGTGGAAGTGAAGAATTACGGCGCCGGGCGCCAGGGGCTGATCCCGCTGTGGGTCGGCGAGGGTGACATCTCCACCCCTGCCTTCATCTGCGAGGCGGCGGCGCAGGCGCTGCACGGCGGCGAGACCTTCTACACCTGGCAGCGCGGCCTGCCGGACCTGCGCGGCGCCATCGCCCGCTACATGGCCGGGCTCTATGACATCCCGGTGGATCCGGAACGCTTCTTCGTCACCGGCTCGGGCATGCAGTCGATCAACATCGCCTTCGCCATGACCCTGGCGGCGGGCGACGAGATCATCATCCCCACCCCCTGCTGGCCCAATGCGGCGGCGGCCGCCGCGAAGATCGGCGCCACGCCGGTCTATGTGCCGTTCGATGCCGGCCCGGCCGGCTTCGCGCTGAACATCGAGCGGCTGGCAGCGGCGATCACGCCCCGCACCCGCACCATCTTCATCAACACCCCGGCCAATCCCACCGGCTTCGTCGCCAGCCATGACGATCTGCGCGCCGTGCTCGCCTTGGCGCGCAAGCACGGACTGTGGATCGTGGCCGACGAGATCTATGGCCGGTTTTATTACGGCGCCGAGACGCGGGCGCCCTCGTTCCACGACATCATGGATGCGGACGACCACATCCTGTTCGTGCAGACCTTCTCCAAGAACTGGGCCATGACCGGCTGGCGCGTCGGCTGGCTGGAAGCCCCGCCGGCGCTGGGCCAGATCGTCGAAAACCTGGTGCAATATTCCACCTCGGGCGTCGCCGCCTTCATGCAGCGCGGCGCCATCGCCGCCCTCGAGCAAGGCGAACCCTTCGTGGCCGAGCAGATCGCCCGCGCCCGCCACGGCTGCGACCTGGTGGCTGATCCGCTGATCGCCACCGGCAAGGTGGATCTGGTGAAGCCGCACGGCGCCTTCTATCTGTTCCTCTCCATTCCCGGTCATGCGGACGTGCGCAAGCTCGCGCTGCAATTGATCGACGAGGCCAATGTGGGCCTCGCTCCCGGCACCGCCTTCGGGCCCGGCGGCGAGCGTTACCTGCGGCTGTGCTACGCCCGCGGCGAGGCGCAACTGACCGAAGCCACCGCCCGGCTGGTGGCCTGGCTCGACCGCCAGCCGGCCCGTTAGGCCGGCGTGCGGCGGGTGTGGGGGCCGGACGTTCTCGTCTGGCAGGCCGCCCTTCTGACCGGCCTCGTGGGCACGGCGGGCGGCGGGTTGTTCGCGGCCCTGGGCCTGCCGGCGCCGTGGATGTCCGGTGCGCTGGTAGCCACCACGCTCTGGGCGCTGGCGGACCGGCCCATGGCGGTGCCGGAGCCGGTGCGCTGGCTCACCTTCGTGGTGCTGGGCGCCTCCATGGGCGCGGCCCTGTCCTCCGACACCTTGGCCCAGGCCCGCACTTGGCCGGTGAGCATGGCGTGCCTGGCGGTGAGCGTGGCGGCGGTGATCGCCTGCTGCATGGTGTTTTTCCGCAAGGTCGCGGGCTGGGATCTGGCCACCGCGCTCTATGCCTCGGCACCCGGCGCGCTGTCGGCGGTGATCGCCATGGCCGAGACCACCACGGCCGACATGCGCAAGGTCGCCTTCTCCCAGGGCCTGCGGCTGTTCCTGCTGGTGGCGGGGCTCCCGCATCTGCTGGGCGCGGCGGGCGGGCATCCCCTGGCCGGGGCAGCGGTGCCGATGGCGGCCTCGCCGCCGGGCGCGGTGATGGTCCTGCTGCTGGCTAGCGCCGTCGTCGCTGTGGCGTTCGACCGGGCGCGCATTCCCGGCGGCCTGCTGCTGGGTGCCATGGCCGGCAGCGCCGGGTTGCATCTGTCCGGGCTGTCCCAGGCCCATCTGCCGGCGGAAATGCTGATTCCCGCCTTTATCGTTTTGGGCGCCAGCGTCGGCATCCGCTTTCAGGGCACGTCGCTGGCGGTTCTGCGCTCCAGCGCCCTCGCCTCCTTGGGCGGCTTCGTGGTGGCGTTGGTGATCTCGCTGGGCATGGCGGTTCTGGCGGCGGCGCTCACCGGCGAGGAAACCGGCAAGATGGTCACCGCCTTTGCCCCCGGCGCCCTGGAGACCATGACCGCGCTCGGCTTTGCGATGGGATATGACCCGGCCTTCATGAGCGCGCACCACCTGTTCCGGTTCGCGGCTTTGTCGGTGGCATTGCCGCTCTCGGCGCACTTGTTGTTCTCGCTGTCCGGACGACCCCAGCGCTGAGGCGACCACCCGTCTGTCAAGAACTTGTGTTGGCGCCCGACCTTGCCAAGGGCGGCACCGCTCGCGCACATGCTGCGTTGCGGTATGAGCCGCTTGCCCCATGAACCGCGTCCACACAGGCTTTGCGGAGCCTCAGGCGACGCGGACCGAACAAGGTAGACATGATGAACCGTCTGGACGATCTCGCGCTGTTGGTTGGCCGCCTGCTGATGGCCTCCCTGTTCCTGCCCGCCGGCATCAACAAGGCGATGGATCTGAGCAAGATGGCCGGCATGCTGGCCGGCAAGGGCCTGCCGGTCCCCGATCTGCTGGCGGCGCTGGCGGCCAGCGCGGAAATCGGCGGCTCGATCCTGTTGATCCTCGGCGTGGTGCCGCGCCTGACCGCCGTTCTGGTGGGCGGCTTCACTTTGGTGGCGACCCTGACCTCGCACAACTTCTGGGCCATGCCCGACGCCGCCGCCCAGGCCGCGCAGCAGACCCAGTTCTTCAAGAACATGGCGATCATCGCCGGCACGATGTTCTATTTTGCCGCCGGCCCGGGCGCCTTCGCGCTGCTGCGCCGCCGCTGAGACCCTGCGCCGGGGATGCAATCCCGGCCATGACGACCAGGGCGCCCTTTCATCGGGGCGCCCTTTTTGTTGGGAACGCGTGTTGTTGGAACGCTTGGGCTATTCCACGCCGTAGCGATGCAGGCCGGCGCCATTGGTGCGCAGCCAGGCTTCGGCCGCGCGGCGCTCGGGGAAGATGCTCTCCACCAGCCGCCAGTAGCGGGCGCTGTGGTTCATCTCCAGCCGGTGACAGACCTCGTGGGCGGCGAGATAGTCCAGCACGAAGGCTGGCGACATGATGATGCGCCAGGAATAGGACAGGTCGCCCTGCGAGGAGCACGAGCCCCAGCGGCTGGCGGTGTCGCGCAGGGTGATGCGGCCGATCTCCACCTTCAGCGCCGCCGCATGGCGCCGGCTGGCCATAGTGAAATCCGAGCGCGCCTGCCGCTTGAGAAAGTCTTCCACCCGCCGTGCCACATGCGGCGCGTCGCCGGCGACGCAGAGCAGCGGCGGCTCGCCCGCCTGTTCCGGCTCCAGCCAGACGGTGCCGCGATCCTCGGGGCGGTGTTCGATGCGGTGGGGCACGCCGCGCAGCGGCACCATCGCCCCATGGACGAAGGGCACGCCTTCCGGTAGCCGCCCGAGGCGCACCCGTACCCATTCGCGATGCCGCTGCACGAAGGCGGCGGCGGCCGCATAAGGCACGTGTGGCGGGGCGGTGAGGGTGACGTCGCGGGAGGCGGCGCGCACCCGCAGGGTGAGGCGCTGGGCGCTGGGATGGCGACGGATTTCCACCCGCAGCGTCTCGTCGTCCAGCTCAAGCGCGACCTGCTCCACGCCGCGCAGGGGCCTGGCGGCGGTAGAAGCGATCTGCCTGTCCTGACGGCGGAAGAGCATGGCGATCCAAGCGGGTTCGGGGGCGATCTTGTCAGATTCGTCCCGTCGCGCCAGTGCTAAAGTACGCCCTGTGGAGGATGCAGCCACCCCCGGCGAGGAAGAATGGGAGTGGGGCTTTAGCTCCGTCCCCGTCCCGCTGAACTCAGCGCTGATACAGAGACGTCACGTTGTCGCCGCGCCCGCCTTCGCTTTCCACCGCTCGCGGCATCTCCTGGGAGAGGATGAAGTCGGCGATGCGCGGCTGGATCTCGGAGCGGAAGCGCGAGCCGTTGAACACGCCATAGTGACCGACGCCCGGCTGCATGTAATGGGCGCGCTTGCTCTCGGGAATGCGCGGGCACAGCGTATGGGCGGCCTTGGTCTGGCCGATACCGGAGATATCGTCCTTCTCGCCCTCCACCGTCATCAGCGCGGTGCGGTGGATGGCCTGGGTCTTCACCGGATGGCCGCGGTGCTGCATCTGGCCGGTGGGCAGCGCGTGGGTGATGAACACGCTCTCCACCGTCTCCAGATAGAAGCGGGCATCCAGATCCATCACCGCCAGATATTCGTCGTAGAATTCGCGGTGCTTCTCGGCGCTGTCGCCGTCGCCTTTCACCAGATGGCCGAACAAATCGTAATGGGCCTTCACGTGCCGATCCAGATTCATGCTCATGAAGCCGGTCAGCTGCAGGAAACCGGGATAGACATGGCGGGTGGCACCGGGATGCGACCAGGGCACCTGGGTGATGACGTTGCGGCGAAAGAACTCGATGCCGCGATCCTTGGCCAGGGCATTCACCGCCGTGGGGGCCTCGCGGGTGTCGATGGGGCCGCCCATGAGGATCATGGATTTCGGCGTATAGGGATCGTCCTCGGCCTCCATGCGGGCCACCGCCATCATTACCGGCACCGCCGGCTGGCACACCGCCAGCACGTGGCAATCGCCGCCGAGGCGATGGAAGATGGCGATCAGATAATCCACGTAATCGTCGAGGCCGAAGGTGCCGTCGAGCAAAGGCACGGTCTTGGCATCAAGCCAGTCGGTGACGTAGACGTCATGGGTGGGCAGGAAGGCTTCCACGGTGCCGCGCAGCAAGGTGGCGTGGTGGCCCGACATGGGGGCGACGATCACCAGGCGGGGCTGCGGCCGGCGCAGCGGATGGGTGAATTCGCGCTCGAAATGCAGCAGGCGGCAGAACGGGCGGGCCCACACCGCATTGATATGCACCGGCACGCGCACGCCGTTCACCACCGTATTGGTGATGCCCCACTCCGGCTTGGCGTAGCGTCGCGTGGTGCGTTCGAACAGCTCGAACGCCGCCGCCATCGACTTGCCCATGGGAGTATGGGACACCGGATTGATCGGGTTCTGGAACAGCAGCCGGCTAACGTCGGCCATGGCGCGAGACGGGTTGAGCGCGGCGTGGCTCATCTCGTACATCCAATAGAGCGGCGATGCCTGAAGCGCCGCGCCCTCAACCGGCTGCCGCGCCGGGCCGACAAATTCACCGATGGCCGCCATGGAAGGGGTCCTTTTTATCAACACAGGCATGAGACTGTTCGTAGATAACCGAACCGTCAATTCCGACGAAAGTTCCCCCTGATATCAGAGAGATATTGACCGGCCGTTGCTTGCGTGAGGCTGGTAAGCGTCAAAGAAAAGCAGAGAATCACTTCCATGCAGCATGCTTTCGCCCCTCATGCCCGGTCATTAGGACTTCGGCTGGATACTCTTATCCGCTTGAGATGGCTGGCGGTTGCCGGCCAGACTTTGGCGCTGGTGGTGGTGAACGTCCTGCTCGGCTTTCCGGTGCCCATGCTGCCCTGTCTGGCGGTGGTGGCACTGTCGGTGGTGGTGAATGTTCTGCTGCGCCTCAAATATCCCATCGCCCGCCGGCTGCCGGATCTCGCCGCAGGCCCGCTGCTGGCCTACGACGTCCTTCAACTCACGGCCCTCCTCTATCTGACCGGCGGCCTCAACAATCCGTTCGCTCTGCTCTACCTGGCGCCGGTGATGATTTCGGCCACCGCTCTGTCCTGGCGCACGACGGTGATCCTGGGCGCCTTCGCGGTGGTGTGCGCGGGGGCGGTGGGGCTGTGGCACTGGCCGCTGCCCTGGGCGGCGAACCACGTTCCGGTGCTGCCGGACCTGTTCCTCGCCGGCACTTGGGTGGCGCTGTCAGTGTCTGTGGGCTTCATCGGCCTGCATTCCTGGCGGGTGGCGGAGGAAGCGCGCGAACTGGCCGATGCGCTGGCCGCCACCGAGCTGGTGCTGGCGCGCGAACAGCATCTGTCCCAACTGGATGGATTGGCAGCGGCCGCGGCCCATGAACTGGGCACGCCGCTTGCCACCATCGCCTTGGTGGTGCGCGAACTGGAGCATTCCACCAAGCCCGATGATCCCCATGCGGAGGACATCGCTTTGCTGCGCGACCAGGTGAAGCGCTGCCGCGACATTCTCCAGACGCTCACCTCGCTGGGCTCCGGCGACGCGCCGTTCGACCGCATGCCGCTCTCCATCCTGATCGAGGAAGTGGTGGAGCCGCATCGGGACTTCGGCATCGACATCGTGGTGGATCTGCCCGAGGACCGCAGCGACGAGCCGGTGATCGCTCGCAATCCCGGCCTGATCTACGGTTTGGGCAATCTGGTGGAGAATGCGGTGGATTTCGCCGCCGAACAGGTGCACCTCACCGCCCGCTGGACCGGCACCCGCATGGAGCTGGTGGTGCTGGATGACGGGCCGGGCTTCTCCCCGGAGGTGAGTGACCGCATCGGCCAGCCCTATGTGACCAGCCGGACCCGCGACCGCTCCGACGGCGTCGAGGAGAGCGGCCTTGGTCTGGGCTTCTTCATTGCCAAGACCTTGCTGGAGCGAACCGGCGCCACATTGTCGGTGAACAATCGGCCCTTGCCGGCGCGCGGTGCACAGGTGCGGATTTCCTGGCCACGCAGCGCATTGGCGCTCAATGGGGATGAAGATGCGTCAAATCAACGCACCCATGCCCCCGAGGGGGTAAAAGGAGCGTAAAAGCCGCATGCGTCGCGCGTACCCGCGCCGGCTGGCCACCGGCGCCCGAAGGAAAGAACAATGTCTGAGCCCCTGCCGTCCGACACCGCTGAAGAGCGCTCCGTCCTGATCGTCGATGACGACAAGTCGTTTCTCCAGCGGCTTGCCCGCGCCATGGAAGCCCGCGGCTTTACGGTGACCACCGCCGAGAGCGTGGCGGAGGGCCTGGCCCATGTGGAGCAGTCCGCGCCCGCTTATGCGGTGGTGGACATGCGCCTGGGCGACGGCACCGGCTTGGACGTGATCTCGGCCCTGAAGAAGCACCGCCCCCATGCCCGCGCCATCGTGCTGACCGGCTATGGCAACATCGCCACCGCCGTCACCGCCGTGAAGCTGGGCGCCGTGGACTATCTGGCCAAGCCTGCGGATGCGGACGACGTCATGGCCGCGTTGATGGCCACCACCGACCACAAGCCCTCGCCGCCGGAAAACCCCATGTCCGCCGACCGGGTGCGCTGGGAGCATATCCAGCGGGTCTATGAATTGTGCGGCCGCAACGTGTCGGAGACGGCGCGCCGGCTGACCATGCATCGCCGCACCCTGCAGCGCATCCTCGCCAAGCGCGCCCCGCGCTGAGCGTGACGGGCTTGCCGACCGCTCTGCCGGAACTGCCGCCGCTGACGGGCGCGGCCACGCGCGACCATGTGGAGGCCGCCCTTGAGGTGCAGGGCGGGCCGGTGTGCTTTACCGGCTGGATGCTGGCCGACGCGGATCTCTCCGCTTTGGACCTGCGCGGCTGCGCCTTCGTGCGCTGCCGAGGCGGGCGGGCGGATTTCTCCTCCTGCGACCTCACCGAGGCGCAGTTTTCCGCCAGCGATTTCAACAATGCGGTGTTCCGTCGGGCGACGCTGGCCTCGGCGAGCTTCGTGGACTGCAAGCTCACCGGCATCCAGTTGGTGGCCGCCAGCACCTTCGGCCTGAGCTTTACTCGCTGTCTGCTGATCAATGCCCATCTGCGCGGCCTCTCGTTCCGGCGCGCTGATCTGGAGGGGCTGGATTTCCAGGATGCGGACCTCACTGAGGCGGACTTCCGCCAGGCGGTGCTGAAGGACTGCAATCTGCGCGAGGCCAACGTCACCCACGCCCGCTTTGAGGGAGCCGATTTGCGCGGGGCGGATCTGGGCGGGCTCAAGCTGGCGGATGTGACCCGGTTCAAGGGCGCGATCATTTCCAAGCAGCAGGCCGCGGAATTGATCAGCAGCCTCGGCCTGAAGCTGGGCTAAATCACTCCCAGCAACCGCCACCAAGCATAATCCAGCGGTGCCAGGATCAGGAAGGTGAGGGCCGAACTGGCCAGCGCCAGCCGCGTGCCGTCCACCAGCCGGACCTTGCCCAGTTCCAGCGCCACGATGATCGGCGGGGCCTGATAGGGCAGGATGACGGTGGAGAAGGCCAGCACCTGGGTCAGCAGCACCGCTGGCAAGGTGAAGCCGGTGGCAGCGGACAATTCCTTCGCCATGGGGGTGAGCAGGGCCGGCACGCCGTTCGCGGTCGCCGCCAGCGACAGCACGCTGCCCAAGGCCAGCAGCAGCGAGAAATTGGCGGCCGGCGCGTCGGGCGAGAACGGCATCAGCCCCACCAGCGCATGGCCCAGCGCACTGCCGACGCCGGTCTCGTTGACGGTGGCGATCAGGCCCAGCAGGCCGGCGATATAGAAGATGGTGCGCATGTTGATCTGCGCGAACGCCTCCGCCGGCAGCACGCCGATGCCGGGCATCAGACACACCATCGCCCCCGCCAGCCCCACCCAGGCGGGCGAGATGTGGTGCAGGCCGTCGCTCATCCACAGCGCCAAGGTGATGACCAGCAGGACCGACAGGCGCTTCTCCGCTCCGCTCCAGGGGGGCGGCGGCGCGCTGTCCTGCGGTACCGGCTCAGGCGCGAGGTTGTCGGGAAACATCAGGCAGATCAGGGCGATCAGCAGCAGTCCCTTGCCAAGGCCGATCACCGGCGCATGCAGCGCGAAATAGGGCAGATAGCCGAAGTGCAGGCCATAGAGCTGCTCGGCGGCGCCGGTCATCACCAGGTTCGGCACATTGGCCGGCAGGATGGAGGCCGACAGCAGGAAGGTGCCGAACCCCACCGCCAGCATCACCCCGGTGCGGCCCTTGCGGCCGGGCGCCAGGCCGATGCGATCGCACAAGGCCTGCATGATGGGGATCAACAGCGCGATGCGGCCCATGTTGGACGGCATCACGAATGACAGCCCATAGGTGATGGCGATGACCCCGGCGATCAGCTGCGGATAGGAGCGCGACAGCGGGATCGCCAACGCCTGCGCGATCCGGGCCGCCAGCCCGGTGCGGGTGATGGCGAGCCCCACTACCATGCCGGACAGCACCAGCCAGAAGGCCGAGGCCGCAAATCCGGAGAACACCACCGGCGGCGGCACGATGGCGGTAAGCGTCGCCAAGGCGAAGAACAGGAAGGTGGTGACGATCTCCGGCAGGGCGGCACTGGCCCACAGCCCCATGCACAGCAGACCCATGGCCGCACCCAGCACCGTGCGCGGTGCCAGCCCCAGGGCCGGGCCGGCGGCATAGAGCACAGCGGAGAGGACCAGGAGCGTCCCCGGCACCAGCCAGAAGCGCGGGCGCTGGTGTGGTGCGGTGGCGGCCAGGGATGTGCTCATGCCGAATGCCCCCGTGTGGCAGGTTCTGTGGCGTTTCCCCTCGGAGATTTTTTGGAGTGCGCGCCCGTCTTAAGCGGTGCGTCGCGCACGGGCGCCGGTGGACCGGCGCCCGTGGAACTGGGCTCAGTGCTTGAAGTGGCGCACGCCGGTAAACACCATGGCGAGGCCGGCGGCGTCGGCGGCGGCGATCACCTCGGCGTCGCGCATGGAGCCGCCCGGCTGGATCACCGCCGTGGCGCCCGCTTCCACCGCCGCCAGCAGGCCGTCGGCGAACGGGAAGAAGGCGTCCGAGGCCACCACCGAACCCTTGGTCAGCGGCTCGGCCAAGCCCGCGGCTTCCGCGGCATCGATGGCCTTGCGGGCGGCGATGCGGGCGGAATCGACCCGGCTCATCTGGCCGGCGCCGATGCCCACCGTGGCGCCGTTCTTGGCATAGATGATGGTGTTGGACTTCACGTGCTTGGCCACACGGAAGGCAAAGCGCAGATCCGCCAGCTCCTGCTCGGTGGGCTCGCGCTTGGTGACCACCTTCAATTCCAGATCGTCGACGCTGGCATTGTCGCGGCTCTGCACCAAGAGCCCACCGGCCACGGTGCGCACGTTGAGGCCCACGGCGCGCGGATCGGGCAGGGCGCCGGTGAGCAGCAGGCGCAGATTCTTCTTGGCGCCGATCAAAGCGATGGCCTCCTCGGAGGCGTCGGGGGCGACGATCACCTCGGTGAAGATCTCCACCATCAGCTTGGCGGCGTCCGCGTCCAGGGTCTGATTGACGGCGATGATGCCGCCGAAGGCTGAGACCGGATCGCAGGCCAGCGCCTTGGTGTAAGCCTCGGCCAGACTGGCGCCCTCGGCCACGCCGCAGGGATTGGCGTGCTTGACGATCACCACCGCCGGCGCGCGGGCGGGGTGGAACTCGGCCACCGCCTCGAAGGCGGCGTCGGTGTCGTTGATATTGTTGAAGGACAGCTGCTTGCCCTGCACCTGCCGGGCGGTGGCGACGCCGGGGCGGTTCTCGCCGGTGGCGTAGAAGGCCGCCTTCTGGTGGGGGTTCTCGCCATAGCGCAGCGGCTCGATGAGCTTGCCGCCGATGGCCCGGAACAGCGGCGCCTCGGCGTTCACTTCGCCGGCAAACCAATTCGAGATCGCCGCGTCATAGGCGGCGGTGCGGGCATAAGCGGTCTGGGCGAGGCGGCGGCGCAGGTTCAGCGTGGTGCCGCCGTGCAGGCTGATTTCGGCCAGAACTGCGTCATAGTCAGAGGTGTCCACCACCACCGCCACGTCATGATGGTTCTTGGCGGCGCCGCGGATCAGGGCGGGACCGCCGATGTCGATATTCTCGATCACGTCATCGAACGGGGCGTTGCGGGCCACCGTGGCCTCGAACGGATAGAGATTCACCACCACCAGATCGATGGGGGCGATGCCGTGCTCGGCCAGCGAGGCCTGGTGGCCGGCATCGGCGCGGATGGCCAGGATGCCGCCATGCACGTTCGGGTGCAGGGTCTTGACCCGGCCGTCCATCATTTCCGGGAAGCCGGTGAGGTCGGCCACATCCTTGACGCTGAGGCCGGCGTCGGCCAGCGCCTTGCGGGTGCCGCCGGTGGAGACCAGTTCCACGCCGGTCTTGGCCAGTGCGGTCGCGAACTCAACCAGCCCGGTCTTGTCGGACACCGACAGCAGGGCACGGGTGACGGGACGGACGTTGACGGACATGGGGCGCTCCAGATGGCGGCGGATTTGCCCGTCGCCCTATCACGGGCGAGGCGGGCCGTCACCCGCCGCCGTCGGAGGAGCAGTCCCGCGCCTTACGCCGATCTGGAGCCGCTGCCGCGCGAACCGCTGGGCCGGGGCATTTCCGCCTCGCGGGTGCGCAGCACGGTCCAGACCAGGCGGGGCATCTCCGCCAGGGTGCCGATCAGCACCAATTGGGTGGTGCGGCGCGGGCCGTCGGGGGAGGCGAGATAGACGCTCTCCTCCAGGATGATCGATTGGCCCGGCGCCACGAAGGCCCAGGCTTCGCCATTGGGCAGGCCCAGCAGCACGGTGGACGGGTCATCCAGCCGGTCCACCTGCACCTGCGGATGCAGATGGAAGCGCACCGCGAAGGCGGTGTTGGGCAGCGCCGCCGGTGCGCCTTCGGAGGGGCGGAACAGGTCTTCCCCATCCAGGCGCGCGCCATCGGCGGCCAGACGCCAGGAGCGCTGGTGGTCGACACCGAACGGCTCGGCATAGCCGTCGTGGCTGGCGCGCAGCAGCAAGGTGCCTTCCCGCGCCCCGCGCTGCACCGGCACTTCGCGCGGGCCGGAGACGATGGGCACGCCGGCGAAGGCGGTCAGCCGGCTACCATGCAGGAAGCGGCACGAAGACGTATCGCCCACCACGGCGGTGGAATGGGCGGCGGTGGCCCGAGCCACCTGGCGCCAGACCTCGCGATTGATGCCGGTCATGCCGCAATTGACGATGATGCGGTTGCGGCCCGAGGAGAATTCGAACGCCAGGCACGAGGCATGGGCCTCGTTGGAGGCGGCGAGCGGCGGCGGCGGGCCGGTATCGGCGATCACCACCGTGCCCTTGGCATCGAGCCGCTGGAAGCCGGAATGGGGGGCATTGGCCACCGGCGCACCGCGGGCGTCGTCATAGGCGAGGATCGTTGCCAATTGGTCCGCCGCCGTGTGGCCCATGCCGTGGAACAAAGCGAAGGCGCCATCCCCATGCCGGAAGAAGCGCAGCATAGGCATCATGCGGTCGATGGCGTTCATCAGCGCTGGCGGTGCCGGCTGGTTGCGGGCCGCGAAGGCATGGCGCAGGGGCAAGAGGTCCAGCAGCAGGTCGATCAGCATGCCGGGGCTGCGGGTGATGCAGCCGCCATCGGGCAGGATCTGCCGCTCCAGTTCCTCGGTCAGGCGCTTCTGCGCCGCCCGCAGCAGCCGCGACTGCTCCGACATGCACAGGCCGGCGAACACCAGAGCGATCACCGCCAGCAGGCGCGGATAACCATCCGGCGCATCATTGGCGGCGCGGCGCAGGGCGCGCACCTGCCGGGCGATGGAGCGCATGAAGCGGCGATAGAAATCGTGGTCGGCGTCCTGGAGGATGAAGGGCGCCTGGGTCAGCCAGGAGATGATGCGCTGGGCCGTCACGTCCGGCCGGCCGGCAATGGCCTTTGAGCGGCCGGGATTGCGCATCCAGTCGCCCACGAGAGCGCGGGCATTGGCGCGGGCGATGGTGGTGCCGGCGGCGCGCAGATGGCGCAGCCAGGAAAAGCCGTGCAGCGCCTCGGCCCATTCCTGGGACGGCGGCTCCAGCTCGAACGGGGTCTTGCCCTCCAGCAGCGCCACCTTGCCGGCGAAAGCGAAGCGGCCGGAATAGATTTCGGTCGCCCGGGTGGCATCGCCGGTGCGCAGATCCTGCGGGGCGATCAACAGCCGCTCGGGCACCGGCACCGCCACTTGCGCCAGCGTCAGCGGCGCGCCGGGCGCGCGGGCGGCCAGCAGGCGCCAGGAGCGGCCGGCGAGAAAGGCGAGCAGCCGCGCCCGCTCGGCCAAGGCGACGCGGGTCATGCGGCGGCGCCCGGCGCGCGGGCGGTCCGCGCGGCCGGCCCAAGGCCAGCCTGCCGGTCCGGATCCTGCCGTCGTATTCGCCATCGGTCCGCTCCCCAGCGGGCCGCGAGCATCCCATGCGCCGACCGCGCGCCAACCCTTCGCCGAAGGGTCGCAGTGCGGGGCGTGGCGGGAATGGTCCTCATGGCCCTCGTTCGGCGGCATGCGCCGCTGTTCCGCGAGAGCCGGCCCCCTCCGGCTGCCTCAACCGGGCGGGAACATCCGTCTCTCGACCCTCATGTGAGGACGCATCACTGCTTCCTCAAGCGGGCGGCGAAGAAGCCATCCAGGCCCGAGCGTTCCGGCTCTCCGCGCACCCAATCACAGGGCAGAGTGCGGACATCACCTTGAGGAGTGATGAACGGCGCGATGCCCGGAACATCATCGGGCCGAATTTCGTCACGTTTGACGTCTTTTCGCGTCGCCAGGATGCGGGTGATCTGGTCTTCGCCTTCCTCCGGCTCCAGCGAGCAGGTGGCATAGACCAGCACGCCGCCGGGCTTGAGCAGGTCGAGGGCATGGTCCAGCAGCCGGCCCTGGACGGTGGCCAGCGTGCCGATGTCCGCCGGGCGCTTGCTCCAGGCGATGTCCGGATGGCGGCGCAAGGTGCCGGTGGCCGAGCAGGGCGCATCCAGCAGGATGGCATCGAACGGGCCGGCCTGAATGCTGGCGGCATCGCCCTCGCGCACCTCGGCGGTGAGCTTGAGACGGGCGAGATTCTCCTTCAGCCGCACCAGCCGCTGGCCGTTGCGATCCACCGCCGTGACTTTGGCGCCGGCGGCGGCGAGCTGGGCGGTCTTGCCGCCGGGAGCGGCGCACAGGTCCGCCACGCTCTTGCCGGCGATATCGCCCAGCAGCTGGGCGGGAATGGCGGCGGCGGCATCCTGCACCCACCAGGCGCCATCGTCATAGCCGGGCAGCGCGCGCACCAGACCCGCCTGGAGCACCCGCACCGAGCCGGTGGGCAGCACCTCGCCATTCAGTTCGGTGGCCCAATGGGCCGGATCGCCGGTGACGGTGAGGTCCAGCGCCGGTTCGAAGGCGTGGATCTCGCAGATGGCGCGGGCGCGCTCGGCCCCATAGGCGCGCACCCAGCGGGCGCGCATCCATTCGGGCGTATCCACCGCCAGGGTATCGATGGCGGCGAGGCTCTCGGTATGCTCGCGGGTGAGGCGGCGCAGCACCGCATTGATGAGGCCGGCGAACCCGGCGGTGGTGCGATCGCCCCGGGCCAGATCGACCGAGAGGCCGACGGCGGCATGGTCCGGCACATCCATGAACAGGATCTGGGCGGCGCCCACCAGCAGGATGGTTTCCACCTTGGGGGCGGACTTTGGCGCGCCCTTTTCCAGCAAACCGCCGATCACCGCCCGCAAGGTGCCGAGCCGCCGCAGGCAGGTGGCGACGATGCGGAACGCCAGCGCCCGATCCCGCGGCTCAAGGCCGGTATCGTTGGCGAAGGCGTCTTCCAGCGCGGTATTGCCGCGCAGGACACGATCGAGCGCATCGGCGGCCAGCAGCCGGGCGGGCAGGCCCGCGGTGTCCTCCGGCCGGCCCCGCGGGGCCGGGCGAGCAGTGGAGCGCGGGGCGGAGCGGCCGGGGGCCTTGGGTCTGGAAGGTGCTTTCATAGCGAGCACCTAAGCGGAGCGGGGCGCGAGGGCAAGGGGGAAGGGGCTAGGGGGCAGGTCTGACGGGGAAGCGGAAGGCACGAGCGAGGTCTGTAGGACGCGATGCGCAGACCCGCGGCAGCCCCGAAAGGATCCGCGTCATGCAGCCCACCCGGGATCGCCATGGTGATCGCCGGTGGCGCGGTCAATGCCACCGGGACGAGGATCGTCGGCAGACGGAGCGGAGTCGCTGGCGTCGATGCCGTCCACTTCGCGCAGCGCGGCGATGGCGAAATCGGTGAAGGCCCGCACCACCGGCCGCATGAAGCGGACCGAGGGATAGGTGAGGAAGGCCTCCGTCGGCCGGACCTCGTAGTCCGGCAGGATATGGACCAGCCGGCCTGCCGCCAGGTCCTCCGAGATCAGGAGCTTCTGCACCGGGCCGGCGGCCCGGCCGTCCAGGAGCGTGCGGGCGATCACCTCGGCGCTGTTGGCGCGCAGGATGGGACGGACATGAACCTCGACCGGCCGGCCCCGGTGGCGCAGGGTCAGCATGTCCCGTGGAGTGAGAACGGCCGGGGTGGTCACCAGGTCGATGTCCCTTAGCCGCTCCAGGGTCTCGATGGGGCCGACCCGGGCGAGGAAGGCCGGGGACGCCACCAGGATGCGGCGGATCCAACCCAGCCGCCGCATCACCAGATCCTGCCCCTCGAGCCGGCCGTAGCGGATGGCCAGGTCGAAATTCTCATAGACCAGATCGACGGCCCGATTTTCCAACACCAGATCGATGCTGACCGCGGGGTATCTGGCCTGAAACGCCATGACGATGGGGTGGAGACACTTGGTGCCGAGGCAGGACGGCGCATGGACCCGCAGGAGGCCCTCGATCTCGCCCATGTCGAGGCGCACCCGCTCCAGAGCGGAATCGATCATTGCCAGTCCCGACCGGCTGGCTTCGTAGAGGGCTTGTCCCTGGGCCGTCGGACGCACCATGCGCGACGACCGCTCCAGAAGGCGCGCGCCTACGTGGCGCTCCAGGTTTCTCAGATGTTTTGTGACAGCCGGCTGTGAGACGGAAAGGTCACGGGCAGCGGCTGTCACCGAGCCGCGCTCCACGGTGCGCACGAAGGCTCGCAAAGCGATGGCCAGATCCATCATGCCTCCTGGTTATGGTTGCCATCACTCCATAACATCTGGACGCGGTCGGCGCCAATCCGCTCAATGCCAGGATCACCTCATGATGAAAGAGCTTGGTCTGACGATGGCGATCCACCGGCGCGCGTTTCTCCTCGGCACTCCACTGGCCCTCGCAGGCTGCATGACCCAACCGAAGCAAGATTTGGCGATGTCGGATATCAGGGACAGTGGATTTTATACTGAGATGTACGCGGCAATTGAGTCTGAAAAGTTCCCTGTACCTGCCGTGGACCTTGCGGAAATAGATCCACGCTTCCTAAGACAGGAGGTTGCTTATGCGACACGTGAGCAGCCCGGAGCCATCGTCGTCGACCCCAATGAGCGCTTCGCCTATCTGGTGATGCCGCAGGGGCGGGCGATCCGATACGGGGTCGGCGTCGGCAAAGAGCAGGCGTTCAATTTCCAGGGTGGCGCCACCATTGCCCGCAAAGCCGAGTGGCCGCGGTGGACCCCGACCCCGGACATGATCCGGCGCGAGCCGGAGCGCTATGCCAAATATGCGGGAGGCCTTCCGGGCGGAGCGGGAAATCTTCTCGGGCCGCGCGCGCTCTATCTCTATCGGGATGGCAACGACACGCTCTATCGGCTGCACGGCACCGTCGAGCCCTGGACTATCGGAACCATGGTCTCGTCAGGCTGCGTCCGCCTGCTGAACCAGGACATCATTGATCTGTATCGTCGCGTGCCCGTCGGGAGCCGCGCCGTGGTTCTTCCGGCCCGGGCCACCCCCGTCGGTTAGGTGCGCGGGCCGTGCAAGTTTCGGTGGCGGGGTGGGTGGAGAACAGATTGTCCATCCGCGCCCCCGAGAGCGGGTTGATGATGAACATGTGCGCGGTCGCCGGGTGGCCCCCGGCCTCATAGTTCGGCATACGATGGGCCTCCCCGGCGATCTTGGCCAGGGCCAAAGGCTGGCCGCAGATCTCGGCGCCGCCTTTGTCCGCCGCATAGTCCCGCGAGCGGGAGATGGCCATCTGCACCACCATGGCCGCCATTGGGGCCAGGATCGCCATCAGGATCATGCTGACGACGCCGAGCGGATGGTCCTCCGGATCACCGTCGCCGCCGATGGCGCACGATCCCGTCTTGCAGTCCGCGGTGCTCCGGTCTAGTTGGTAAACCAACCAAGGATCCTCATGCCCCCCACCGATGTCCGCGCGCGCGTTCTGACCGCAGCCATGGGCCTCCTGCGGGCGCAGGGGCTTGCGGGCTTGACCCAGCCCCGCGTCGCCAAGGTGGCGGGCGTGTCGCAGAGCCACCTGACCTACTATTTCCCCACCCGCGCCGAGCTGTTGCGCGCGGTGTTGGAGGCGGCCGTCGCCGGCCAGATCGCCAACCTCGGCCGGGCCATGGCGTCGCCTGCCGACCCGGCGGAGCGCATCAGCGCGCTCGCCAGGGCCCTCACCGATGCGGAAAACACCCGCGTCCTGGTGGCGCTGGTGCTGGCGGCGGACAGTGATCCGGCCTTTCGCGCACTCTATGAGGCGCTGGTCACGGCCATGCGCGAGCGCGCCGCCGTCCTGCTGTCCGGCGCCGGGCTTACGCCCTCGCCTCCTAAGGTGGCGCTACTGCACGCGCTCGGCACCGGCCTTGCCGTCATGGGGGCCGCCCTCGGAGCCGAAGCGGGTCAAGAGCTCAACACAACCGTGCTCACCGAGCTGTTCCGCCTGCTGGCGGCGGATGCCGGAGGACCGGAGACCGACCAGACGTAAGCAGGAGGCCGATCAATGGGGGCATGGCTCGACAATCTCATCCCACTCAAGGCGCCGCCGCTGGAGCATGAGCAACTGGCCGGCTGGCAGCCGGGGGCCGCCGCAGCCTCTGGCCTGGGCTGCCGGCTGCTGGCAGACGAGCGCATTCCGGTGGCCGGCGACGTCACACTGTCGGCGGATGTCTATGTGCCGCGGGTGCCGGGGCGCTATCCGGCCATCGTGCAGTTCGCCGCCTATAGCCGCGAGTTGCACACTGCCGGCGTGCCCACCGGGAGCAATGAAATCGGCTGTCCTCCCGTCTTCACCGATCGCGGTTATGGGCAGGTGGTGGTGATGCGCCGGGGCATGGGCCGCTCGGGTGGCACCGAGGCGGTGTTTCTCTCTCCCGAGGATGCGGACGACCACGAGCGCGTCATCGCCTGGGCCGCCGCGCAGCCCTGGTGCGATGGGCGCGTGGTGCTGTTCGGCACATCCTATTACGGCATGACCCAGCCGCTGGTGGCGGTGCGCCGGCCGCCGGCCCTAAAGGCGTTCTTCTGCAACGAGATCTGCACCGACTATTTCCGCCACCTCCTGTATTTCGGCGGGGTCTGCAATCTCTATTTCTTCAATCTCTGGATGGGCGCCAACTTCACCCCGGCCATGTATCGCCTGCGGGTGCCGCCGGTGGTGCGGGCGCTGGTGAGCCACATCACCAATTCACCGCTCAAGCGTTTCTGGCAGCCGTTCATGATGAAGCGGGTGGATGCGCTCTATCGTGCCTTCATGGCCAAGACACCGCAGAAAAACGTGCGCGAGATCTACGCCAATTGGATGCTGGACGCGAAATCCCGCGACACCGCGTCCCTGCAATCAGGCCCCTCCGGCCAGTTGGACCGGATCGATGTGCCGTTCGTGGTGGTGCAGAACCTGGGCTACTTCAACCTGCATCAGTTCGGCACCTACGACCTGTTCCAGAACGCCAGCACGCCCAAGCATCGCAAATGGATGATCCTCGCGCCCCCGGCCTATGAATTGCCGGTCTATGCCTGGCAGTTGGAGGCGCTGGCCTTCTTCGACCATGTCTTGCACGGCACCGACAATGGCTATGCCGCCCAGCCGGCCGTGCGCTATTGGGTGGAAGGCGCGGACGCCTATGCCGGCGGCGCCGATTTTCCGCTGCCGCAGGCGCAGGAGCGCCGCTTCTACCTCGCCTCACAGGGCGCGGATGCGGCCACCCATCGGCTGGCGGAGCGGCCGGGTGAGGGCGAGAACCGCTGGGCCGCCGTCCCCCTCGGCCTGCCGATCCTGGGCGGGTTCGACGAAGTGGCGAACCAGACGCTGGCGTTCGAGTTCACCGCCGATCGGGCCATGACTTTGGCCGGGCCGGTCAGCCTCAATCTGCGCTTCAGCTCCAACGAGATCGATTCCCATCTCGTGGCGCGGCTGGGGCGGCTGGGGCGCGACGGCAGCTATCACCTGCTGTCCCTGGGTGCCATGAGCCCGGCCCGTCGGCGACGCGATCCCGGTCGCGACACCGCCTGCGAGATCGTCCACGACACCTCAGTGCGCGAGCCGCTGGTGCCCGGCGTGCCGGTGGACCTGGAATTCAGCCTCACCCCGGGGCCGACCCGACTGGAGGCGGGCGACCGCCTGCGGTTGGACGTGGCGAGCCGTCTCGACCTGCTGCGCAGTGACGTCAGCCACGGCTATGTGCATTTCGACATGCCCGGCCCGCCGTATTTTGCCCGCAACACCCTGCATTACGGGCCGCAGAGCTACCTGACGGTGCAGGAGGCGCCCTGAGGCTCAGCCCCAGGGCCCGCGGCGGCCGCCGGCGCCGCCCCACGGTCCTCGCGCGCCACCGTTGCCCATGGCGGGCCGAGGCGTCGCAAACCCGCCCCCGCCCATCCGCTGCGCCAGTTCCTGCAGCGCGGCGATGCGGTTTTCGGTGGCGGGGTGGGTGGAGAACAGATTGTCCATCCGCGCGCCCGAGAGCGGATTGATGATGAACATGTGCGCCGTGGCCGGGTGGCCCTCGGCCTCATAGTTCGGCACCCGATGGGCCTCCCCGGCGATCTTGGCCAGAGCCGAGGCCAGGGCCAAAGGCTGGCCGCAGATCTCGGCGCCGCCTTTGTCCGCCTCATATTCCCGCGAGCGGGAGATGGCCATCTGCACCACCATGGCCGCCATGGGGGCCAGGATCGCCATCAGGATCATGCTGACGAAGCCGAACGGATTGTTGTTCTCGCGATTGCCGCCGCCGAAGAACATGCCGAAGTTCGCCAGCATGGAGATGGCGCCGGCAATGGTGGCGGTGATGGTCATGGTCAACGTGTCGTGGTTCTTCACATGGGCCAGCTCATGGGCCATGACGCCGGCAATCTCGTCGCGATTGAGCGCCTGGAGCAGGCCGGTAGTGGCGGCCACCGCGGCATTCTGCGGATTGCGCCCGGTGGCAAAGGCGTTGGGCTGCGGATTGTCCATGAGATAGACCTTGGGCATGGGCAGGTTCGCCCGCTGCGCCAGTTCCGCCACCAGCCCCACGAACTCGGGCGCGGTGCGCATGTCCACCTCGCGCGCGCCATACATGCGCAGCACCATCTTGTCGGAATTCCAGTAGCTGAACAGGTTCATGCCGGCCGCCACCAGGAAGGCGATCATCATCCCGCCCCGGCCGCCGAGCGCGAAGCCCACCACCATGAACAGCGCGGTCAGTCCCGCCAGCAGGATCGCCGTGCGCACGTAGTTCATTCCACCTCTCCGTTCCGGGCCCCGAGCCGCGCTTCATCGCGCTTCGGCACGCCCGCCCGCAAAAAATGGTTGCGGGCGGCAGATCCCGCAAGGGCAGCGCGGGGGTGGATCAAACCCGGTACGGGCCTGTCCCAGCGATTCGGGCCGCTTCTGTTCGCGCCCTGTTCGCTGAAGACCCATCCGCTGTCCCGTCATGGGACAGCCCGTCCGGCGGGAACAAAGGCGGCACATGGGCGCCGCGCCGATTCGGTTCCTTTGTGTTCCCCCACCGTTCCCGCGCCCAGGGCAGGCGTGTCCTGATCCGGGACGCCGTTCCGGCACTGCTGCGCCAACCCTTTCCGAACGGCGGTTGCGCGCTTATGTTGACAGGGACACGCGGCCCTGCCCGCGACCCGAATTGCTCAAGGACCAGAGCCATGTTCATCCAGACCGAGGCGACGCCGAACCCGGCGACCCTGAAGTTTCTGCCCGGCCGCACCGTGCTCGGCGACGGCACGCTCGAAGCCCGCACCCCCGAAGAGGCCGGCCGCTCGCCGCTGGTGCAGCGCCTGTTCGAGGTGAAGGGCGTGGGCGGAGTGTTCCTGGGTTCGGATTTCGTCACCGTCACCAAGACCGATGGCGAATGGGCGCACATGAAGCCGGCCATCCTCGGCGCCATCATGGAACACTTCATGTCCGGCGCCCCGGTGCTGGCGGATGGGGTCGCCAGCGACAGCGAGGATTCGGAAGAGTTCTTCGCGTCCGACGATGCCGAGCTGGTCTCCACCATCAAGGAATTGATCGAGACCCGGGTGCGTCCGGCGGTGGCCAATGACGGCGGCGACATCACCTTCCGCGGCTTCAAGGAAGGCGTGGTCTATCTCAACATGAAGGGCTCGTGCTCGGGCTGCCCGTCCTCCACGGCGACGCTGAAGAACGGCATCGAGAACCTGCTGCGCCACTTCGTGCCGGAAGTGCTCGAGGTGCGCCCGGTCTGAGCGCATCGCTGATTTCGCGATCTTTTCCGGGGGATTGTCGTCTATCCCCTTCCGTCAGCGGCGTTTTCGATGGATCGTGGACGCGGGGAGCGGGCGTCCACCTTCATGTATGTTCTGGCCATAGATACTGCGCTGGCGGCGTGTTCCGTCGCGGTGCTCGACGCGGAAGCCGATGCCATCATCGCTGGCGATTCGCTGCTGATGGAGCGCGGCCATGCGGAAGCGCTGGTGCCCATCGTCGAGCAGGTGATGCGCGACGCCGGCCTGGAATTCCAGGACCTCTGGCGCGTGGCCGCCACCGTCGGCCCCGGCAGCTTCACCGGCCTGAGGGTCGGCCTGTCCGCCGCGCGCGGCTTTGCGCTGGTGGCGCAGAAGCCGGTGGTGGGCGTCACCACCTTGTCGGCGCTGGCCGCGCCGTTTCTGGCCATGGATGATACCTTGCCGGTGGTCGCCGCCATCGATGCCCGCCACGGCCATGTCTTTCTCCAGATGTTCGGCGCCGGTGGCCGCACTCTGATCGCCCCGCGCATTGCCGCGGTGCGCGATGCGGCCCGCGCCGCCGCCATCGGCGCGGTGCGGCTGGTGGGCTCGGGGGCGCAACTGGTGGCCGATGTCTGGCCGCCGGGCGAGCGGACGCCCATGGCGGTGGAAGTCATGGTGGCCCCGGATGTGGCCTGGGTGGCCCGGCTGGGTGCGGTGGCCGATCCCGCCCGCGCCGAGCCGCGTCCGCTCTATCTGCGCCCGCCCGACGCCAAGCCCCAGAACGCGGCACGCATCGCCCGGCGATGACCCCGTTCTCCCGGCTGTTCTCGGGATCGCCTGCCCCCGAGCTTCGCACCGCCACCAGCGCCGATGCGCCGGAGATGGCGCGTCTGCACGCGGGTGCCTTCCATCGCGGCTGGTCGGTGGAGGAGTTCGAGCGCCTGCTGGCCGAGCGCACCGGCATCGCCCATGTGCTGGCGGTGCCCAAGGGCAAGATGCTGGGCTTCGTACTCTCCCACATGGTGCCCCCCGAATCCGAGATCCTGTCCATCGTCATCGACAAGAGCGCGCAGGGGCACGGTCACGGCCGGGCGCTGCTGACCCATCATCTCGGCCGGCTGGCGGCGCTGGGGGTGACGGCCTCCTTCCTGGAGGTGGAGGCGGGCAACACCGCCGCTCTCGCGCTCTATCGCCGCGCCGGCTATGGCGAGGTGGGGCGGCGCAAGGGCTATTATGCCGGGCCGCATGGCGCGGCCGATGCCCTGGTGATGCGCCGGGATTTCTGAGGGCTTTTCCCCCGCCCGCTTGCGGCGACGGTGCCAGGGGGTGATAAGCTCGCGCCGAACGGCTAGAGCTGCGCTCAGGGCCCGGTTCGGCGGCACGAAAACTTAAGGATGGCTGCGTTTGAGCGAGAAGATCAGCGCCATTGAAGAGGCCTGCCTCGCCAAGGGCATGCGCATGACCGAGCAGCGCCGGGTGATCGCCCGCGTGCTCAGCCTGGCGGATGACCACCCCGACGTGGAAGAGCTGTACCGCCGCGCCAGTGCCATCGATTCCAACATCTCCATTTCCACCGTCTACC